>NZ_NOIF01000226.1 GCF_002265265.1 Photobacterium sanguinicancri
TTATGGAAAGCTTAAATATTCGCTTACAGCAGGAAAGTATTAAAGATATTCTCTGTGATTATATGGATGTTCTTAAATCTCAACCGAAAGATAGTGATTTACGTAGCAATTTTATTGAGCTTCTTTGTATTGATGGGCAACTTGAGCGGGCAGATCAGCAATTGTCGCTGTTGATAAAACAATACCCTGAGTATCTAGTCGGTGGAAATAACCTGCGTCAACTTATTCATGCGGCACAAGCAAGAGCAGATTTCTTTTCAGGAAACGCCACTGTTCAGCTATTGAAGGGTGAAGTTAAAAGTTTTGAAAGTTTGGTTGCTTTAAATGTGGCTCGATGCCGAAAAGATGATTCTGGGGTAAAAGAGCACGCGGAAAAATTAGAGTTAGAGCGTTGCAAGTCTGCTTTTACCGTTAACAATATTAGCGTACCTGACTGTCGAGATCTTGATGATAGTTTGGCGGGTTATATCGAGTTGTTCGGGACCGATGGGCAATATTATCTTGTTCCATTTTCTGAAGTATCTCATCTGCAATTTATGCCAATAACGTCCTTAGTTGAATATATTTGGCGCAAGGTTAGCATCGAAGTTATTGATGGGCCAAGTGGTGATGCGTTTCTTCCTATAACCTATATTGACAGTAAAACCGATGCTCAAAAATTGGCGCGTGAAACGGACTGGGTGGAATTACCCAATACACCCGTTGTTATTGGCCAAGGTCAAAAGATGTGGTTAGTTGGCGATGAAGCGCTTCCTCTTGCTCAGTGTGAGTTAATGGAAAAAATGGCTTAACGTTGACGAGATACTAAATCATGTATGTGCCGTTAAAACCATCGCTATTGGATAATCTCATTGATGACACACCGGAAATTACAACGGAACAACCTATTACCTATAGCTTACAGGCGCTAAAAGATAGTGTGCGTAGAGATATCGAGTGGTTGCTCAATTCTCGCCGTTCTTGGCTTACGTGGTCGAAACATTTGGAAGAACTAGATATTTCAGTGATGAATTACGGTTTACCTGACTTTTCTGCGATGCCATTTAGTAGCAGTGATGGGCGTAGCTACTTGTGCCGAATTGTAGAAGAAACGATAACTCGATTTGAACCTCGATTTGATGCTGTTTTTGTCACTGTATTAGAAGACGGCGCGCCGGAAGATCGTGTGTTACGACTTCGAATTCAAGCCATATTTCGTGTTGGAACTGAACAAGAAGAACTTGTTTTCGATTCCGAAGTTGAGCCAGTGAGTTTAGGGATCAAGGTAGAGGAGTCTTAAAATGAGCGATGATTTATTAAAATATTACAATCGTGAACTGGCCTACATGCGAAAAATGGGGGCTGAGTATGCGGAGAAGCATCCAAAAATAGCAGGTCGTTTACGATTGAGTGATAGTCAAATTGAAGACCCGCACGCATCACGAATGATGGAAGGCTTTGCTTTATTAACGGCGCAAATTAGACGTAATTTAGATGACAGCTATCCGCAATTGACGGAAGCCTTGATTGGTCAACTTTATCCTGACTATCATGCCACGATCCCCTCTATGAGTGTGATTAAAATGGCAGCAAAAGATAACATCGGTGTCGGTTTCTCTATTGATAAAGGTGAATCAGTTGAACTGGTTGCAGATCATTTCAAGCGTTGCCATTTTCAAACTAGCTACTCGGCTGAGCTATGGCCGTTTGACTTGAGCCAAGTGAGCTTCGAGAACTCCCCATTTCACGCCCCTGAACCGCATTTTAATCGGGCAGCCCGCTCGGTACTTAAGCTGAAATTAACAGGAACAGATGGTGATCATCGATTAAGCCATCATGCTTTTTCTTCATTGAGGTTCCATTTAGGCGGGCTTTCTCATATTAGCTATCAACTCTATCTCTATTTGTTACGTTATGCCGTCGGGATTGCAATTGTTCCTAAAAATCACCCTCAGAATGTTAAGTACATCAGTTCAAAGCACATTAAAGCGACTGGGTTTGAGGCGCAGCAATCTGTTATTCCATATCGTCAGCAAAGTTTTTCTGGTTATAGGCTGTTAGTCGAGTATTTCTTATTGCCAGAGAAGTTTCTATTCATTGACTTAGTTGATCTCGAACCTCGTTGGTTTGGGGATAGTGATGAGGCTGAATTATTCATTTACTTCGATGAGCCATCAGATCTTATGGTGAAGCAGCTAGCAAAAGAAAATGTCTTGCTGGGGTGTGTGCCCGTTATTAATTTATTTGAAAAACAGGTTGAGCCGATCGCGCTTGATCACGTGAGTCATGAATACCCGATTGTCCCGTCATATAATCAATCTGAAGCAAATGAAGTGATCAGCGTTGAGCGTGTCACTGCTTACAACTGGCATAACACGGAAGTTGAAGTGATGCCGTTTTATGGTGGGGAACATCCCAATTATTTATCTGACAGTGAGTTGTACTGGAATATTCGTCGAGAAGATGTGAATTGGGCGGGTGGGTTTGACGAACCCGGCCGTGAAACATTCATATCAATAGTCGATCGCTATTCCAAACATTTTGATCCTGCTGAAAAAGATCGGTGGAGCTTAAAAATAGAGACCCTGTGTAGTAATCGAAATTTAGCTTCTCGACTTCCATTTGGTGGCGGGCAGCCTAAAGTTTTTTTAACGCAGCAAGGTGACGTATTTGAAAAGGTACGTTGTTTATTTCCGCCAACAGAACCTATTCGCCCTCGGTTACATGATAGCACCCGCTGGCAGCTAGCGAAGTTATTAACACTCAATAGCTTTACTGATGGAAATAGTCTGGCAACGCTGAAAGAAACATTAAGGCTATATGATTTTAAAGCCTCCCCCCAAACAAAAGTGCTGATTGATGCCATTGTTGGGTTGAAGGTTACACCTGCAACGGCACGAGTGAATCAAGAAGGGCGTGTAGGATTCTGTCATGGGTCTGATATCGACCTCACTTTTTCAATTAATGACGTACAAGAACCCATGGTATTTTTGTTCAGCAATGTATTAGCCCATTTTTTTGCGCAATACGCGGCTGTGAACAGTTTCACTCGCCTTCGGGTGTGGCTGTATGGACAAGAGCAAGCTTTTCATGAGTGGCCAGCGACGGCTGGTGGGAAGGTACTGCTGTGAGTAAAGCGATTGATTTAACAGACTTTCAAGGACGAGAACTTTACGAAGTAATATATGCCCTACATCGACACTATATTAGTACTGATGGCCATTTCGAATTAGGTTCTGATGCATTTATTGATGATGAAACAATACGGTTTGTTGCATCGCAGCATCTTGGCTTTGCAGCCAATGAAGTGACTGTTCGACCTGAAAAAAGTGGCGAGGGTTTAACATTAGAGGTCAGCTCTTTTGGATTAACGGGGGTTGCAGGGGTATTACCTCAGCATTATACCGAATTGATTTTGCAGCGTATGAAACGTAAGGATTACGCGTTAAGAGATTTTCTTGATTTGTTTAATCACCGACTTATTTCCCTCTATTATCGATCTTGGGAGAAATATCAGTATTCAGTTCATCATCAACGTCACCTATGGGGGCAACCAACAGATATACATCAAGCACTCCAATCGTTAACAGGTTCTATCGATGATAGTGATATTTATTGGGGAGGGTTGCTGGCTAAAACGGTGCGAAATGTCGCATCTATGAAAGCCATTATTTCTCACACGCTTAAATGTGATGTTGATGTTGATGAATTTGTTGGACGGTGGATCCCACTTCAAGGTAATGAACAAACAGCATTATGCTCACGAGCTGAACCTGACGGACTTCACGCTCAATTAGGCCGAACAACGGTATTGGGTAAGCAAGTTTGGAATGTTAATGCCGCAATTAGGATTGTGCTTTACGTACAAGATGCACAGCTAACACGACGACTTATCCAAAAAAGCGTTTTAATGACCCGCCTAAATAATCTTGCCCGGCATTTTGTCCCGCAGTCCACGCAGGTGGATTGGGAGGTACAAACGTATTATGCCGATCTTCCATTGGCCGCTCTGGGAAGTGAAACCCAATTAGGTCTGAGCGCGATGCTCGGCATGTCGTCTTTACTTGCGACTAAGCCAGTGAAAATTTCAATTAATTAGTATTAGCTAAAGGTAATCTATGTCGACAATGACGTTGAAGTCGTTGGTGGAAAAACTCACACCTGACGCAAAAAGGACACTGGAATCTAGTGCCGCATTAGCAAATTCTCGTAGCCACTCAAGCGTAGAAGTGTTGCACTGGCTGTGTTGTATTTTGGACGCACAAACCACTGAATATAAAGCAGTAAGTCAATTCTTTGCAATCGATGATGCAAAGCTCAAGAATGATTTATTGGTTAGGCTTGAACGCCTACAAACAGGCTGTGAGGATGCTCCTGGTTTAGCGATTCATACGGTTACTTTACTTCGACAGGCATGGCTCGCCGCGACGATTGAATTTGGTGATAACAGTCTTGGTATTGTCCATTTATTTTATGCACTGTCAGCTGATGAAAGCTTGTCTTCTTTTGTTAGCTTATATAGTCAAGAAATTACAAAAATAGAACCCGCAAAGCTATTACATATTTGGCCTGAATTGAATAACAGCGTAGCGAGTGAAGCATCATCAGCAACCTCATCCAGTGCTTTACCTGCGTTAGAGCAATTTACGATGGATCTCACAGAGCAAGCTAGAAGTGGCGAGATTGATCCTATTGTTGGACGAGATGATGAAATTCGTCAGATGATCGATATTTTGTCTCGTCGCCGTCAAAATAATCCGATATTAACGGGTGAAGCTGGGGTCGGAAAAACGGCCGTTGTCGAAGGTCTAGCTTTACGAGTTGTAGCTGGCGATGTCCCTGATAGCTTAAAAGGGATCGCTATTCGTTCTCTTGATCTTGCGTTGCTTCAGGCGGGGGCGGGGATGAAAGGGGAATTTGAAAATAGACTGAAATCAGTTATTCAAGAAGTTAAATCTTCGCCAGTCCCTATCATAATATTTATCGATGAAGCACATGCCATGGTAGGGAGTGGGGGGCAAGCTGGTCAAAGTGATGCGGCTAATATCTTAAAGCCTGCACTCGCTCGTGGTGAACTTAGAACGATTGCGGCAACGACTTGGGCTGAATATAAAAAGTACTTTGAAAAAGATGCGGCGTTAGCTCGCCGATTCCAAGTGGTAAAGGTTGAAGAACCGAGTGAAGACCTTGCAGTTGCTATGTTGCGCGGTTTACTTCCCGTGATGGAAAAACACCATGGAGTGAGTATTACCGATCAGGCGTTACAAGCCGCCGTTAAATTATCGAATCGTTACATTAGTGGGCGACAGCTACCGGATAAAGCTGTGGGGTTACTTGATACTGCGTGTGCTCGCGTAGCAATGAGCCAAGCAACAACTCCTGCAAAGGTTGAGCGATTAACAAAAGCACTTGAACAAAAGCTTGTTGAAATTAATCAGTTGGAAAAGGAGCAAATAACGGGTTCACCTCACCAAGAGCAAATCGCTGAACTGAAACGACAGCATGACGAAAAAGAAACAGAACTTCATATCTACAACAACAACTGGCAACTTGAAAAAACGCAGGTAGAGCAAGCGCATTTATTAGTAGCTGAACTGCTTGAAGGCAATGAACAGCCACAAGCTCATGAAGAATTAGTGGCGATCAAACAATCTTTTGCAATCAATAATGAACCTATGGTGTTCTTTGAGGTTGATGAACACTTAATTGCAGAAGTGGTTGCAGACTGGACGGGAATTCCTGTAGGACGCATGCAGTCGGATGAAATTGAACAAATATTGTCACTTGAAAAACATTTAAAGCAACGTGTTATAGGGCAAGATCATGCACTAGATCATTTAGCTGAAGTCGTTAAGATTTCACGTGCCAACCTAAATGATGAAAATAAACCCAACGGTGTCTTTTTGTTGTCAGGTCCAAGTGGTGTAGGGAAAACTGAATCGGCATTAGCTTTAGCTGAGCAAATTTACGGTAGTGAAGCACACATTACGACAATTAACATGTCAGAGTATAAAGAGGAGCATAAGGTTTCATTGTTACTTGGTTCGCCTCCTGGCTATGTTGGGTTTGGTGAAGGGGGAGTGCTCACTGAGGCTGTCCGGAGAAAACCCTATAGCGTGGTCTTATTGGATGAGATAGAAAAGGCTCATCCAGGCGTTCAAGATATTTTCTATCAAGTTTTTGACAAAGGGACGATAAAGGATGGTGAAGGGCGAGATATCGACTTCAAAAATACGATTATTATTCTTACCTCGAATATAGGTACTGACTTGATCATGCAGCTTTGCGAAGATCCTGACATGATGCCAAGTCCAAAAGGGTTAACGGATGCGTTGCAAGATGAATTGTTAAAAGCATTTAAGCCTGCATTTTTAGGACGGATGAATATTATCCCCTTTTTCCCACTAACACAGACTGTATTAAAAGACATTGCTCAATTACAGCTAAACCGATTAGTGAAACGTTTTGAAAAAAATTACGGTGCGCACTTTGAATATAGCGATGATATTATCAACTGTTTAATTGACTTATCACATGAGCCAAGTGCTGGTGCTCGTATTATTCAGCAAAATATACAAAAAACACTATTGCCAATATTGTCAACTAATATATTAAATAGGCTTTCAGTCAATAGTCCTATTGATGAAATCATACTTAGTGTTAAAGATGATAATTTCACCGTAGATATAAAATAAACAACATTTATTCTCATGTGGTTTTGTGAGCCATTTTCAAGAAAGTGGAAATGGAAATTGCGCTACTCGCTGTGTGTGTAATTATCCATATG
>NZ_NOIF01000227.1 GCF_002265265.1 Photobacterium sanguinicancri
CCTTTAAATGCTTATATTTATATAAATAAGGTTTTCCAGTGCTAACTTTTCGAAATTTTTCCATTGGCAAAAAAATTGCCAGTGTCTTTTCTGCGATCGTAATGATATTGATTGGATTTGGTCTGTTCATCAATAGTGAACTTAATACTGTAAGAAATGGTGTTATTAACTTTACGGATTCGACTTTACCAAGCGTGTTAAGTGTTGAAGACATTATGTTTGAGATGTCATACGCCCGTCGTACACAATATGCTATTTTGACTTACAAAGAGCTTGATCAAATCCATACTCGTATCACTAAAGCCAATGAGCAGAGACAAGAAATAGAAAGAATGCTAGCGGCGTATGGTGCGACTGTCGCTTCAAACGATGAACAACATATATTTGATAACGTAATGTCATCATGGCGTGCTTATAATCAAGCGCTAAATGGTTTTGATGAGTCGGCCAGTCGTGGTGATATGGCAACAGCGCAGCCTATTCTTGCGGGTACTTTTGACGAGTTTAACAAGCTTGATGTGTCTATGAATGCATTGTTAGAAATGAACCTTAGTTTTGTTGCTAGCAACCGAGTTTCTATGCTGGCTAGTGTTGCGAGCGTAATTAACATGACCATCATGAGCATTATTGGCCTGATTGTATTTATGGTTATGACGAATGTGTTCCTTACTCGCCAAATTTGTCGTCCATTAAATTTAGTGATGGCACAATCACAAGCTATTGCTGGCGGTGATCTGACACACAAGATTCAACGTGATGAAATTGGTAACGATGAATTAGGCAAATTAGCTGATATTAGCATTACGATGCAGCTAAACTTGCGCAGTTTAATTGAAGAGATTGTTGCGGCGGTAACTCAGCTTAGCTCTGCGGTCGAAGAAGTTAGCGCTGTTGCCGCTCAATCATCTGTTGGTATGAGTGAACAGCAAAATGAGATCACCATGGTTGCAACAGCCATGGATCAAATGAAAGCGACGGTAGCGGAAGTGGCGAGCAACACTGAAGTGGCATCAGCATCTGCATCAGAAGCGAATATCGAGGCTGCTGAGGGGGCGGCGGAAGTCACGCAAACCATCAAACATATCCAAAGTGCGTCACTGGAAATTGAAAATGCAGGCGCTTTGGTTGGACAGCTTGTGAAAGAATCTGAAAACATCAGCATGGTTGTTGATGTGATTCGAGGTATTGCAGAGCAAACTAACCTTCTTGCTTTGAATGCGGCCATTGAAGCGGCACGAGCCGGAGATCAAGGCCGAGGCTTTGCCGTTGTCGCTGATGAAGTAAGAACATTGGCTGGTCGTACTCAGCACTCAACGGGTGAAATTATTACGATTATCGAAAAACTACAAAAAAGTGCTAATGAGGCACGTGAAGCGACCAACGAAAGTTGTTCATTGATTCATTCCTGTGTCCAGCAGAGCCAGAACACAGGGGATAAGATTCAATCTATCGAGGTCACTGTAGGGAAAATTGCTGATATGAGTGTGCAAATTGCAAGTGCTTGTAGCGAGCAAGATTCAGTGACGGAAGAGCTTGGCCGAAGTGTCGCTAAAATCAATGAATCTTCAGCAGAAGTGGTAGAAGGCTCAGGCCATACAACGCAGGCTTGCCATGAATTGAGCCAGTTAGCAGTGAACCTTCAACAAGCGATGAGCCGTTTTCGTGTTGTTTAGTAACGTATCCTGATATGGATTCACATGTCTAAATTTAAACGCCTGATGTATTTCATCAGGCGTTTTTTTATTTTAAGGTACCACAACACAACACAACACAACAAAACACAACACAACACAACACAACACATTATGGTTAATCTAAACCTATAATCTATAATTGTTTTTTTGATTTTCTATCTTTCGTTGATTCGGCTGTTCGGCGCAGTACAGATGCTATTTGTTTTTCTTCTCAATACATTTTCGTTATTCAAATAGTAAAAATGCCACACGTGTATATATTCGCTTACTTGATAAGTCAGGATGAGGTGTGTATGCTCCATTTAAAATAAAGGATGCCGTCCATTATGCTATTGCGTGTGGGTCATCCTTTATTTTCGGCCCTAAAAAGGACGCTGTCTTTTATTTTGATATTCAATGTACTTATGATCAAAAAATGGGCTATTGCTCTGCTTTAACAGAAAAGAACATAAAAAGATCGACCGTCGATTTAGTGGTTTCAGGCGGTAAGGAATGGTAAGCCCTGCCATGGTCACAGAGGGCACCCTATTTGTGACAATCCGTGCAGGTGGCAGACATCGCTTCGTAGTGACAATAACTATGTATTGCGGCCTGAAATATAACCGATTAATGAATATGACTAATCATGAAAAAGATCATTACAGCAATTGCGTTTACATCATTATTAATGGTTCCCAAAGCTATGCCAGCATCTAATAAGTCACCTCAGGAGATCGGCAAGATCTTTGGACAGATAGAAGCATGTGCCATTAAAGGTGATATCAATAAGATAGAGAAAGGCATCGTTAAGTTAAAAGTTGCGGATAGGTACAACCTCAGCTCACGTACAAAGTGGTTTAAAAAACAGGTCACGAAAGGGCAATTTAAAGAATTTGAACGTCTAGGGAACGGCTCTCCAGCATGGACCAAAGATATCATGTGCGGTGTTCTTCGCGATAAATGGCTGTAATTAAATTTGGTTGGTCGTGCTCTAACCAATTTTTCCTGACAGTTAATTAGGCACACGGCCAGCCATCCTAAAACAATAAGCAAAAATGATAATGACCAATAGAAGTACTGAACAAAAATGTGATGCACCAATGCCAGAGCAACTACCTTTGGCAATCTCAATAATTGAACAGATTAAAAGTCTTGAATCGCTGAATCACGTTACTGTTTATACACCAGAGGACAAAAGTAAGATTGTTATTAATAGCAACGAAGCCAAAACACAAAGCCTAACCCTTTATTGGAATGTGGATGGTTATATGGCTGATTGTACGGCCAACCTGGGTTTTTCGGGGGTGTCGATTCGCAGTGCTGGCTGCGCTGGTATCTTCGCTTTTGCTTATGATGTTTGCCATGGGTTTCAAGCGAAATGGTTTAAGTAACCTTATTTAGCTAGTCGCACCGTTTTGTTTAACTTGGCAGTTAGTGTAGACACGCGGCTAGCTATCTTTGCCTAAAATAGTGAGAGTTAATCATGGAATGTAAATATTGCGGAGCAATCCGTTTTGCTCGGGTTAATAACAAGCTTGCAGATGAACAACGAAAGGGGGCGACTATCTATCACTACCGATGCGCTCAATGCGGTAGAGATAGAATCATTAAACGATTTTCTGATTTACTCGATTGAAGGCTGCCCTCTAATGTTATTGACAATTAGTACAACAAATTTGCAATAAGATTCGCAAATTAAGACGAATAAAAAAAGATTGTGCATCCTGCATCATAAATGCCCGTAAAAGAAGCGTTGATAGTCATAAAAAGTAGGCATCACAATTGCTTTACCTTAGTGATACACCTCAAAGGTGTTTATAGCTCAGCAGTTAACACTCATGGTAGAGGACGGCACTATGTATCAATCAGACATGAAGTTGAACCACCAAATTACTCAACATGTAGAAATGCAGATGCAGCGATTAAAGTCGTCCGCTGCCAGTGCTGATGAGAGGATGCTCTTGCCTCATCAGCAAGGACAAGAAGTCATGCGTGATATTTTGCAACAATACCTAGCGGGTTTGAAAGCAATAAGCTGCTTGCTTGATCATGGCTACGTGGCACAAACGCGAGGTATTTTTCAAACACTTGGCGATGATTATGAAGATATTATTTTTTTAAGCTTGCCGAGCTTAGATGGCGAGTTAACAAGTCTACATAAAGCGTATCTGAAAGGGGTGAGTAGTGCCCCTTGTGAGGCGTGCTATAGCCCGATCACGCGGTGTGAAATTCGCTCGACGATTAAGCAAGCGAAAACCATTAATCATAATGTCTTTCAGATATACCCGAAAAAGCAGGCGCTTCAGGTATTGCGTCCGCAGGGGGATAAGCCTTGTTCAACAACACTAGCTATTTCACTACATCGCCATTATGCCCACAAAGCGTTACTGCTCACTATGCTAACAGCCAAAGTCAGCGGTGAAGATGACGTAATGCGTGCTTGCTTAAATTACCGTGCACATTTGGAAATAAGTGATGAGCTGGTATGGCAACGTGACATTGAAGTGCATCAAGAAGTACCAGCATCAATGCATAGTTCTGTGAACGATCGGGAAGAATATGCCGCGGCATTATAAGTCTACAAGCCGAAAGTGCTAGTCACAATATCTCCTTTCATATTCTTTTAGGTGTGGTAACGTTGAGCTTAATCGTTAAGTTTGATTTTATTGTGCCTTTGCATGAATAGGGAAGTGAATTATCCATGGAAAAGAAAGCGTTAGATACAAGCATTGTGACAGCCGGTCGCTCCAAAAAGTGGACTCAAAAACTCGTCAATCCACCCGTTAGTCGAGCATCGACTATTGTGTTTGACAGCGTTGCTGATATGAAAGCATCCGCGTCTAAACGTATGGATAAAGCCTTATTTTATGGCCGCCGCGGTACGAATACCCATTTTGCTTTTCAAGATGCCATGGTGGAATTGGAAGGTGGTGTTGGTTGCGCTTTGTACCCTTGCGGTACAGCTGCGATAAGTAATGCCATTCTCTCTTTCGTAAAGACAGGCGATCATATTTTGATGGTAGATGGCGCGTATGAGCCGACACGCGATTTCTGTGACAAGATTTTAGTGAATATGGGCGTTGAAACGACCTATTATGATCCCATGATTGGCGAAGGTATTCGTGATTTAATTAAACCGAATACCAGTGTTCTTTTCCTTGAATCACCATGCTCTATTACCATGGAAGTGCAAGATGTACCGACATTAGCTCGCATTGCGCATGAGCAAGACATTGTAGTGATGCTAGATAACACTTGGGCTTCGCCAATTAACTTCCAGCCATTCGACCACGGTGTGGATATTTCGATCCAAGCGGCAACGAAGTATATTGTTGGACACTCAGATGTAATGCTAGGGACGGCGACGGCGAATGCCCGCTGCTGGGATCAACTACGCGAAAACAGTTACCTGATGGGGCAATGCACATCACCAGATGATGTTTACTTAGCCATGCGTGGTTTGCGCACCTTGGGTGTACGCTTAAAGCAGCACGAAAAAAACGCGCTACGTATTGCGCATTGGCTGGCTGAGCGTAACGAGGTGGATCATGTTCGTCATCCTGCTCTGTCTTCTTGTGATGGACATGAGTTTTTCAAGCGTGACTTCAAAGGCTCAAATGGCTTATTTTCTTTGGTGTTGAACCGTGGGAATACAGAGGCTCTGACAGCCTTGCTTGATGGGATGGAACATTTCAGCATGGGTTATTCATGGGGAGGCTTTGAAAGCCTGATTTTAGCCAATGAAAATATCAATAGTTTACGCACTGCGACAAAAAAAGATTTTGCCGGTCCTATGCTTCGTCTGCATATCGGGTTAGAAGACCCAGAGGATTTGATCCGCGATCTAGAGCGAGGCTTTGAACGTTTTAATGCTGTTCTTAACCGTGATCAGATGTAAACACACGCACCATTGCCATCGCTGAGCTAACGTTATTCTATAAAACCACCTTTTGGTGGTTTTTTTGTTTGTCTGCATATAGGTATAGAGTCGCAAAAAGTAATGGGGAATATGTGGGTTAAACGCAATAGAAATTCAGTATTGGTATAAGCTTAATGAACGTATGGGAATGATAAGGACTTGGTATGCACCAATCGAAGTTTATGTGGTTCGCTTCTGGGATGATGGTTATGTTGCTCGTCGGTTGTACCAATAGCAGCGTTAATAATATTGATACGGGGTTGGATAATTACCAGTTTTTACCCGATGAGTATGATGTTGAAACTGAATATAACAGTATTTATTTTTATGGTTTTAATCAGGGATGTCGTTCGAAAACGTATGATTCTGAAAGCGGGCGACTACCTGTTGAAATAGATAGTACTTTAGCGAAAAGAAGCCAGAAATATAATGATGGAATTGAAGCCGGAAGAAAAGCCTGTGAAGATGGCTCTCCAAGAACGGTTTCATATTATACGACAAATAAATAGCGAAACGATTGCGTAGCTCAAAGTGGTGGTTAACTATATGAGTGATATTAAGAAGGGAGTAGTATTAATTACTCCCTTTTTCAATGCGATTTATAATAACGTTACATTATTTAATCAACTGTCTATTTTTCAAGCAGCTTCTGCGTCGGAATATGACGTTATTTTACCGTTTATAAATTGCACGGGTATTACCATCGATATTTCAGGTAACAGTAAGTGGGCATCAAGCTCGCTAGCTTCAATCGGCTGAACAACAATATGCAGATGGTGCTCTAAAATGCTTCGAAGCTTACTAACGCTTATAATGCCGCCTCCTTCGATTTCAGTGTATCTATCGTTTTCAGAGTAGATCCAACATGCAACAGAACGATATTGCTTCTCAATTTGATCAATGAAGGCGGTAATGTTTTTCATAAAAATCCTTTTTCTTACATCAATAATATTAGTATTGATTCCTAGACATTATGGTACGACTAGCAAATTAAGCAAATGAAAAAATGGTTTATTATGCAATATGTGAGGGCTATAGGGTTTTTGCGCAAGACGATAAGAGCTATTATTTACTTAATTAAATAATAAC
>NZ_NOIF01000228.1 GCF_002265265.1 Photobacterium sanguinicancri
ACTTAACGATTTATCCCTCTCTGCTCCTGGGTTAATAAATTTAAGTTTGTAAATAGCACTACAGTGAAACATTCAATTAATAGTGATCTGTCTATAATTCGCCAAACTGACAATCATTTTATTGAACATACATTTTGAAATAACGTATCATTCCCTTTATAGTGATCCATAAAGTGGAGTGGTAAAGTTTATTTTATTCCACCGTATAAACAGAATTTTCATCTGCCTTCTCCATTATAATTCTCTTTTAAAGCATCTCCGCCTTAGTGTTTTAAACCTCATTTTAAATAGTGGCTATAACACAACTCCAACGCCCCCTCTCTGATAGTGATTTACCCCATTTTACATTGCCTCTTTTTATCTCCTCGTTACCTCAAAAATCAAAACACAAAAAACCACGAGGCAAATACATTGCTCTCGCGGCTTTATCGTAATTATTCGAAATTAGAAATAATAGTTAGCTTGTAGCCATGCCACTGTGTCATCTTTATCCATGTTCAGCTTGGTATTCTTCGCTGTGTACTCTACTTTTGCCCCCACACTCACCTTTTCGGCAACCATAAAACCACCACCGGCTTCAACTTGAGCCAGATTGGCATTGGCTTTACGCATATGCGTCACTTTCGGGTTCACATAAACCCAGTGCCCCTCATCAAAGCCATACATTGCATAGATGCCACCTTGGTATAAGGTATCGGTAGATTTTGAGCTAGCTCCGCTCTTTGGTTCATTGTCTGAACGGGTGTAGCCTACACTTGCCATCGGGAATACACTGATATTATCCGTGACTTGGAATTTATAGATTAAACCAGCTAGGACTGTGTTTGTTGTCGATTTATCGCCATTCTGTAGATTGGTTTGGCCACCTAAAACATCGACTGAATAGCCAAGACCATCGGTAACATGGAAATAACGGCCACGGTAATTAACATCGCCTCCCTTGCCTTTATCATCGGTTTTATTTTTAACACCAAGGTCTAATTGGAAAATATTTGAGCCAGAACCATACATGCCGTTTAATTGGGTATGATCTTTCGATGCACTCACCCCTAGAGTTGAAAACGATGCTGTTGGGTCACCGTAATTAATATCTTCTTGTGCTTGTTCTTGCGCTGCCACGTTCATTGCCATTGCCGCAACAAGTACTGCGCCTGCTGTTTTAACCATTGAAAATTTCATGGAACACCTCTTAGACATAATCATATTTTTGATAAGAGACTTCATTCCATGAAATCTAATTAATTATTTTTAAACCACCCTCGTTCGGTGTGATGTCATATTACGTCGAATCAGAAAAACGGTTAAATCAGGTTCTTTAAGTTAGACTTATACCTCGCTGAAACTAAAAAAAGACAAGAAGTTAAGCTACGACAAGCCAGCACACGCTTTAATCAATTCAAGAACACACATTGAATAGCCTTCATTGCAAAGAATAGGTTACGGTATGGATACGGATGACAAAAAGAAATGAGGGGGGAAAAATGTTAATGACACCAGAGCGATTACACTATTTGGTTCTTGTCACTGAAACAGGATCATTTTCAGCAGCAGGGCGAAAATTGGGGATCAGTGCTTCAGCCGTTAGCCAAGTGATCCAAAATATGGAAGTCGACCTCAATCTTAAAGTTTTTCGCCGAGTTTCAGGCCAAGCCCCAACATTGACCGATGTCGGAAAGTCCATGTACTTACAAGCGCTAGAGATCATCCCACGCCTCGAAGCTATTGAGAAAAAGGCACTTTCATTTCAAAGCGGCATTGAAGACAAGATTACAATTGCAGTACATGGCTTTACTATGTATCCCAAGCAACGTGAAGGGATCACCGCTTTACTCAAAGCCTTTCCAGATTTAAGTATCAATTTAGTTGATATCGAAGATCACGCATCCACGCTTATGGGACAGCCCAGCTCCCCAGATATTATTATTGCCCCAGTACAACTTAGACAGAGCCGCGGCGTTGAGAGCTTTATTCTGGATCGGATCCAGTGGCGGTTTGTTGCTGCGCCCGCTCATCCACTCGCGCAAGTTCGTAGCCAGCTTTCAGTTCAAGATTTACTGCAATACCATCAAATACTGCCTGCAATTTCTGACTTTGCGAATGAAGACCTTATTGAGTCACTGCGGTTTAGCTCTAACAGCATAAATTGTTCACGCTTTTATCAATATCGTGAGCTACTCATCTCTGGAGCTGGGTTTGGACTTTATCCAGAACAACTTGATCCGCATTTATTTGAAAACAACATTTTGCAAACACTCGCTCTGGACTTTAGTGATACCGACATGACTTGGGATATCGAAATGAAGTGGACCAACGCGATAGGCCCAGCAGGCACTTGGTTCATAGAACATATGATGTCGTAACGACGTTCAGTGAGATATTTTACGCTGTGAGAAATTTATGAGAACTTCGCGAGAAGATTGCCAACTTTAACCGCCATGATTGAATTATTACCTCATTACATGACGGATTATCACCATGAAAATACGATTGGCACTTCTCGCAATAACTGCAGCACTGAGCACAGCATCGGTAACAGCGCACGCTGCCAGCATCGATGTCTCTATCACCAATGCCACCAAAGGTATTTACTTCACTCCTTTGCTAGTCGTTGCTCACAGTAGCGATATTCATCTTTTCCAAGCTGGTGTCGCCGCTTCCCCTGAAATCAAAGCCATGGCAGAAGGCGGGGACATTTCGGGTTTATCATCGCTCGCAGCAAATGCAGGTGCCGTGGTTTCAGAAAACCCTGCCAGCGGCATTCTTAATCCCGGCATATCTGCCACAGCAAGCCTAGATACAGGCTCATTTCATCGGTTATCACTAACCGCCATGCTGTTACCAACCAACGATGGCTTTGTCGGTTTAGACAGTTGGAAGATCCCCTCTCAACCAGGCACTTACACCATTCGACTTAATGGCTACGATGCAGGTACAGAAGCAAATGATGAGTTAGCCGCCAGCATGCCAAATCCACCTTTCATCACCTTTGGGTCTGGCGGCACAGGGGTCGAAGCCACCATTAGCAATGACAAAGTTCACATTCACCCTGGTAACCTTGGTGACGGCGATACCACTGGTGGAAAGAGTGACTTGAATAGCGGTATGCATCGTTGGTTAAATCCTGTTGCTGTTGTCACTGTAACCGTGAAATAAGGAGGCACTATGAATACGCGCATACTTTTACTTGCCGCGAGTGTCGGGTTACTCGCTGGTTGTCCTGATGATGACACACACTCAAATAACGATTCACCGCCGGCTTCACCTCCTGTTCAAACTGATGCGGCAAAACAATATGAATTGACGGTAATCAATTTAACCGTGAGCCAACCCTTATCGCCACTGGCTGTCTTAACGCACAGTAGTGGCTACCAGTTATTTCAAGTCGGACAACCCGCCTCTATCGCGTTAGAGAAAATCGCAGAGAGTGGTGATAATACAGATTTGCTGGCTGAAAAAGACAGTAACGATAATGTCACTATGAGCTATTCAGGCACTGGGGTCATTTTGCCGGGTAGTACAGATTCACTAACGTTAGATATTGTTGGCGATGACGCAAATCAACTGTCCATAGCAAGCATGCTGGTCAATACCAACGATGGTTTTGTCGGAGAAACGGGGATCGACCTGAGTACCATCGCTATAGGTGAAAGCTATACCATGAATATGCCAGTCTGGGATGCAGGAACTGAAGCCAATAGTGAAACCAGCGCATCCATTCCTGGGCCAGCTGCTGGCGGTGAGGGCTTTAATACCATCAGAGATGACGATGATAAGGTGAGCTTTCATGCTGGAGTCATCAGCCTTGATGATGGCTTAACAACCTCAGTGCTGACAGCCAGCCATCGCTTTTTAAACCCAGGGGCAAGGTTGAGCATCACCCGTATAAAGTAAGTAATGCCAGCACGAACACTCAAATGAAATATTTGCATCTCCACACGGTCTTATAACCAACATGATGCGTGTGCGCCCTATTCGTCGGCGTACAACGCATCAGTAGAAACTGTGATATACAGACCGTTGTGGAGTGAATAATGACAGCGATAAAACACACGTCAAACACAGCAACCTTCAGTACCGCTTCGCACTCAGCAGCTCGCGAGCCAAAGTCGATGAGCATTCCCCCTAGCACCGTCGAGCAAGGGCAAATTTTGATAGTCGAAGATGATAATGATCTTGCAGAATTAATCGCAATGCACCTGTCGCTACAAGGCCATGAGACTACCCGTGTCACCTCATTAGGCGTGGCGCAATTGCACCTTAGCCAAACCCAGTATGACTTAATCATACTTGACCGTGGTTTAGAGGATGGCGATGGCATTACGCTGTGCCAGTCACTGCGTCATAAGCAAAATTGGTTACCCGTATTAATGCTCACCGCACGAAATAGCGAAATAGACAAAGTGGCAGGCTTAGAAGCAGGCGCTGATGACTACTTAACAAAACCTTTTAGTGTGCTTGAATTTCAAGCCAGAGTACGCACTATTTTGCGCCGTAGATCGCATCGTTCAAGCTGTGCGTACCACTCAGAAGGCGACACGCATATTCCAGCGACACTGTCATTGAACGGCTTGGTGATTAACCCTGAATTACACCATGTAGAAATTAACCATCATGCAGTTCAGCTCACCGCCACCGAATTCACCTTGCTCTACTTTTTAGCCCAAAAGCCCGGTCGAGTTTACAGCAAAGAAGAGTTGCTGCAGCAAGTATGGCAAACCGATTTCTCAGGCTATCAACACACGGTATGTAGCACAGTCAATCGCTTACGCACAAAACTGGAACATGCGAACCCAAATCAACCTTTTATCCACACAGTCTGGGGCGTGGGTTATAAATTTGAAGCTGCATAAATCATTAAATACTCAAATTGGTACTTAGCTTTTGTTTAGCTTTGGCGCTCAACTTTGAAGGGCTTACACACCAATTAGCAACACCAATCGGTGACAGGGTCACAAGTAAGAGAGAGAAAGGAGTCCAGAGATGAACTTTAAGCTCAGATTGTTATTACTCACTAGTTTTTGGTTTGCCTTGTCGGCATTAGTGATTGGCTCATTCGTTACTCTACAGCAAACCCATACAGAGCAACGCACCCAGCAAATGCTTCATCGTGATCTTGCCGCCCATATGCGTGACGATAGCCCCTTGATGGAAGGGACAAATTACAACCCGAAAGCGCTTAAATCCATTTTCCATACGCTGATGTTGCTAGGACCAGACTTTGAAATTTACTTTCTTGATCAACAAGGAAGGGTTCGTAGCCATGCCGCGCCAGAAGGAAAGGACATTCCAGCTCAGGTGTCACTAAAACCGATTGAACAATTTCTCACTCAACAAACATTGCCCATTTTAGGTGACGACCCTCGAAACCCGGCACAAAAAAAAGTTTTCTCCGTTGCTCCAATCACTGAATTTGGCTCGGTGGTTGGTTATCTGTATGTAGTCATTGGCAGCGAGCAACGCAGTTTATTAGATGCAGAATTCAGTATGCTGCCTATCGTGCACATACTGAGTCTCGCCATGTTGCTTATTTTTAGCTTTAGTATGCTAATTTACTGGCTAGTAAACCGTACTCTACTGATCCCCATCGCCGCTATGAGCCAAGGGCTACAAGCACAATCTCGCGATAATTTTTGTTTACAGCCTGATTTTATCAAGCAAGTACCAGAACTACGCCCGATTAGTCAGCACTTCTACCAAATGTCACAGCGGATACAGCGTCAGTTTTTACAACTGCAGCAACAAGAAAGTACGCGTCGTGAATTACTGATGCAGCTAAGTCATGACCTAAAAACACCGCTCTCTAGTGTATTGGGCTATTTAGAAACGTGGCAACTCCAGCAAACAGCATCCAACCCTTTAATCGCCACCGCGCATCGAAACGCCCAAAAGCTGGCCATGCAACTGGAACAGCAATTGACCCTGGCGCGTAGCCAAAAACCACAACCCGAACCACAATTTGAATTAATAGCGCTGGCGCATGTCATTGAGGAAAGTATCGAAAGCTTGGCCGTCCATGCCAGCCGTAAACAAATTAAGGTTAACCTAACCATGTCAGAAGCAACGCAGATCCAAGGGGATAAACAATTACTCCAGCGTCTTTTTGCTAATTTACTAGAAAATGCTATTCGCCACGCACCCGCTAAAAGTAGAATCAACATCCTGTCAGATAGCCGTAAACACGGGGTAAGTATTTCAGTACAAAACGATGTAGATCCAGATGCCCCATCCGGTGATCTTGGGCTCGGCACTAAAATCATTCAATCCATTCTTGCTTTGCACCAAAGTAAACTGTCGACCTTAAAATCTTCCAGCCACTACAATCAAAGTTTTGAATTACCCAACACGCATCACGCACATTGATAAGCTGCATAATAATGCCTTAATTTCCGCCAACTATGCCACTTTTCATACGGTTAATTCCATGGCGAACTCTCAGTGCAATCGAAGAACTAAAAAATTAACCATAATGTGATTAAAAAAGGAAAATTCCTGTCAAATAACGCTAGACAACCCCCTATATCTTGGTATGATTCTCCTCGGCCTGTAATCAGACCTATTCAATGTAATAAATATTATGCTTTAAGAAATCTTCGCTGCATCTGCTATACCAGTTAATGTCATGAAGTCTTCCCTGTCATAAAT
>NZ_NOIF01000229.1 GCF_002265265.1 Photobacterium sanguinicancri
CAGATGAAATATAAACGACAAAGCATATTTTTTATAAATAGTTGATTGCAAATTATCGCTATCTTATCTGATTGAACGTCGTAATGCAGCTCAATATAGGCAGTTATTATGCTTATTAATAATGATGTTTAATTGTTAGTGTGACACTTATTGCGTACTGATATGCATTTACTGAATATTTGGCGATTTAGAAATTCGCGGCTGCTTTCCTTTGCTTTATTGGCTAGAGCGCAGACAAAAGAATGTAAAAAAGCAGCAAAGTCGCTAGGTTTGTGACGCACAAACTGGTATCGTGCGCGATCTTTATTGTTTCTGTGCTTTTTGCTGATCGACATTATAACGATGAGCGACATAGCCACCATAATTCTGCATACGATAGGATATAACCTTGAGCCAGACTGCTTTCTCTACACTTGACCTGAATCCCGCTTTGTTGGAAAACTTATCATCGATGGGTTACGCAGAGATGACACCAATCCAAGCGCAAAGTCTGCCACATATGTTGGCAGGTAAAGACGTGATTGCGCAAGGTAAAACAGGCTCAGGTAAAACTGCAGCGTTCGGTTTAGGCTTGCTTTCAAACTTAAACGTTAAGCGCTTTCGTGTACAAACGTTAGTGCTGTGTCCTACCCGTGAGCTAGCAGACCAAGTTGCAAAAGAAATTCGTAAACTTGCACGTGCTATTCATAACATCAAAGTGTTGACGCTTTGTGGTGGTATGCCATTTGGACCTCAAATTGGTTCATTAGAGCACGGTGCACACATCATTGTGGGTACACCTGGCCGTGTAGAAGAGCACATTCGTAAAGGTTTCTTGAATTTAGAAGAACTCAATACGTTAGTGTTTGATGAAGCTGACCGCATGATGGAAATGGGTTTCCAGTCTTCGATTGACGCTATTGTTGATGAAGCGCCATCAGATCGCCAAACACTACTATTTAGTGCGACGTATCCTAAGCAAATCAAAGAAATTGCTGACGATATTATGAACAAGCCAGTGATGGTGAAAGTTGAATCGACTCACGATAACAGCAGCATCACACAGCACTTTTTCAAAGTAGATGACAATGAAAGCCGCATGATTGCATTGCGTCTTCTACTTCAGCAACACCAACCTGAATCAACCGTTGTTTTCTGTAATACAAAGCGTGAAGCGCAAGAAATTGCAGATGCATTAGATATGTACGGCTTTAGTGCTGTAGCACTGCATGGCGATTTAGAGCAACGTGATCGTGACCAAACATTGGTACGTTTTGCGAATAAGAGTGCGTCTATTCTTGTGGCAACTGATGTCGCTGCACGTGGGCTTGATATTGATGCATTAGATGCAGTAATTAACTACCACATTGCACGTGATACTGAAGTGCACGTTCACCGTGTTGGCCGTACAGGCCGAGCGGGAAGCAAAGGTATTGCTTGTTCACTCTTTAGCGATAAAGAGCATTACAAAGTTGCGCTATTGGAAGATTACCTAGATCGCTCAATTCACGGTGAAGAATTGCCGTCTATGGATTTGCTAGACAAGCCAACACGTCGTCCATTAATGACAACGCTGCTTATCGATGGTGGTAAAAAGCAAAAAGTACGTCCTGGTGACATTCTTGGCGCATTGACTGGTGAGAACGGTATCAATGGTTCTCAAGTAGGCAAAATTCACATGTTTGATAACCGCGCGTATGTTGCAGTGCATAGTGAAGTAGCACGCGCAGCATTGCGTAAGCTTGAAACGGGTAAAATGAAAGGCCGTAACTTCCGCGTACGTCCACTTAACCGTTAATAGATTGACGAGACGATTATTTAGCCTGCAAGTATCAGCCAAAGCTAGCGGCAAATAACAAAGCTCAAATGAAACCCCAAATACACAGATGTGTTTTTGGGGTTTTTTATTTCCTACGCCTTTAATTATTCGTGCTGCCCTCTGACGATTATAGGGCTGGGATAGTCATGATTTTTTCAATTTCTTCGGTTGGGATGGTATTTACTGCATATTGTTTATGCCAGCCACCAATTGCACTTTTAATACGTAGCTGAAGTCCGTTGTGAAGTTGGGCCTCGGTTTTTAGTTTTGTAAGTACAGACGGTGGGACCGTGATAGTCATTTTCCCATTTGGCTTAGCGGTTAGTACTTCGCTTTGCCAGCCATTGGTGCGCGATGACGTGGAGTCACCAGACACCACTAAGCGATAAGTACGGTCTTCTTGCCATAACTGAAAGTTTGAAATGGTGAAATCAATGGCGAGATCAGTGCCGTCATTTCGCAAAACAACATTGGAAAATTCAGGGTTGAGGTTAAGGGATGTTGTCGCAGTTGCGTCTTTCGGTGTTTCAATTTGATACGTTGTTTTATACCACAGGTGATCGGATACAAAGTCACGTTCGCCATAAAACGGTGTTCCATGGGTGTTTACCATTAATCCTGAATGTGGGTCGCTCCATTGGTAAGTGCTATCTTCACCATGAGGGCCTTCGAAGTAGGTATTAGCTTTAGGGCCAATAATAGAGGCGCTAAGTAACTTAAGATCACTGTTGTTGGCATTATGGTAGATATAATCAATGCGATCGCGATCGTCTAACGTGCGTCCACATTCTTTAAGAAAAGAAGCACCTTGTGTCCAGCTGTCTTTAATATGGAAAGGCCAAGTAATGCCAGGGTGAGATACGGGGTCTGGGAAAAGTGCGCGGTAAGAATCTATAAGTCCTGCATCACGGATCATTTTGTGTGTGCTGAAATCGTAAACCGTGCCTTTATGATCAAACATATTGGCGGTATCCGCGGTCCAATCAAGCCCTGATGCTTCATTGAAATCCCCACCAATGAATACAGGTGTTCCCGATTTTATGTAAGGCGCTAGCTTATCTAACATGTATTGTGTTTGTGCTGGGCGCTTTGATTTTGCATTCATGGCATCTAATTTAGCTGCATCAGATACGGGATCGCAGCCAGTATGTGCTTGCCAAGAGATGCCATTTCCACCACGGGCATCGTAGGTGATGTAGTGTGTGTAATCGAGATGATTTGCCCAAACAACGACATCGCGGCCATTTACATCAAGCACTGCTCCAATATTACCGCTCTGATCGTAGCCATCTTCAGGTTTATCGTTAAATACCGACTTTATAGGGTACTTAGATAAGATGCCCGTTGTTGTGTGTGAATCATCACCTTGCCAATAATACATACCTAATGATTCAGCCAAACGAGCACTAATACCAGACGCTTCAGACAGTAGTAGGATATCTGCTTTCGCAAATTTAAACTCTTCAACAGCAGTATGAAATGCACTCTCGTTATTAAAGTTTTGGCTTAAGCTAAGCCAAAGGTTTGCCGTGATAATGTTGAGTTTGGTTATTTCAGTTTCTTTAGGCTCTACGTTTGATGAGTTATTGTCACTATTACAACCAACTAATGTAGTCGCTAAAAACAGTCCGGCGATTGTTTGCTTATTCATGCCTGGGTGCATCTCCGTATTTGTAGGGGCTTATTAACTAAAAGATAAGATCTACATTAAGGAAGTGGTGTGACAGCCTGATAGCACGAAGGGATAGATATTCCTTGGGTCAGTATTAAAGTAAATTATGGCTAGCGTCATGAAAGTGTGGTCGAACTGTCATATGTGATGGGGGCCTAGCTGCCTTAAGTGTGGCTTACCAAGGTATGATCGAGCCATCAAAGCTATAGAAATTCCCACTATCTTCAGGTGTCAGCTGTGTGAGTAATTGCGCTAAGGATTGAGCGACAAATTGAGGTGTTTGCAGCTGTTCCTGAGGAATCTTACGTTGGAAACGCTTAGAGAGTGATGTATCTGTTGTGCCCGGATGAAAAACAACAACACAGCAGCGTGGCAGTTTGTACTTCCACTCAATACTGATGGTCTTTACTGCCATATTCAGTGCCGCTTTTGAGCTGCGGTAACTGATCCACCCACCAAGGTTATTATCTGAAATACTGCCGATCCTTGCAGATAGAGCAACAAAAAAAGTTGGTGTAGATGATTTAAGGTGGCGGGAAAAATGTTTCGCAAAGCAGATGGTAGGCATCACGTTTGTTTGTATGTTTTTTTGGAAAAAATCGAGGTCGCACTCATTTACCGTTTTTTCGGGAAGGTGGGAATTATCATGCAATATACCGACAGCATTAATGATGATATCGAGCTTAGGTAATTGTTCTGCGAGGTTTTTCACCTCTGTTTCTGAAGTGATATCAAGTTTGAACCACTGTAATTTTGAATCAAGAGTGACAGCTCTCTTGCGCTGAAAAGCATTGGGCATTGCGGTTCGATATGTTGCGTATAGTGTGGCAGCAGGGTAGAGCGTTTGAAAATGCGAAATAAGTGCCGATCCTATTCCACCTGAGCCTCCAATGATCAATATCTGCATGTTAATGATTACCTGTATGAATTTTAGTTATGTCCTTATTGATACTGATAGAGCTATGAATGGGTTCATTTTCAGATAAAGAAAGCAGGAAGTGATTTGATTTTCAGCTAGATTCGTTCATTTTATGATTAAAAAAAGCCCTTAATACCAAAGGAAGATAACCTGAGTATTAAGGGCTTAATCTGGTTTAAGTCTTAGTGTTCTTAAATATATAACGCTTTTATTTAAGAGCTAAGTTGAGCTAGCCAGCTTTGCTTGCAACATTTTCAGATGTAGCTAAGTGCAAGAAATGCATATGACGCTCATATTGTGTAATTGCATCAGCAATGATTTGCTCTTGGGTATAGCCTAATACATCGTATTGTTGACCACCTTGCAATAAGAAGACTTCTGCGCGGTAGTAAGTGCTTTGCTCTTCATTGACATAGGTTGGTAATACAAAGCGACGCAGACGAATACCGTAGGCAAAATCCTCTACACCTTCTTTCTCAATAACCATACGTACACGTTCAGGATCCAGAATTTGGATGCGTGCCGCCAGCCCTTGAGATTTCATTTCGTTAGCCAATGAAGTTAACGCAGGCTTTGCTGTCTCATCGATAAAGGCTTTAGCTTCTGCCTTTTTCGGGTGACTGACTAATGATGAAATACGATCTTTCCAGCTCACACTTGTCTTGGTGTATTGCACCGAGGTATTGTGATTTTGCACACTCGACTGCAATAGGTAGTCGTTACGTAGTGCGATAAACAAGCAGTAACAGAACACTAAAAGCAGAATCATGATTGGGAAGGCGCTCGCAATTGTCATGGTTTGCAAGGCAGATAAACCGCCCGCACCAAGTAATGCTGCCGCAACAACACCTTCAGTCACAGCCCAGAAAATACGTTGCCAAACAGGTGGCTCTTCTGCACCGCCAGATGTCAGTGTATCAATAACAAGTGAACCTGAATCAGACGAGCTAACGAAGAAAGTAATAACCAGTAACACACCCATCATAGACAATAAGCTAGATAACGGCATGTGCTCGAAGAACTTAAATAGTGCAACAGGTACATTACTACTTACAGCGTCGCTAAGGTAGGTGGCACCATGATTCATAATGGCATCAATTGCAGTGTTACCAAAAGCGGTGAACCATAAGAAGCCGAACAATGAAGGTAGTAGCAGCACACCAATCAAGAATTCACGGATGGTACGGCCACGTGAAATACGGGCGATGAACATACCGACGAATGGTGACCATGAAATCCACCAACCCCAATAAAGTAGTGTCCAACCACCAATCCAGTCAGCTTTTGGCTCGTAAGCAAATAAGTTAAAAGTCTTATTCACAATATCGCTTAGGTAGCTACCTGTGTTTTGCACAAAAGATTGCAAAATAAGTACGGTTGGGCCCGCAATGATAACTACAGTAACCAGTAGTATTGCCAGTGACATATTGATGTTAGACAGACGTTTGATACCACCATCGAGACCCAATACGACAGATACAGTTGCAAACAGGGTGATGACGGCAATTAAGCCCATCTGGACTTCAACTGTTTGTGGCAGGCCGAATAAGTAATTGAAGCCAGCATTGACTTGCAATACGCCAAAGCCTAACGATGTTGCAACACCAAAGAGCGTACCGATAACGGCAAAGATATCGACAGCGTGGCCAATTGGTCCATAAATCTTATCGCCAATCAGTGGGTGTAATACAGATCGTGGTAGTAGCGGTAGTTTATGACGGTAAGAGAAGTACGCAAGTGACAGCGCCACAACAGCATAAATTGCCCAAGCATGTAAGCCCCAATGGAAGAAGGTGAGCTTCATTGCTTCGCGTGCTGCTTCAACTGTTTGGGGATCGCCAACAGGTGGTGACATGAAGTGCATTACTGGCTCGGCAACGCCGAAGAACATCAGGCCAATACCCATACCAGCAGAAAATAGCATAGCAACCCATGAACCAAACGTGTAATCAGGTTCTGAATGATCGGGGCCAAGCTTAATGTCACCCATGCGGCTGCACATGATGAAAACGAGGAAAATTAGAAAAATGGCAACAGATAAAATGTATAGCCAGCTTGCTTGAGTAACGAACCAATTCTGGATCGCACCAAAATAGCTTTGTGCTGAGTCAGGCCAAAAAACGCCGACAAATGAAAGTAATACATGTATCTTATACACA
>NZ_NOIF01000230.1 GCF_002265265.1 Photobacterium sanguinicancri
AATTATTCTTTGCTTTTTGCAAATATTATTTAGGTTTGTTTTTAATTTTTCTTTGTCGTGGACTGAAGAGTTATCCCGTTATGTGTTTATTGCGTTAGTTTATTCTTCAGCAAGTTTAGCTGTTGTTCGCGGTGCACATGTTCGAGTTGAAGTCATTGATGGGTTTGTAAAGGGTAAAAATAAAAAAATATTAGATTCAATTGTCGATTTATCGTTTGCCAGCTTCATGGTTTGGGTTGGTTATTATGGTTTGGAATTATCGGTTGATGCATTAGCGATAGAGCAAACAACACCAGCACTTGAATGGCAAGCAGGGTGGGTATACGCAATTATACCATTCACTTTTTATTTAATCGCCTTGAGATTAGTTCAACGAGTATATCGAAGAGTGACCGGTAAACTCGAACAAGAATATGCACCTAGTGAAGCGGAAGAAGCCTTACAAAAAATTAAAGATGAGCGAGGAAACAAATAATGGACGTGTTTCTAATTACAATGTTTGTCTTTGTTGCACTACTTGCCGTTGGCATGCCCATTGCCATTAGTATTGGTATGTGTACCGCCTTTGCCTTGATGCTGGCTGATATTCCAATTTCGTTTATTGCTCAAATTGCTTTTACCTCACTGGACTCATTTACATACCTTGCCATTCCGATGTTTATTATGGCGGGTTTTGTGATGGAAAAAGGTGGGCTTTCTAAGCGCATCGTCAACTTTGCTGCCAGTTTAGTTGGACGAACGGCTGGTGGGCTCGGCATCGTCACTGTGGTGGCATGTATGTTCTTCGCTGCTATTTCTGGTTCATCACCAGCCACGGTTGCGGCGATTGGCTCCATGATGGTGCCTTCGATGATAGAAAAGGGCTATAACCGCCATTTCGCGGGGGCGTTAACTGCTTCGGCGGGTTCGCTTGGGATCCTTATTCCACCGTCGATTCCGATGATCATTTATGCGGTCACAGCTGAAATTTCGATTGGTGATATGTTCTTGGCGGGTTTTATTCCGGGCGGCATGATTGGTTTTGGGTTGATCCTTGCTGTTTATTTAATTGCTAAAAAGCGCGGCTATAAAGGTCAAGATGAAGACTTTTCTCTTTCGAAAGTGAAAGAGACGTTTCTTGAAGCCAAATGGGCATTGCTGACGCCTGTCATCATTTTAGGGGGGATTTACTCTGGTATTTTCACTGCCACAGAAGCGGCGTGTATCACGGTTATTTACACCTTGATTGTAAGTTTCTTTATCCATAAAGAAATGACCTTTAAAGATTTAATTCCCACGGTCTCACGGGCAGCGTTAACCACGGGCTGCGTCATTATTATCCTTGGTTTTGCGACCGCTTTTGCGCGTTATTTAACGATTAGCATGATCCCACAAATGATCGGTGAGGCTATTTTACAATTTACTGATAGCCCTACGCTGATTCTGTTGATCTTTGTTGCGTTAATCATGTTTACCGGTCTGTTTATCGAAACGGCGGCTCAAATCTTAATTTATACCCCTTTGTTCTTACCTATTTTGGTGGAGCTTGGTGTGAGCCCGTTCCACTTCGGCATCATCTTGATTGTTGGTACCGAGCTGGCATTGATTACGCCGCCAGTCGGGGTGAATTTGTTTGTCGCTAAAGGGATCACTGGCTCGTCAATGGTTCAGCTCACTCGTGCTGTTATTCCATTTTTAATCAGTATGTTGCTTGTGCAAATAGCATTGGTGTTTATGCCTGGCGTTATTACTTTCCTACCCGATCTATTTAAGTAAGGCTGAATTATGAAGATTATTGGCTACGAAAAATTCATTGTTGCTCCACGCTGGGGCTTTCTGAAAATCATCACTGATGAAGGCATCGTAGGTTGGGGAGAGCCAAGCTTAGAAGGGCGTACTCATACGGTTCATACCTGTGTCGATGAGTTGATGGAATACCTGATCGGTAAAGACCCGCGTGATATTGAATTGCATTGGAACTATTTATATCGCTCGACTTTTTACCGCGGTGGCCCTGTGATGATGAGTGCCTTATCTGGCATTGACCAAGCCCTGTGGGATATCAAAGGTAAAGCGCTAGATGTACCAGCTTACCAACTGCTGGGGGGAAAATGTCGCGACAAAATACAGACTTATTCATGGATTGGTGGTGATAGGCCAGATGATGTCGTTCGCATGGCAAAGGAGCGAAAAGAGTTAGGCTTTAACGCGATTAAGATGAATGGTACCGAAGAACTTAATTTTATTGATGATTTTAGTAAAGTCGATGCGCTGCTTGATCGTGTTCAAGGCTTACGTGATGCCATGGGTAAAGACTTTGGTATCGGGATTGATTTTCATGGTCGTGTTCATAAAGCCATGGCAAAAATCATGATGAAAGAATTAGAGCCGATGCGCCCTATGTTTGTCGAAGAGCCGGTACTGGCTGAGCATTTCGATTGTATCCATGAAATCGCGCAGTATGGCGCGATCCCGATTGCGACAGGCGAGCGCCTACATTCGCGCTGGGAGTTCAAAAAACTACTCGAGCATGGTGGCGTTGATATTATTCAGCCTGATGTGTGCCATTGCGGTGGGCTAACTGAGCTTAAGAAAATTGCCTCTATGGCTGAAACTTACGACGTGGCTTTAGCGCCGCACTGTCCTTTAGGTGCGATTGCACTGGCCTCTTCAGTGCATATTGATACCACTTGTCAGAACGCCATCATTCAAGAGCAAAGTATTGGTATTCATTACAACAAAGGTAACGATGTATTGGATTACATCAAGAACAAAAATGTTTTTGATTTTGACCATGGTTACTGCTTGAACCTAGAAGGGCCGGGGCTTGGCATTGAAATCGACGAGGGCTTCATGCGGGATCAACATGACAAAGCGCTGACGCAACCTAAATGGCGCAACCCCCACTGGACTAACAAAGATGGTTCGTTTGCGGAGTGGTAACTATGAGTAATTGCGGATCATGCGGTTCATGTGGAGGAGGGGCGTGTGTGCCTCACCACAATCAAATACTGAAAGACGATGACGGTGCGTTAAAACGCGCTTTGTATAAATCAATGGGGCACAGCGATAGTGCTTTAAGACAACCTATAATTGCGGTCGTGAATAGTTACACCAATGCTACCGCAGGGCATGCGAATCTTGATGTTGTTGGTGCCGAAGTGATCCGAGGGATTGAAGAAGCGGGTGGTACTGCAATGACGTTTGGCACGATTGCACCGTGTGATGGCATTGCTGAAGGGCATATAGGGATGCGCTATATCTTGGCGGGGCGAGAGGTGATCACCGCTTCGATCGAGGTCATGGTTAGAGCGCATAACTTTGACGCTATGGTGTTGCTTGGCTCGTGCGACAAAATTGTCCCAGCGATGCTAATGGCGGCAGCACGGCTTGATATTCCCGCTATTTTGGTTAACGGCGGTCCTATGTACCCTGCAGAGTATGCGGGTAAGCATTGGGATGGCAATATCGTTACCGAAGCGATTGGCTGGAAAAATAAAGGACAGATCGACGAGCAAGAGTTTCGTAAAATTGAAGATCTAGCCGAGCCAACCATTGGCTCCTGCACCATGTATGGTACAGCGAATACCATGTGTTGTTTGTCGGAATCTCTAGGTATGACCTTGCCACAAACCGCCACTATTCCTGCCATTCACCCACAACGTTTACACGTGGGCTATCAGAGCGGACAACGCATTGTAGGCATGTTGGAAGAGGGGGTAACCGCGCGCAAAATTATCAGCAAACAAGGGATCCATAATGCCATTTGCACCTTGTTAGCCACGGGCGGTTCGACTAATGCCATTATTCACTTACAAGCGATCCACTATGAAGCGGGTTTAGGTGAGCTAGATTTGGATGTGTTTGATCAAATGAGCCGCAAGGTGCCTTTGCTCGCGTCAATCTACCCGGCTTCTGAATACGATATGGTCGATTTCTTTGAGGCTGGTGGCGTAGCGGCGGTCGAAAAAGAGCTTGCGCCGTTATTAGAACTCGATGCGTTAACCGTTTCAGGAACCAAACGAGACTGTCTAGCTGAGGTCGCAAGCACTGACAATCGTGCATTGATCCGTCCGATTGACGATCCTTTTATGTTGGAGTCGGGTGTGGGTGTATTGAAAGGCAACTTGTCGCCTTGGGGATCAGTCGCCAAACCTGCAGCCGTGCCCAAAGACATGTTCCACTTTACTGGCAAAGCGGTGGTGTTTGATTCTGAACAAGCCGCTATTGAAGCCATTATGCAGGAAACCATTAAAGAAAAATCTGTCATTGTCATTCGTTATGAAGGTACCACAGGTGGCGCAGGTTTACCTGAGATGTATAAGCCCATGAAGCTGCTTGAAGGGATGGGGCTCTCTGAAAGCTGTGCCTTGATCACCGACGGTCGTTTTTCGGGGTCGAATCGCGGTCTTTTTGTCGGGCATATCTCGCCAGAAGCTTATGAGGGGGGCTTGATTGGTGTAGTGCAAGATGGCGATGGCATCACTATCGATTTAACAACACGAGAAATCACGCTTGAGGTCGATGAGGCGACGATTGCAACCCGAAGATCAGTGTGGACAAGGCTGCATAAAGAAGTACCCAAAGGCTTCCTGCGTTTGTATCGGGATCGTGTTTCATCGGCAGCACATGGAGCGATTTTGAAATGACGACATCACAAACTGATACCTTATTAGCGCCTTGTTCAGCGCAAAAGTCTCAATTAAAACCGACAGATATTTTTGGTGTTAACCCGATCGTTGCGATGCCATTTGCTGATAATGGCGCTGTTGATATCGAAAGTTTTAAACAGCTGGTCAAGCACTTGATTCAAACTGGATGTCATGGCTTAACCTTATTTGGGATTGCGAGTGAGTTTTATAAGCTCAATCAAGATGAGAAACGGACGCTTGCTCGCTGGTTTCAGGCGATTACATCTGAATCTCAGGTGTTTAGTTGTGTCTCAATTACAGAACACGCCACTGAACTTGCGGTGCAACAAGCCAGGGAATATCAACAACAAGGCTTTGATAGCTTAATGCTATTACCACCGTTTTTCTTGAACCCAAGTAATGAGCATATTATTTATCATGTCCAAAGTGTGTTGAGTGCGGTTGATATTCCAGTATTGCTCCAATACGCGCCAACAGAGACGGGGATTCCGATCACACCGCAAGACATGAAAGCCATCACCGATAACTATCCTAATGCGGTGTTTAAAATTGAGTGTAACCCGCCTGTGGAATATGCTCAGCAGCTGCTTACGTTACTGCCAGATGCGGTGATCATGAACGGTTATGCCGGCTTATATATGCTGGATATGCTTGAAGTGGGTGGTAAAGGTGTTATGCCGGGGTGTTCTTTCACTGAGATCTACAATGCGATATATCAGCTATGGTTGGATGGGGAGAAACAACAAGCACAGGCGCTGCATACGCTGTTGTTTAGGTATATCAGTAAGTGGATGAGCCACTGTGAATACATTATCGCCGTCGAAAAAGAAATATTGGTCAGGCGCGGAATTATTACTACCAATTATTGCCGAAAACCGGCTTACCCTCTGAGTGAATTGGATCATCAAGATATAGAAACTTTCTTGAATGAGTTTGCCTTCATTCTCGATCAATACGATGAAGAGTAAGATCGCATCTCGGGTATTGTTATCTCGTCCTTACGTGTGATTTCACGCGTAAGGACGTTGTTCTTTAGTGCCTTATTGACACTTAGCACCGTAGATAGCATTTACCCATGTTGGGTTATCTATAAATGGGTTACGGTTGCCCTGCCATTTTACGACTTTTTCGTGACGCTGTTGCTCCCAGTTATCGACAGGATCAGCATTGTGCCATTGAAGCAAGGTGCAGAGTTTACCCATTTTAGGCTGCCCTGATGTACTTGACGTATTATCAACAAGGAATAGATCTGGCATGTTGGCATCGTTACCTTGGTAGCGAACAGCCATGTAAAAAATAGATCGGGCAGTATCGCCTTTTACTGCATCACGAGGTTCAAAAGTGGTTGTACTGGTTTTATTAAACGGTGCTTTAGCAACAGGTTGACCCCCATAACCGAAATCTTTATTGGAACGAATAGAATTTATTTTGGCGTCCGTTGGTTGAAGGTGGTGGATATCGGTATATCCCCATTGGTTTTTGCGCTTAAAGCCAAATGATTTAGGCCAAATATGTTCGCGGTTCCACGCGTCTTGGTTATTCGTTTTTGATGAATTGAAATCTTTTGATTGTGAGCGACCGCTGTAATACAAAATGACATTGTCAGCGTTGTTAGGATCTTCGTTAGCATCTTTTAACGCTGACCAAACTTGGCTATAGCTGAGCTGATGCTGCCCTCGTGCTGCGATAATACCGAGCATGTCTTTTAATGCTTCACCAGTTAACCCTTGTGCTTCAATGTAGTATCCATCTGGCGCATTGTTTGTGATGGTTGAAGGCGATGCAAAGGCTACAGACGAAAGTAAACAGAGATTAATTGCGAGGAGTTTTTTCATATGTCATCCATTCATTATTATTTAATGCAGATTCATCGGATGTTATTTATTCAAAGTAAAGTCTAAAAATGTTCAGCCATTAAATGGCCTAGATT
>NZ_NOIF01000231.1 GCF_002265265.1 Photobacterium sanguinicancri
AATTTTACTTTCCATTTTTTAATAACTTTAAATAATACAGATCAACAAAAGACAGTATTGTCATCTTTATTAATAATCAATCATTTACACATGCGCCCCGCAAATACATCATTGCTTTTTTATGTCTGCAGAGGGTAAAAGGACACCTGTCCTTAATAAAACAAATGTGGAAAACAATTAATAATAAAAGCATCGGCTTCCAATTAAAGCTGGTTATAAGCGTATTACTCGTAATCGCTTTTTCTTCCGTAGCTGCGATTGTTTATCGTAATTCAGCAGATATCTTGCTAGAAGAAACATTACAAGAACAGCAATCTAAACTGGAAGCCATGGCTGAAAGTATTGCGGGACAATTTAATATTTATTTAGAAAGTGCTAAAGAACTGGAAAGTGCATTTCGTCTCGGTTATATGCATGGCCTTAACGTTGAAAACAATACCGTCAGCTTTGCTGGACAGTCAGTACAAAACGTCACCTTAAATGGCAAATCAATGATCAACGATACTGAAGTCGTTGACCGTTTCACTCAAAATACAACCGCTATCGCAACCCTCTTTGTAGCATCAGGAAACGATTTTGTACGCGTAGCGACATCACTAAAAAACAATAGCGGGCAACGCGCACTTGGCAGCAAGTTAGGGCTAAACCACCCTGGCTATAACAAATTGATGAACGGTCAGCCTTACTATGCCAAGGTCGTGTTATTTGGTCATGATTACCTCACCTACTATTCACCCATCAAAGATGTAAATGGACACGTTGTTGCTATTTCCTTTATTGGACTGTCTATTGAAGAGGCTTCTAAAGCTGTATTTTCAAGCGTGAGTAATGTCCGCTGGGGCGACTCTGGTTACACCATAGTGGTTGATAATGATAAAAGTAACCTAGGTGTTTATCTGTACCATCCAGAGCAAAAACAAAAAGGAGAGTCGATTCTGAATGTGGCCGACTACAACGGAAATAAACCCTTTGGTCAGCTCTTCGAATCCACTAGTGGCTTAATCAAATACCCATTTGAATATAATGGCGTCGTCGGTGAAAAATACCTTGTTTATACTGAAGTTCCAGGCTGGAACTGGAAGTTACTCGGTGGCACATTCATTAAAGAAGTCACCAAAGGTAGCCAGCAATTATTGACCATTATTGTTATTGTCGCTCTTGTGGCTGGCGTAATTACCTTCTTTATTTTAGGCCTTTACCTAAACAGACTAACGACACCTTTAACCACACTCGCGGGTTACATGGACCGCTTAGGCAAGGGGGAAGTCACCCTTTCTATGGAGCAAGGTAATATCCATTCGGGCAATGAAATTGAGCGCCTTACTGGTGGTGTCCATAATATGGCTGCGAAACTGAATGAGCTGGTAGGTTCTATTCGCAATACTAGTGAATCAGTTCACGATCAAGCAACCAGTGTTTCTGACGATGCGCAACACAGTCTAGCTCAATCTGATATTCAGCAAGAGCAAGTGGAGCAAGTTGTTACTGCTATCGAAGAGATGGCATCATCAGCGAAATCAGTGGCTGAGCAAGTTGAATCCATCGCCGAAAGTGTTCGAGCGGCTAATGAAGATAGTACATCGGGTTCAGACTTGGTTTCACAAGTTAGCGTCGAAGTTGCGGAGTTAAATGAGCAGTTAAGACAGTCAGCTGACGCTATTGATAGAGTGAGTCATGAGAGCGATAACATTCAGTCGGTTACTCGCATGATCGATGAAATCGCCGAACAAACAAACTTATTAGCATTGAATGCCGCTATTGAAGCAGCACGCGCAGGTGAACAAGGTCGAGGCTTTGCCGTGGTAGCGGATGAGGTTCGAACACTGGCACATCGCACACAAGAGTCAGTGAAAGAAGTGGTAGGCATTATTGAACAACTGCGTGGCTGTACGAGTAGTGCCGTCACCATGATGTCTGAAAGCCAGAAGAAAGGAAAGTTAGTCACAGAGCAAGCAACCCAAGCAGGTTTAGCGCTGGAAGGTATTACTACTCAGGTGACGTCTATTGCAGCCCAATCAGAAGTCATTGCTGCCACTTCAGAAGAACAAGCACAAGTATCACAAGAAATTGCCACCAATGCGACGGAGATCAGTAACCTGAACCGTCAAGGATGTGATATTGCCGCTCAAACATCGCAAAGTGCTAATAACCTGCAAGGGTTGTCGAAAGAACTTCAACAGCAAGTTGACTACTTCCACTAGCATCAGCGTGCTTTAGCATAAATAAAGCGTCAAAGACAAAAAACAAGGAGAGGCGATTACCTCTCCTTTTTATATCAGTTTGATATTCGCTTCTGTCCACTTAATACCAACATAGAAAATAGCGAGTCAAAAAGTATTATAAGAACTTCTCGATAAGCACTTCATCAATATACTCGCCTCGCACTTTTGCGTGCTGTTTCGCTGTACCTATCACTTCAAAGCCTTGGCTAAGGTAGGCAGCCAAAGCACGCTCATTATCACTACGAACATAAGCAAAAAGCTTTCTGTATCCCAAGGCTTTTGCTGCTTCAAACGTAGCCTTGAACATCGACTTAGCAATACCTTGTCGATGAAAATCACTACTTACGAAAGTGCCAATAATCCCGACATGATCGAAAGCACGCGTATAGTCAGCAAATGGTTCGACAGGTTGAAAACCCGCAATGACGCCAGTTTCAGCATGCTCAGCAACGGTGAAAATGCCTCGTTCAGGAAAGCTTTTGATAAACGCTTTTTCTTCTTCGGCAGTAAACGTGGTATCTAATACTGTATACAAGCCCTCTTCAACAATCGGGTTGAGCACCTGGGTGATACCTTCAGCATCATCTAAACATACGTTTCTTATAGTAAAAGTCATTTTTAATTATGTTCTGATTATCAGAACTGCATCTTACGAAATCTTTTAGCTAAAAGCATTTGGTGTTTTCATGGTAGCAATAACTATAGAGCCTAAATTCTACGCCTCAACTAAGTTATGCATCCATTTCTTACTTCTAAAACGCTGAATAGAAGCAAACCATTTAAACAAGGTTTCTAAGAAAAACATCGCATAGACCAGTTCAGAACTAAAACCAAACCATAATGCGCCTAGCGCCGTTAAGGGAATGCCAAACGCCCATTGCGTTAACATGTCTTGATAGAGACAAAATTTCACATCCCCGCCAGCACGCAGCACACCCACAACTAAGGTGGTAGGCACAGAACGTAATACAATCCCGACACAAAGTATGGCCAAAAATGTTTCAGCAAGTTCACGGGTTTCTGGCGTAATTGCTGAAAACTGATTCAAAATCACCATTTGCTGCCAATACAAAGTCAACGAAACAACCAAAGTGACAGAGACAGCAATCAACATCATACAAATCGCTTGATAGTACGCAGCGGTATAGTTTTTGGCGCCGAGTTGATTGCCAACCAAAACCGAAGAGGCATTTGCGACCCCGACCAGAAAACTAAGCGAAATCGCTTCGATTGGCGTCATTACTGATAATGCAACTAACCCTTGCGTTCCGCTATTCCCCATAATGGCATGGTAAGCAAAAAGTCCAGCCGACCAGATTAGGAAATTAAATGTCGTAGGAATAGACAGCTTAAGAAAACGCATTACTTTACAGCGCTGAAAAGCTGGTAGGTAACTTTTTAAATTGGAAAGTAAAAAATGGCGTTTATATCTAAGGTAGAATATTAGGGATGCCACTTCGACTAAGCTACTTAATAACGTTGCTATTGCAGCCCCTTTTATTCCTAACGCAGGAGCACCAAAGTTACCAAAAATTAAAACCCAATTTAGTAGAATATTAATTGAAACGCTAATAGCGCTAATGAGAGTACAAATACCGGGCTGATGAATAGAGCGTAGGCTAGCTGATAAGCTACTTATAATAGCGGCGAAAAACAAACTGAACGATGTAATAACGAGGTATTGGCTACCAAGCGTATTCACCTGCCAAGATGGTGTGGCTAATCCCATGATCTGCGTTGAGTATAAATTAACTCCCAGAATAGTGATTAGCGCAGCAGTAATCGTAAATAGAAGACTTAGCGTTGTACTTTCTCGCACCCCTCTATGATCTTTTGCTCCCCAATACTGCGCCGTTAGTAACCCCCCGCCCGTCGCAATACCGACCAGCATAATGGTAGCAATAAACAAGGCTTTACTTGCAATACCTACAGCCGCAATGTCTGCTTCTGTTAATTGTCCTAGCATCATCACATCTACCAGCCCCTTACTGGCAAACATCATATTCTGTAATGTAATAGGTAACGCTATTGTGAAGATTTTCTTAAGAAAATCACCCTTAGTATGTTGATAAACAAGGCTTAATGTCGCTTGCATGCAAAGTACCCGTTTCTTTATTTAGTGGTTAATGGGCTATTATTTAACTCGCATGATCCTGTGCTCTATATCTAGAAGCTGTAAGAAAATGATTTCAGAACGTCGCAAATTATCGACTTTAGAAATCATCTCCTCTGAGTAAAGATGCTGCTTCATCCACTGCATAGGCTCATTGAAGGTGTCTTCGTTAATAATTAACGATTCATCTTTGAATTGACCGTCTGTAATTTGGATAACCCAGATTCTAGATTTAAATTCGATTGTTTTTTTGAGCAGTGCTAAAAATTGGGTAAATAGAGATGGATGTGAGTGTTCTTTTTTATTTGTCATTTTTCACGCCAAAAATTAAGTGGTAGCGTCAATATAAATCAATATGAATGCTATTTGTACATTCTTGTGTGTCATGCAGTTATATAATGAAAGAAGTTATTTCCTTGTTTTACACTTCAAGTGGTTTATCACCAAATGTAAAGTGCACTACTATCCACAATTCTTACTAACAAAAAAAAACCTCTCAGCCCTTAAAAGGAGGCTGAAAGGTTTAATGCGTAAATGTCTATTTTTTATATCTAGGTAACAGTGCATCTATTTATGGAACAACAGATGCCCTACTTCTGCACCATGATTTCTAAAATCTGTACATCGGTTTGAGTCATCGCGCCATTTGCTAAAGCAGATAAATTACGGATGGTCGCATCAACGTCATTATCGACAATACCTTCATCACCTGTTACACGAATACCATCTAATGCCATCATTGCCGCTTTAATTGCAGCACTTGCTGAAGAAGATACCTTCATTGCACAACTGGTTTTCGCGCCGTCACAAATAATGCCTGTAATGTCACCGATCATATTACAGATAGCCGCACTAACCTGAGTAAACTGACCACCTAATAGCCATGTCATACCCGCCACTGCCCCCATAGATGCTGTCGTTGCTCCACAGAGTGCTGACAATTTGTTTTGATGGCTTTTAATATAAATCGCCATTAAGTGCGACAGCATTAATGCACGGATCATGGTCTCACGGTCGACTTTTAAATGCTCAGCAACAACAACAACAGGCATAGTCGCTGCAATACCCTGATTACCTGAACCTGAGTTACTCATGGCTGGCTTCATTGCTCCATCCATACGCGCATCTGATGCCGCTGCAGTTCGACGCATAATATCTGTTAATAGATCTTGGCTTAATAAACCACGATCGATATTTCGTTGAAAAGTTGCACCAATTTGTAGGCCGTATTGGCCAGTTAACCCTTCTAGAGATAGAGCTTCATTTAGTTGGTAAGCTTGTTCAATAAAGTCGATATCGGCTAATGGGGCTGAAATAGCAAACTCATAAACATCATGTGCAGTAGCACCGCAGAAAGGCGAGCTGTCTTTCGGGGCTTTATCATCCACTTTCACCTGATTTTCAGCAAAAATAACAGTGTCATTTTCACGAATTTCGATCACTTTGGTGTGAGAATCAGCAATCGTAACGGATACCGATTGCTCGTTAGCAAATAACGTAACTTGCGCATAAAGGATCTGAGAAACAGCAGCTACACCAACGGTAACACGCTTATCATCCAGTAATACTCTAGCCTTAGTAACATCTTCGTCCGTAATTGATTTAAGCACTTCGAGTCCAGCATCTGGGTCACCAGCTAATGCGCCAATGGCAGCCGCAATAGGTAAGCCCACCATACCCGTACCTGGTACACCTACGCCCATGCCATTTTTCATTAAGTTAGGAGATACCAGCACTTCAATACGCAGTTGCTCGTTTAGTGCTTCACCTTTTGCTATACGACGCATCGCAATTGCCGCACCTAATGCAACAGAAACAGGCTCGGTACAGCCAAGCGCAGGGACAACTTCTTTCTTAACAATATTGGTAAAACCATTCCACAGATGCTTTTTCACGTTATTCACCACTAAAGTATGCAGAAAAGTAGACAAGGCTACCTAAGTGCTTATTCAAAAAGGGATTCATGCCCCTACTTATTATGCGGATTAATATAACGCTAATAGAATGAAAAAGGTTTTCCTTATTAATATAAAAAACACCCCCAAATAGAAAAAATTACTACCAATAGCGA
>NZ_NOIF01000232.1 GCF_002265265.1 Photobacterium sanguinicancri
ATAAGAGAAAACAAATTAATTATTCCAAACATTACTGTAGCGGTTAATAAACGAGTGATTAGCAAACGATTACGCTCCCGATTTCAACACAAATGGTAATCAATGGGTGTTTTTCGGTTCGCTGTAAGGCAAAATGTGATCGTGATCGCGAGACATTGGTGCTTAGCACTCTAAACTAGCCCTATATCGAACGGTAATAAACAAAGGCCATTAGAGCTAAATAAACCGTCAACATTTGTTTTTTGGATGCGATACGCAACGAGGGTAAACATATCAACGAGATTCTACTTGCAACCTTTGCAGGTTTCATCGTTGGCATATTTTTACGGCAATTAAACGTCCTCTTCCGGCGCCACCTGTGCTGACCGGTATCATGGGAATTGTCGATATTTACCTCAGCGGTGTGGCATCTCAAGCGATTGTTGAACGCTTCTTCTCTTAATTTTGCCTTTTAATTCAATTCAAATATTCCAGGAGTGAGCTATGGCTACCCCACATATTAATGCAGAACTTGGTGATTTCGCTGAAACAGTCCTAATGCCAGGGGATCCGCTACGTGCAAAACTCATTGCTGACACTTTCTTAGAAGATGTTAAGCAAGTGTGTGACGTGCGCAATATGTTTGGCTACACAGGTACTTACAAAGGTAAGCGTATCTCTGTGATGGGCCACGGCATGGGTATCCCGTCTTGCTCTATCTACGCACACGAACTGATCAAAGACTTTGGTGTTAAAAACATCATCCGTATCGGTAGCTGTGGCGCCGTACACGATGACGTTAACCTGATGGATGTGATCGTTGCTATGGGTGCATCGACAGATTCTAAAGTAAACCGCATTCGTTTAAGCAACCACGATTTCGCTGCTATTGCGGATTACGGTATTCTTGAAACAGCCGTTCATCATGCACGTGAGCAAAAAGTACCAGTACGTGTTGGTAACGTATTTACTGCTGATCTGTTCTACACCCCTGAAACTGAGCTATTCGCTAAAATGGAAAAGCTTGGCATTCTTGGTGTTGATATGGAAGCCGCTGGTATCTACGGTGTTGCTGCTGAACTGGGTGCTAAAGCGCTGACTATTCTAACAGTATCTGACCACATCAAACGTGGTGAGAAACTAAGCTCTGATGATCGTCTTAAGTCGTTTAACGACATGATGAAAGTTGCACTAGAAACAGCAATCAGCATCTAAGCACGATACAACAATTTAGGTGGCGGTGTTTTCCCCGAGACATCGCTACCCTTCACTACCAAGAACAAAGAACACCAAACCAAGAACACTTAACTAATACCAAACTGCCATTGGCACCGTTTCAGTGCAGTTTGTTATTAGTGCCCATAAGGAAGCTAAGGCCATACCTTGTGCAAACGAGGTATTAGCAAGGTTGCTGCTCAATATTTGTAAAATGTGGCGTCTTACACAATTTGATGAATAGAGTAAGCAAACACTGATTTTGTTTATTAATCAGCATGCGGATTCTGTCAGGTAACCTTCTCCTTTGCTTCTTTTTGGGCGGCTAATATCCCCAAATTCACTTACGGCCAATATTGAAAACCTTGGTCGTTCAGCAGTAACACTCACTCCGCACTGTTATTCTATACTTTGAATCTAGATGGTAATAAGCTGACATGATGACATCACAACCCATTCAATCCGTGCAGCCTTTATTACCTGAGGCCGTCGAACAGTTACAGCTTAACCACTGTAAAACCGTTGGCTGCTGCAACTATGGTTCTAAAAACGTTGATGATTATGTAATTCAGCGAACCAACCCAGAGCGTCCGACATTAGTGTGTCGAGAATGTGGTGCATTCCCTCCCGTTCTTAGCAATAAAGATGTGGTAGATGAGTTAACACGTTTGAAAGTCACCCAAAGTAGTGGGTTACCTGCTTGTAGCAACCCTGAATGTAAAAACTTAGGTCTTGCCGTTTTAACGCACCGCCACCTTTATCATGCGTTTGGCTATAGTGGCGATCGCCAGCGTTATCGCTGTAAATGCTGCCAAGGTACCTTTGTGGATCGCTGGTCTGGTTTTAATAATAAGCATTTAGTCCAACAAAAACTGTTGGCTATGTTATTTACCGGTCATGCCATTCGCGATATTTGTCGTCGCCTCAGCATGAACCCAAAGACGTTTTATGATCAGCTTTCTCATATAGCTAGCCGCTGCCGACGTCAGCTAGGCATGTTTGACGCTCGCCTCTTTAAGCATGCACAAGATCTCTCGCTTGCTTCTAACCTTACTTCGCTACAACCTAGAAGTAACAATGGGGTATTGTGGATTTCAACGTGCGAAGCAACATCAGGTTATGTCGTTGGCCAACACTTAAATTACCAAGCTATTGATCAAGACAATAAGCACCTCGAACATGACCCTTTCCAAGTGGGTACGCGTTTTATGGCACCACCGTCTGCGTTACTGACAGAGAAGGTCACCCCACAATCTCAAGGTATTTTGGCGCGTGTAGATAATAAATACCGCGAAGTATTATCACGTCCTCAATTAGAAGATCCGTTGAGTAATCAAGCCCGTATTAACTACCCCACAAAAGGGTGTTTAATCAGGCCACAATACACGGTTTATGCGCATTACCTGCAGCTAGCTAGCCAGTTAGAATACAACCAACAGCTCGCTATTTTTATGCCACAAGAACCTTTGATGCGTTCAGCTGTTGTTTCAATCTTTTTGGATCGCGTTAAAGCCAAAACCATTCATCCTGTGTATGTGGAACAAGATGCTGGATGGCAGCCTAATATGGAAGCTGATCGTATTGATATCGTGTTGCTGGGTTGGTGGCGAGATCGTTGGGCATTTACTCGTAATAACGATATTAGTAAAGGTATCTGTCACTTAGCCGGTGAAAAAGAAAATGAACGTTTTTGGTTAAACACCGCATCAGACAGAGCCGTTTTGCAATATCAACAGCGTTTCCATGATCAGTTCGCACAGCTGGTCAATGAACCGCGCCGTAAGCTGCGACCAGCGGGTTTATTACCTCTACTCGATATATATCGTGCGTGGCATAACTTGTGCCGTCAGGATAGAACTGGGCAAACGCCCGCTCAGCAAATGGGACTCACCGCAGCACCTCTTACCTTAGAACAGCTGCTGAACTAACGCGCCCAAAGTTACTGCATATATTTGTCTCACACAGGTATCTCATATATGTATCGCCGCCTTTTAATCTTAAAGGCGGTTTTGACAACCCTTCGATTATTACCTCCTCGTAAAAGTAATTTATAAAAATCAGCGATTATCATTTCTTAAGAAACAATTAAACTAGTCCTTCTTTTCGACAAGTATGTATTTGAGGGTGTTATGGGTTGGTTATTTCTTCTTTTAGGTGTGATGGCAGAAGCAACGTCACATGTTGCATTACGTGCGACTAACGGCTTCACCAACTGGTTACCCAGTAGCATCGTTATCCTTGGCCACTTACTCGCATTCCTTTTTCTAGGCCAAGCTATGCGGTCACTCCCTGTTGGTATTGTTCACGCTATGTGGGCTGGGATGGCGATCGTTTTAGTCACTGCAATGTCTAGTATTATTTACAAACAACATCTTGATACTAAAGTGTGGATTGGCATGGTTGTCATTGCTATCGGCATCGCGATTATTAATTTATCTGGCACAGGCCATAGCCATTAATTCACGCGAGTTATCAATAATAAACATACGTCAGTTTGGGGCTTAAATAGCACCATAATAAGCCCCTAAGCACCGGCTGACACCCTACGATAATAAGCAACAAAGTGAGCAGGATTACTGTCAATCCACGTGCTGTCACGACATCAGAATGATGAATTGCTCACAGATTTTTGAACGAACCACAAAATTACCTGGATAACCTCGCCGCACGCACATCCATGCTGATATATTTGTTTACAAGATGTTAAATAAAACAGATATCAATTCATCAGCATTCGTAGCAGGGATAGTCGGACATGCAGTTTTTCCCCAACCGTATTAAACCCATTTTATTAGGCAGCATGCTATGTGTTGGCATATTGCCCGCATTTATGTACAGCTGGACAAGCAGTGAGAAGCTTTCGTCTGTCGCCCTTGAGCAAATAGCAACAGGCATGATTAGCCGAACCAACATTGCCGCACAAAACCTCGATGACCTTATCCAGCACCACGTTAATGAGCTTAACGATCTAGCTCAGTCTCCGATACTCACATCATCGCCATTAGTTTCAGCATCCCCCGCTATCATCGGCAAATACCTTCAACAATTAACGGCCAATGAGTCCGTTTACAATGCGATTCACCTAATAGAAAAAAGTACCATTTACTCCACGCCTACTTACCAAGTTATCGACTCATCGCATCAAGGTGTCGTTAACCTTAGCCAAGAAGTCGCCAAATTCAGTATTAATAACTTTAACCAGTTAGAGCAGCAGTACCTTAACTCAGGCAAGAGCGTATATATTTTTGTGCCGCCCAACATTGCACAAGCACCCTGCTTATTTTTAATCACCCGAGTCGCTGATAGCACAGCGGTACGTTATCTTCTGGTTGAATACCGTTTAAGCGAAATCAATGACCGATTACGCTTTTTAGGAAAACAAATAAGCAATACCGATTTTGCTTTTATTGTTAACGCCCAAGGCGACACTATGCTGGCTGGCCACTATCAAGGTCAGGCGTTACAAACTTTTTCTGATTTTAAATTTAATCTTAAAGCTCAAAATATTAATGTTTCACAGCCACACATTATCCAATACAAAGATCGTTACCAAGAAGCCTTTACAGCAACAGTGACAGCCATTGGCTCGCTTCAAGGGCCTGACCTACCAAATTGGTCATTAGTCACAGTCACACCGCAAAAAACCATCACCAGCTCAATCGATGAACTTCATCAATACTTCATGCTGGCACTGTTATTTACCGCATTTGTCATCATCATTTTATCTGTGGTACTCACCAAGCGAATTACAGATCCCCTCACTAAGCTGTCACGCTTTGCCGCGCATTTTAAACTTGGCAACTTCTCTGCTAGTAAGCATTTCAAAGGTCCCCACGAATTTCAGGTTCTGCATGACGCATTAAACCAAGGAGCAGAACGGATTGCTTACGATACAAGCCGTTTGAATCAAGCGCTTCATAAGGCGAAATCTGCTGATCGTGCAAAGTCTGCATTTTTAGCTAATTTATCACACGAAATTCGCACCCCGATGAACGGGATGTTGGGGCTTTCTCAGCTTCTACTCAAAACAGATCTGACCCGCGAACAAGAACACCACCTCAATACGCTGCTAGATTCTGGCAAGCACATGATGTCGCTGCTCAACGATATTTTGGATTTTTCAAAAATAGAGCAAGGGAAGCTCAAGCTAGATTGCACCAATTTTTGTTTTACCGACTTAGTCGGCACCATTGAAAGTACCTATCACTCGTTAGCAAAGGAAAAGGGCATCGCTTTTCACATTCATTGTGAACTCGATAAAAATGCGTGGTTTTATGCGGATAAAGCCCGTATCCGTCAAATCTTGTTTAACTTGATCAGTAACGCCATCAAATTTACAGAAAACGGTGAAGTCAACGTCACCCTGCGTTTACAAAATGGAAAATCCAACAATGAAAAGCAGCTCACTATCATTACGCAAGATACTGGTATTGGGATTGCCCCTGAGCGTATTAGCCAAATTTTCGACCCTTTTGCCCAGGCTGAGATATCAACCAGCCGCCGTTTTGGTGGCACAGGGCTTGGCCTGAGTATTGTGCGTCAACTTGCTGAACTCATGAATGGTGAAGTACAGCTTGAAAGTGCAGAAGGTGAAGGTTCGGTATTCACGGTTACCCTTGCTTTACAACAAGGTCAGTACGAACAGCAACAAACGAGAGATGTTGCCTTTGATCACAGTGCATTCCAAAACCTAAAAGTGCTGATTGTGGAAGATAACCACTTAAACACCTTGATCATTGACTCCTTTCTTAAGCAACGTGGCTTTACAACGACTGCGGTTGAAAATGGCGCCGAAGCCCTCGACATTTTACAGCACCAAGTGTTTGACGTTATTTTGATGGATAACCACATGCCAGTAATGGATGGTATTGAGGCGACTAAACGCATTCGCCGCTTACGCTCAGACACCCGTAAAATACCGATTTTTGCCTGCACCGCCGATGTGTTTGAAGAAACCCAACGTAATATGATGGCAGCAGGCGTTGATTGCGTGATCACCAAACCCCTTGATGAGCGCAAGCTATTAGATGCGCTACAACGCTTTAAGCACAAAATTACAGCAATGGCACAATTGCGTATTGCCCTTGAAAGCAAACAGACACAGACCGTAATGCCGATCAGTTAGCGTAAATATGATCGGTTGAACGATCCTCCAGAGCTGTCAAAATCCAAGTGTAATTAATGC
>NZ_NOIF01000233.1 GCF_002265265.1 Photobacterium sanguinicancri
ATGATGATTAATATAGATATAAAAAAACCCGCATCACTGCGGGTTTTATTTTTTAAATAGCTTTCAACTAATTAAGCATCTTGCTTTCCTAGGTGTAGCCACGTTTCAACCACTGTGTCTGGGTTGAGTGAAACAGAGTCAATCCCCTGCTCCATTAACCAGTCAGCTAAATCTTCATGATCTGATGGCCCTTGGCCACAAATTCCGACATATTTGCCCGCTTTATTGGCTGCTTTAATCGCCATTGAAAGCATGGCTTTCACCGCATCATTACGCTCATCAAACATGTGAGCGATTTCGCCAGAATCACGGTCAAGGCCCAGTGTTAGCTGAGTCATGTCGTTAGAGCCAATCGAGAAGCCGTCAAAGTACTTCAAGAAGTCATCTGCCAAAATAGCGTTAGATGGCAACTCACACATCATGATGACTTTAAGGCCATCTTCACCGCGACGTAAATCAAACTTAGCCAATAAGTCGATAACCGATGCAGCTTCGCTAACGGTACGAACAAATGGAATCATGATTTCAACGTTTTTCAGACCCATTTTATTACGTACACGCTTCATCGCTTCACACTCTAAAGCGAAACAATCTTGGAACTGTTCCGAGATATAACGCGATGCACCACGGAAGCCTAGCATTGGGTTTTCTTCAGTTGGTTCGTAGTTAAGCCCACCAACCAAGTTACGGTATTCATTCGACTTAAAATCTGACATCCGAACGATAACGCGTTTTGGCCAGAAAGCCGATGCTAATGTTGAAATCCCTTCTGTGAGTTTTTGAATGTAAAACTCAACAGGACTTTCATAGCCAACAATACGACGATCAATTTCAGCTTTCAGCTCATCAGATTGTTGGTCGTAGTTAAGTAATGCTTTAGGGTGAATACCGATCATCTTATTAATGATGAATTCTAAACGCGCAAGACCAACACCTTCATTCGGAATACACGCGAAATCAAATGCACGATCAGGGTTACCGACGTTCATCATCACTTTCAGTGGAAGATCAGGCAGTGAATCAACTTCTGAACGACGAATCTCAAAGTCCAATTCACCTTCATAAATGAAGCCAGTCTCACCTTGAGCACAAGACACAGTCACTTGCTGACCATCACTAAGTTGCTCTGTCGCTTTCCCGCAACCCACAACAGCAGGAATACCAAGTTCACGTGCAATAATCGCAGCATGACAGGTACGGCCACCACGGTTTGTAACGATAGCCGATGCTTTTTTCATCACAGGTTCCCAATCAGGATCTGTCATGTCTGCCACTAATACATCACCGTTTTGCACCTGATCCATTTGATCTAGGCTGGTCACTACGCGAACAACACCAGTACCAATACGTTGACCAATTGCGCGACCTTCAATAATAGCTTGCGCTTGATCATTAAGGTGGAAACGCTCCATCACATTTTGATCATCACGAGAACGTACGGTCTCAGGGCGCGCTTGAACAATCAGGAGTTCACCTGTAATGCCATCTTTTGCCCATTCAATGTCCATCGGGCGACCATAGTGTTTCTCTATGATCAATGCCTGTTTAGCTAGCTCTTCAATTTCAGCATCCGTTAGTGAGAACTGGTTACGCTCTTCAACCGATGTATCAATTGTTTCAACTTGCGTACCCAGTTCTTCACCCTCTGCGTACACCATTTTGATCATTTTTGACCCAATGGTACGACGCACAACCGCAGCGTTTCCTGCTTCTAAGGTTGGCTTATGAACGTAAAACTCATCAGGGTTAACAGCACCCTGTACAACCATTTCACCCAAGCCCCAAGATGAGGTAATAAATACCACTTGGTCAAAGCCCGACTCAGTGTCTAGTGTGAACATCACACCTGATGAAGCTTTATCTGAACGAACCATGCGCTGAATGCCCGCAGACAATGCTACACCTTTGTGTTCAAAGCCTTGGTGTACACGGTATGAAATTGCACGGTCGTTAAACAAAGAAGCAAATACATGCTTAACCGCTTCAATCACAGCATCAATACCACGCACATTTAAGAACGTTTCTTGTTGGCCTGCAAATGAAGCATCAGGTAAATCTTCTGCTGTTGCAGATGAACGTACGGCTACCGATAGCATCTCGTCGCCTTCACCAAGCTCAGCATAGCTACGACGAATATCATCCTCTAAATCAGCCGGAAATGGTGCATCGAGAACCCAGCCTCGAATCGTTTCACCCGCCGCTTTCAACGCGTTTACATCTTCAACATCTAACTTATCAAGTAGTTGATAAATGCGGTCGTTCAAACCCCCAGCTTCCAAGAAAGCATTAAAAGCAAACGATGTTGTTGCATAACCATTGGGTACCTTCACACCAGCGTTAGCTAAGTTAGCTACCATTTCGCCGAGTGATGCGTTCTTTCCACCTACTTTGTCAACGTCATTCATTGATAAAGCGTCATACCAAACAACATTCTGTTGCACGGGGAAGTCTCCTTGTAATTGGGTACAGCTGTAATTAAGAATATAGCCACCAAGGCAATCGTTTGCATTCAGTCACAAAAAAATACTCACGATGCGGTGTTGATATGGTAGATATTCCTTTTTAGGTTATTGTAATAACTCTGATACCCACACGATTACAAAATAATTTTAAGGATTCAACTTTATATGCAGCGCAAAACCCAATTTCGTGACGTATTTTACGTTTCTGACGGTACTGCAATCACATCTGAGACCCTTGGACACGCTGTTTTAGGCCAATTTCCGCTAGAAACTAAGCAAATGACACTGCCATTTGTCGAAACAATCGAACGAGCAGAACACGTAAAAAACCTTATAAAACAAGCTCATGAAGCATCAGACTCTCAGCCGATTGTCTTTTATTCTGTCGTGATCCCTGAAGTAAAGGCCGTTTTAGAGCAAAGCAGCGCCTTACTTTATGATGTATTGAATGTACTAGTTGAACCGCTTCGACAAGACCTAAACCTTGAGCCAGCGCCCAAATTGCAACGCTCTCATAGCATCAATAAAGACGCCGCTAGCTATATGGATCGTATTGCAGCTATTGAATATACCCTTGCACACGACGATGGTATCTCACTGAATAATCTTGATCAGGCAGATATTATTCTATTGGGCGTATCTCGTTGCGGAAAAACACCGACAAGTTTATATCTCGCCATGCAATTTGGTATCCGAGCGGTAAATTATCCGTTCATTGCTGAAGATATGAAGCGATTAAAACTTCCTCAAGCTATTGAACCTTATAGATATAAAACCTTTGGTCTCACTATTGACCCAGAGCGCCTGCATACCATTCGCCATGAACGCATGGCAGACAGCGAATACGCAAGTCAACTCCAATGTGAAACCGAATTAGGCAAAGTCGAAAGCATGTTCCGAAGAGAGGCGATCCCTTATTTGAATACCAGCTCATTATCAGTGGAAGAAATTTCGACAAGATTGTTAGAGCTAAGCGGTTTAAAGCGCCGTATGTGCTGATATTTTCCATCGAGAATTAACTAGCACGCCATTCTCCCCTCACAACAAAGAAGTGGTCAATTTTGCCACTTCTTTATCCAACTTATTTCCCATCGCACCTTCCTTTTTTGACATTCTCACGAATGAGAGTCCGATTTTTAATTTTATTTCAGGTAGTTAAATACAAGTTCAATTTATCCATCAGAATTGATCAAATGACAGCTGAATCTTGCAATATGCTTACATTAAGATTCATAAAATAATTACAAAAGAGGTTCTAACATGTTTAGAACAGCGCTAATAACCGCATTACCTATTTTGTTGTTAGGTTGTGGCGGTTCAGGGGATGGAGGCAGTGACGTTGACGCAGTGAGTAATGCTGTTGATGGCGTTTCACGTACACGACAAGCCGACTTACATTTTGTAAATACAACAAAGGAAGCCATTGATTACCATATTCGCCATACCTTAAGTGAAGATGCTTTATTTACTAGTACCAATAAAGCAACGGCAAATATGGATAATGAAGTAACGCCGTATATGTATCGCTGGAATGTTAGTGACAACGTAACAGTACAATTGGGCATACAAGATACTAACTCTAAGAGCATTCAAGCAGAAATCGACACTATGTTGATCAGTGAAAATGCGGATCTATGGATTGTCGCTTGGTTAGATGATGCAAAAAGTAAGCTCTTTAAGTTAAGTTCGCTTAAACGTTCGCGCTCAGAGGTTGCAGGAAAATATCGGATTCGGGTGTTTAGTCATAAAGATGCCCAAATCATCGCGACTTCTACCGTTACTATAAATGAAGCCAAACAGGGCGTAGTCACGCCTTACATGACAATTGAAAACTGTAGTGGTGATTTGTACTTTGGTGCTGAAAGTATTGATATCTGCCAACTAGACATTGGCAAATCATACTTATTGATCACCGATGGTGAAGAGTTGTTAATGTCAGCAGAAGAGTAATACCAACTCTTAACGAGTTAAAATAATTATAAGAGTAGTACCCCCTTGGGGATAATAATAAAAATGCGCTTTAGCAGTAATGCTTTTTGAATACGCAAGGACAGTCTACGATCACTCGCTGTATTGATTACCCTATTCTTGATGTGCTTTGCAACTCTGTTGCGCTTGGGGAAACAAAGAATAGATGTAATGGATACAGAAATAAATAAGTAGGCAGCGGTGGCAAAATAGCCCCGATATCGTAGCAATATCGGGGCTTCTTTTGTTATTAGAAAGTATGTTACACAACTATCTAACCACGTTTATTTCACGCTTTAATTATACAGCGGCAAGCTGTTCTTCATCGGCACGCTTTAAGAACGCGTAAGTGACACCCGTTACGATTGTGCCTGCCGCAATCGCGACTAAGTACATAAATACGGGGGTAATTGCGTTTGGAATAAAGAGTACGAACAAACCACCATGTGGTGCCATCAGTTTTGCACCAAATAACATTGATAACGCGCCTGTTAATGCACCACCCGCCATACAGCTTGGAATTACACGCATTGGATCGCGTGCCGCAAACGGAATCGCACCTTCAGAGATGAAGCATAGACCTAAGACAAACGATGCCTTACCCGCTTCTGATTCACTGTTGGTAAATTTACGCTTAGCTAAGAAAGTCGCTAAGCCCATACCCAAAGCAGGTACCATACCTGCCGCCATCACAGCCGCCATTGGTGCGTATGTCTGCGATGCAAGTAAACCAACTCCAAACGTATAAGCCGCTTTGTTTACTGGGCCACCCAAATCGAAACACATCATACAACCAAGGATAATACCCAGTAGTACAGCGTTAGCAGAACCCATGTTGTTTAAGAAATCCGTCAAACCCATCATCGCAGCAGACACAGGGCCACCAACAATGTAGATCATGATTAGACCTGTGATTAAGCTTGCCGCAAGCGGAATAATCAATATGGGTTTCAGTGCTTCCATCGATTGTGGCAGTTTGACATTGTCTGCAATCATCTTGGCACTGTAACCCGCTAAGAAACCAGCAACAATACCACCAAGGAAGCCAGCGCCTGTCGAACTTGCTAACATACCGCCAATTAGACCCGGCGCTAGACCAGGGCGGTCAGCGATCGAAAATGCAATGAAACCAGCTAATACTGGAACCATCAAGGCAAATGCAGAACCGCCACCGATAGTCATCAGTGCCGCAGCCAATGTGCCTTCTTCTTTAAATGCTTCAATACCGAAAACAAATGACAACGCAATCGACAGACCACCAGCAACAACCAACGGCAGCATGTGAGATAACACGGACTAAGGTTTATAAGTGATTTCGGTTAGACGAAAAAAATTATAGGAAAAGTAAGCAAAATTGAAAATTGCTGCTAGCGTTAATACTAACAGAAATTAGTCCGAGATTATTTATGGGTGAGATTTTAGATACTGTCAAAGTGAAGAGCTACGACCTCGATGGAGTTAGAGCAGATATTCCATTGCTTTTTCTCGATGGGGTTCCCTTATTTATTGTGAATGCTTACCTATTTCACAAGGCTAGAAGCAATAATGACATAACAGTATCTTCGCGCAAATCTCAGATTTCACTCTTTCTTCATCAGGTTCTAACAGACCATAACGAATGGAGAAATGAAAAAGATGTTCAAACTAAACATGTGCTAGCAAACAAGGCAGTTTTCAAGGTTAATGATAGCTATGTTAATGCTTTCCTGAATAACTTATTTATTGGTGAGTGTCAGTTTTCATCAAAGTACAAACAAGGTGGATTAAAGAACTCATCTATGTCCCAACATATCGAAGCTATTACTGATTTTTATAGCTTCTGTTATACATATGGCTTTACAGCTAAAAAGTTTGATTTCTCTTACTCATACAATAAGCATACAAAGAAGGTTGTAGCCAAATTAGGATTAAACTTCGATATTATCAACAGATACTATAGG
>NZ_NOIF01000234.1 GCF_002265265.1 Photobacterium sanguinicancri
TAACTAAGTTTGGCTGAGCGAAGACAATCAATCCACTAGAAAACTTTAAATTACACCCAGCTCTTTCAAACGCTCCGTCAGGTATGATCCCGCGGTATGACGATCTGAAAGCACAACGTCTGGCTTAGGGTGCAAGAATAAAGGCAACGAGATGCGTGACTTGGTTTTATCCGAACCTTCAGGGTTGATAACACGGTGCGTCGTCGATGGGAAATAGCCGTCAGACGCTTCTTGTAACATGTCACCAATATTGATGATCAGATTACCAAAATCACAAGGTACATCTAACCAATCACCCTCTTTTGATAATACTTGTAAGCCCGGCTCATTAGCCGCTGGTAGCACAGTTAATAAGTTAATATCTTCATGCGCTCCCGCACGAATTGCGCCAAGCTCTTCGTCACCTTGCAATGGTGGGTAATGCAACACGCGAAGCAGTGTTTGTTCACTGTCTTCAATCATGCTAGATAGCGGCTGGCTAAATGTATTTGATACATCATTAGGTGCGTGCTTTTCAACCCACGATAGTAGCTCTACTGCTAAAGTATTTGCCTGTTCATAATAGTTTTGAATTTCAGCACGTAATACTTCAGGGCATTGCCCCCATGGGTAGTAATGAAAAAACTCTTTAATGTCTTTCTTTGCGTGCCCTTTCGCCGTTTCAGACACATCCGTCGGGAATAGGCCGTCTTGGGTATCTACATTAAAGGTAAAATCTGTTTTGCCTTCATCATTGAAAAATGTATACCAATTTTCATAGATGGAGTTTACTAACTGCTGCTGAATTGGGTGATTTTTAAGGACACCAAAACCAGTATTACGTAGGGATTCAACAAACAGTTGTTCTGCATTTTCAGCTGTGTAGTCAACGGCTTCTAGTTTCATTGGAGGCTTCTTTTGGCTGATTATAATTGCTTTCACCGTCAAAACAGTGAAAGTCATTGAGCAATATCATTGTTATAAGATGTATTTTATGGGCGCAGCCATCGTGCTACAAGGACAAATCCCACAAAACAATAGAAACACTCTGTTTACAACAGGAAACAAGCAATCGCTTGCCAAATCGTTTGCCTCGATTGTGTGCCAACCAAAGACCATTATTCATAAAAACGAATTTGCAGTGTGCAGATACAAAAAAACCCTGCATTGACAGGGTTTCATAACGGGCATATACGCATTATTTTTGAGCAGTTAAATCTCATAAACTACGCATTAGCTGCTCAAATTCATCTTCTGCGCGTTCAATCATGCTTAATAACTCACGTGCATCATCGTTCGCAATCTCTAATTTCCACTGTACAACGTCGTTTTTTTGCTCTGAACGACACACCAGTTCAGTTTTCTGTGTACGAGTATAAAAACACAATTGCGCAAAATCAGCTTCGTAGTGTCTTTCTTCACTAGGAATATCTACTTCTATTATCCCTGTGGGTATGATTCTAATATCGGCACATTGCGTTTTGTCACCAGTTAAAATGACCTGCTTACTTTCAGCTAACATGATGGCGCCTCCCTAGTTGATACCATTGCGATTTAAACAGTCCAGCCATGCTTGCAATATATAGTGTAGTCAAACATGGCTTGGTTAAATTAAATTTCACACAAATTGCATATCAACCATAAACAGCCATCCTAGCCTAGTTATAACCCTCTAACATTTTAGAAAGATTGCCATTACCGTCTTAACACTCACAAAGTTTCGAACAAACAATACTATGCTGGTTATTTTCTTTAGCTCGGTACATTGCAGCATCTGCATTTTGAAGTACTTGTTCAACCGATACTTGTCCCTCACCATGCACTTCGCTAAAGCCAATGCTGGCACCTATATCCAGAGTATTTCCTTCAATAGTCATCGGTGCATTAATGGCAGCGCAGACTCGTTCAGCGGCTAACATACCATCTTGTGGTGACTGAATAGAATCAACTAAAACCACAAATTCGTCCCCAGCTAAACGGGCAACAAAATCATTATCACGCACACTATCTTCCATGCGTTGAGCAACTCGCTTTAACACTTCATCGCCAACATGATGCCCATAGGTATCATTCACGGGTTTAAAACCATCTAAGTCAATATACAAGACTGCAAACTTTGTCTTATTATTCAAATAGTCCTGCATCTTTTTTTCTAGTACATCAAATAAGCGTTTTCGGTTCGCCAATCCAGTTAAAGCGTCGTGATGAGCAAGGTATTCCAGCTGCTCTAATTCTTTTTTATGGCTAAGATCCGTTATCGACATGACTATTTGTGCACTTTCATCATTATTGCCATTAATAATATTGGCCCTAACTTCCAGCGGGATCATTATCCCATTTTTATGTTTTTCTGATATTTCACCACGCCAACGCCCACCAGCACCTTCGATAGTTTGATGAATTTGATGTATATACTTAATTTCGAGGAAATCATTAATATGAGCCCCCATTAACTCATCAGCTTCATATCCCATGATAGACGACAACGCCGAGTTAACCATAAGGATGCTGCCCTCATAATCAATGACAATAATACCTTCACGGCTCTGCTCGAAAATACGGGCAGCTAAACGCTGTTGTTTCTCTGCTAAATATTTTTGAGTAACATCCTCAATAGCAATAAGAACTTGATTTCTTTCTACTAATGCACGAGCCTTTACACTGTAGTAGCGCGGGGAACCTTGCAAATCAAGCGCTTTAATAATTTCATCAAAAGACTCACAATCAGTCTCCAATATTTTTTTCAGTGTTTCGTCATGTAACACCCAAAATCGTTCATTCAAGATAGTACGTAATGTTAAGCCGCGAATATCACCGGCAACACAACCAAAAACACCATCACATGCACTGTTCGCAAGAAGAATACGACCTTGATTATCAAGAACCAATAAAGCATGTTGCACTGTCGAAATGACATCATCAGCAAAAGATTTTTCACTCGCAACTTGCTCAATAGAAGCTGATATTTGTTTGTCTCGCTCATCTAAGTTATCTAGCATCTCATTAAAACACTTGACCAAGCTGCCAATTTCATCATCACCGTGAGCAACAGGCCGTTGTTTAAGAAGCCTAATTTTAGTCAGGCTCTGCATCGCAAAACTCAAACTTTCAACAGGATTAATCACCCACACTTGCAATTGTTTCAGCAAGAAGTAACGAAGGAAAAATACAGGTACGAGTAAGAGCAAACAAAATTTCAGCACGTCATTTTTTGCTTGATGTAATTCATCTAAAGAAGTACAGATCTTCATTGTGGCGACAGTCATTTCAGCTACCGTCACAGGGATTGAAACATAGAGGAAATTAGAGGAAAAAGAGTGATCGATGTGTGTTTTGCCCAGTAACAAAAAGTTATCCTCAATATGGGGACATTCATTCTGTTCATCAAAAGAACGGTAACTCGCAAAAACACTACCATCCACTTTCGTTACATCAACAAAATTAACCATATTATCAGCCTGAAAAGCCGATAATATTTCGTCACCACTTCGCTGATCATCAAACAGTAATGCCGCTTTTAAGTTTATCGCTACGCCTTTGCCTAAAATAACTGAGCGTGCTAGCAAGTTATCTTGTTCTGTATTAATGATTGAAAAAACGCTAAACAAGCTGAAGGCACAAAACATTAAGACTAAAATAAAACTAACAGGTAGCGTCATCTTTCTTCGAATCGAAAGATTTCTAAATTTATTTCGCATTATTCATCTCCCTGAGGTTCTGAGATGAGCTTCGAAATACGTAATAACTGAGAGCGAATGGTGATTCTATTTTTTGCCGCATTATCAATGTTGATCACTGGGACTATTCGTCCTGATTTCTCACGAAACTCAACCATTCCTTCCGTCTTTGCAAATGCGTACTGATCGCTGACCGTCACAAGTCCCACTCTATCAAGTGATATCGTACTGCCTCTATCATTATTGAGGTGACTGTATGCTTCCGGTGTAAAATATACCAACTGACATTGGCTTAAACTTTGTACATTTTCGATTTGGCGATAAACAACAGAAATATTCCTAACTTGATGCTCGACGAGAAGCGTCTTCAACGTATACGTTACTTTACTCTCACCCATTACACAGTAATTTATCTGCGAGAAGCTCTCTTCTTGGGGCCAATGAATAAAGTTGGCAAAGCGAACCAAGTAGACCGCTTTTACCTTATCTGCCGAAAATGTGATGCCAGCATTCGCAGTCATACACATTAACAAGGTGAAAACACTAAACAGCACTCGCTTCATTACTGCATCATCCAAACAGCTTTTAGATAAACTTGACGCTCAATCTTATATGCGGTGTTACGATTAGACTCATAGTATGGTTGGTTATTCAAAATACCATCAACCATTAGCTCGAGCCTTGGCCAATCCTGCTTTTTCTGCCACGCTAAACGTGCATCTAGTGTTGAAATCGTATCCCAACCCATGTTTGCATTGTTGGTATTTTTACCCTGAATATATTTATACATCATGTCGAACTGCAAACTATCAGTCACATCCCACATGGTTTGCGCACTTGCAATATGATTAGGCTGTGGCTCCATCAGTTCAGACATCGATGGGTCGATACAAACATCGCTGTTATTACATGCCGTCAATACTTGATGGTAGGCATAATTCACATTCACTTTAAAGTTAAACGTAGGTTGCCAAAAAACAGCAAATTCAGTCCCCCACGTTTTGGCTTCTATATTATCAATGTACTGGTACATAGTTAATGGCTCAGACTCCCAAGGAGCTAGCTCTACTTGGGGCTCCCCTGTTGGCATTGACGTATCGAGACCTACACCTCGGATATTTTTATATTGACTAAAAAACAATGTAGTACTAGTGCTAAATGCATTCGATAAAAAGTATCGATGCCCAATATCTAACGTCGTTACCGCTTCTGTTTTTAAATTTTCATTGCCACGTACAATCGACGATATTTCTTGGTAAGAATTTTGAGTGATTTGCTCAACCGAGAAATCAACCATTGTGGATGCCGTGTCTATAATAGAAGGTGTCACGACAGCGCGGCCTAGGCCGGTCCAAAATTGATGACGGGGTGAATAGTCGTAAGACAGACGCGCTTGAGGAAGTACTTCATAACGATCGACTAAACCAAAGTACTCAACTTTAACGCCAAAATAAGTCGTTAGTTGATCGGTAACAGCCGTTTCTAGTTGAGAATAGACATTATAGCTATCGTATTTTGATGCTTGGTCTTTATACAGCTGCGTTCTTGTCCCCTTTCTATAATCAGAAGGCTGTAATCCTAATATAGGGAGGACTTCTGTTTGTGTGGTGCGTCCGCCACCACCCATGGTCAACTCACTGGCATCTAAAACGGGCAGACGATAGTACACATCAGCATCCCAGTTACGGTAGCTCCCTTTGAAATACTCGTAATTTATCGTATGGCTATCAGCCCACACATTAACTGTTAATACGCCTGTTTTTATTTCAGTATCATAATTCAACATACCGGAAATACCGCGGCTATACTCATCATATTCATTGGGTGGTAAATCAATACTCACAAAATGAACCGTCTCAGTCTCAGTATGTATATCCGTATTATAACCGCCAAGCTGCACTGTGAGTTCACTACCATACGTAGAATGGTCAACTCGCATGTTTACATTATAATTACGAAAAGTGCCTTCTTCACCCACAGCATAACCAGAGCGAACACCACTAACCGAAAGGCGCGCGTCGGTTTGATCATTTATTGTACTGCCTAAACGAACATTTACTTCTTCATAACCTTTATCACCAATAGTTCCCTCTGCATATAACCCTTGGGTCTCATCGGCACTCTTGCTGATAATATTAACGACACCATTGACGGCATTACCTCCCCACATTGTGCCAGCAGGGCCCAGTAAAACCTCAATACGATCGATATCCGCCATCATCATCTGAATATTTTCCCAAATCACACCAGATGTAATTGGGTTAAAAATACTTCGCCCGTCGATAGACACTAATAATTTATTAAAGAGGATCTCATTGGCACCACGGATAGCAACGGCCCAATTATTATCTGAAAGACGTGCAACATGGACACCGGGAACTAACGATAAGGCTTCAGGGATCGTTCTCGCACCAGAGCGCCGAATTTGCTCTGCCGTAATAACATGAACTGCAGCTGGTACTTTATTGAGCGATTGTTCTTTTTTTGCTACTGACGTTAATGTTACTGATGCACGAGACAAGTCTGCCAAAGACATATCCATCAATGCTTCAAGCTCCTGCGATGCATTAACTGAAGAAATTGAAATAACGTAACTTGTTGGTAGTAGTAGAAAATGAACTAATTTTTTAACGATGATAGCTTGGGTTATATTTGAAATATTTTTCACAGTGGCTTCTTGTTCATGAATGCTTTTTC
>NZ_NOIF01000235.1 GCF_002265265.1 Photobacterium sanguinicancri
AGAAATGCTGATGGCATTAATTTAATTTAATGCAAAAAATGAATACTAACAGGAGATTTGCATGCAAGCGAATACGTATCTAGAGTACGCTAAAATTAAAGGTGAAGCTTCAGCTTCAGGCTATGAAGGAATGATGACATTACTTTCAGTTGATTGGAGCGTAGGGCGTGAAATAACTTCATATACAGGTACTGATCAGGATCGTGAAGCTAGCGCCGCTCGTTTATATGATATGACCATTACTAAACTGCAAGATTCTGCTTCAACTTCTTTATTTAAGGAAGCAACAATAGGAAAAGGAGAAAAAGCTACATTTCATATGACAAAGCAGGCTCAAGGAGGTGTACAAGATATTATGACTATCATCTTAACTGATGCGATGATTTCGTCATACTCTGTATCGTCTCAAGATGATAGGCCTATTGAAACCATCACAATATCTTATACCGTGATGGAAATGATTGTATTCCCTACTGGAGATGATAACGTTCGTGGTGCTGGCCAACTATCATACTTATACAGTGGCACCTTAACTAAAGGGAACGTAGGGGGATCGTAGGTTAATACTCCATGGAAGGGTGGGTTGTAAACCCGCCCTATTTTTAATTTTATTAGACCATATTATATGCAGAAAACATCACAAGAAAAAAACAGCATTAAAATATCGACGCTGCTGGGTCTGGATGCTCTTATATTAACAAGCTTTGATTATAATGAAGCTTTCTCTGAATTGTTTTCACTAAAAGTAAATGCATTTGCTAATGGAGTAATCATTGATAGAAATGCACTTATAGGATCTAAAGTAACCATTGAGTTTGAATATAATGTTGATAAGCAACCTATTACACGTTACTTCAGTGGTGTTGTTTCGCAATTGGAATGCGTAGGTAGTCGTGTTCCTGATAGTGCTGACGGTAAGCTATATCAAGATTATATTTTAACGGTTCGTCCTGATTTTTATTTAGCGAGTTTTAAGAATCACTATAAAATTTATCAAGATAAAATGCTTGAAGAGATTGTCGGTGAGGTGTTTGGCCAGCATAGCATTGCTTTTAGAGATGACAGAGTAAAATCGTATCCTATCTATGGCTATAAAGTGCAATACCATGAAACGGATCTAGATTTTGTTCTGCGCTTGCTACAAGAAGAAGGCATATTTTTCTTTTTTGAGCATAGCCCAGATACGCACCAGTTAGTGTTAGCTGATTCGATTGAAAGCTATACGCAATGTGAAGAAGGTGCAGTGAATCACATGACAGGTTCATACAACGAACCTCATGTTCACCACTGGACGACAGGTTTACAGTTAGCTATTGGAGCGAGTGCCGTTTCAGGCTTTAATTTGGAAAGCCCAAGTAATCCCCCTTCAGGGGTTCATAGCCAGTGTACTCAAGGGATAACCCCTCCTGAAAGTGAGTTATATCAATATCAGGCTGAATCTGGTTTTAATCCTAGAGTTGATTTTTGTAGCAGTAATATTCTAGAGGCATTACAGCGTGACACTATGTCATGTAACGGGTCAAGTAATTGTCGCTCATTCACGGTCGGTAAAACCTTTACTTTTTCTGATCATGAAGACCCCGCCCAAGTGGGAAAAACATATGTTATCAGCCAGCTGCATCTTCATGTGGCCATCCATTCTCAGATGGGATCGCAGAAAGAAGCTCAACAAGTTATTCATAACCAATTTAGTTGTGTTCCCGAAACTGTCGCATACCGTCCGCATAATATTATTACCAAGCCAAGAATTCACGGCGTACAGACTGCCATTGTTTCAGGTAAAGAAGGTGAAGAAGTTTACTTAGACCCACTTGGCCGGGTGAAAGTGAAGTTCCATTGGGATCGTGAAGGTGAATATCACGAAAATAGTTCGTGTTGGATCCGAGTTGCTCAAGGTTGGGCTGGCGCTGGCTGGGGAAGTTTCTTTACTCCGCGCGTTGGGCAAGAAGTACTTGTTGATTTTGTTAATGGAGACCCAGAGCAACCTGTGATTTGTGGCTCACTCTATAATGCAAGCCAAGTGCCTCCTTATACTAGCGGTGCAGTTAATGGCATTCGAACTCGGTCACTTGAAGGTAGAGGTAGCAATTTTAACGAGATTCGTTTTGATGATACCAAGGATAATGAACAATTAGCGATCCATGCTGAGAAAAATCATTATGTGACTGTAGAAAATGACCACATTGAGCAGGTTGATAATAATCACCAACTATCCGTGAAAAATGATCAGATGGTTATTGTTGAAAACAACCAACAGCTGACAGTAAATAATGACCATATTGTCGATGTGAAAAATAATCAATCCAATAAAGCTGGGAAACAAATAGTGATTGACGCTGGAAGTGAGATCACCCTTAAAGCAGGGTCAGCCTCTATTACTATGTCTAGCGGAGGGGATATTAGTATTCAAGGTTCAAATATTAGTATTAATGGTCAAGCCATTACCCTAAAAGCAGGGCAAATTGCACTTAACTAGCTGTTTGAGTAGCAATCGACGGTAGGAGAGCTTTAGCAAACAAAAGTAAAAATTAAAGTTAATGAGTGCTAAGGCTTAGTTTTATTTTGATTTAAGTGTTGGTTAGGTAGTTATGCCCTTATTATTTTCGCCATTAGTGCTAAAAGTTGGTGTTGAGTCAGATCAAGAAAAGCTGTTTGGTCAAGAGAATATAGCAGCTGAATGGATTGGTTCTGAATCCAATCAAGGGCGAGCACATTTAACTATATATGATCTATCATTAGATTATATTGCTCGCTTGACTCAATTATTTCATCAGTGTGTCGATAGTCTTCCTGACGATTGGCAGTCTCATCCTATCTTATTTCTGACACCTGCGTTAGGTTCAAAAGATAGTACTGCTTCGCTATTTAATTCGTATTGTAAAGTCTTACCCTCTTTAGCTGAACATAGGGAAATTTACTTCTACCCTTATGGTCGTTCGGCATGCCTGCTTGCTCTTAAGCAAATAGAAAATCTTTTTAAACAAGAATATGCTTCTAAATTATTGATTATTTCTATAGATACTCATCAGCGATTATGTCCAACATCGTCAAAATCATATAGCGATATTCAATGTTATGAAGAACCACATATAACAGCTTGTGATAGTGCGGCGTTAGTTAACGTTGAATATTCTAAGGTGGGTTTAGTTATTAATTGGTATGGAAAGGTTGCACTAACGCGAGTAAATGAACCGGGGCAAGGTGTGGCTAATCTATTTTATTTATTTAACAAACAGTACCAATCTTCTATTGATGCGATCCACCTTCCTTTGAATAATACATCAAGAATGGCTAATGAATGGCTTGGGCAACTCTCTGAAATAGCTTCCTCATTAAGTAGTGATCTGAAGTGCTTCTTTAATGGTGTTCGAGTCGGAGACTTAGGTACAACTATCGGGCTGTTTAATTTACTGCACACTCAAAGTTTGTATCAAAAAGGCGAATTAGAATCTGGACAATCTATTTTACAATTAGATATCTCTGATGGTTTATACCAGAGCGCAGCCCTATTTGGCTGGGAAAATGAAAAAAGTGATGCTGCATAATGAGTTCGGTTATTGGCATTAAACTCAAGGCCAGCGATGGCATGGTATATCACTTTGTGACTACTCCTCAGCAGGCTGGTAATCTTGATGCTGTTACTTTTAACCATCCCTCTGCTGCCCATATATTAATAAAAATGTTTGAGCATCTTTACGAAGGTGTTCATGGTCGTGATTTATTGTCTGTTGCTGAATTGGTTGAACCAACCTTGGCAAGACGAGCGCGATTAGAACCATCTGCGTATAAGACTGAAATATTGCAAGTCTTAAACCAAGCACTCATGAAGCAGCATTTGTCTTGTTTAAGGATGCCAGAGACAAAGCCCGTAATTGCACATGAAGAACAACCCAGTATTCCACCTGTTCAAAGCCAGGCATCGTTACCCAAAGCTGGAGGAGCCACACAGAAAAATGAGACTGTTGGTGATGATGCAATACGGATGGATACGCCAGCTGTATCTTTAAGTGAAACTGAATTTTGTGGTGACCCCGTTTCGATGGTAACGGGTGAGGAAGTACTCTCACTTACCGATGTAACATTAGCTAGAGGGCATTCGCTTGAGTGGGGGCGTATATATCGTTCTGGTCAATGTAATATTGACATTGGCATGGGATTTGGCTGGCGAAGTAAATTCCAATACGAGTTAAGCTTGGTTGAGACATCGGAAAAAAAAGAGCTTCCGAAACAATGGCGTTTTACCGATAACGAAGGTAGCACATTGTTTTTCGATGAGGTCGAAACTGGCGCTGTTAGCTATCAAATTCGTGCTGGTGCTAGTCTGTACCATCATCCAGAAAAATATCATTTGTTACGCCTAAAAGATGGTCGTCAAATTCGCTTTAACTGGCTTCATGGTGCCTGGCGAATGGACAAACTCCGCATGAATCAAACTGTCCAATATGGTTTTCAGTATTCAGTTGCTGGAAGAATGACAGGTATTGATATTAATGGTTACCTTGTATTAGCACTAAGGTACGACCGCAGCGGTCATCTTATTTCAGTTGAAGTCCCTCTAGTTTCTAAAAATGATCCGATCATTGTGCTTGCATCTTATCAATATGATGAGAATGGTCATCAGATCTGTGCAACTAATCGTAATCAGCAGACTGAGCACTATCAATACCGTGATGATCATTTGATAACTTGTCGTACTCGTGCATCCGGGTTTCGTCATTATTTTGAATGGCTAGGTGACGGTAAAAGCGCTAAATGCTGTAGCCAGTATGGCGATAAAGGCAATTATCATTACCAATTTGATTATGACGATCAAGCTAAGGTCAGTATCAGTACTGATAGTCGCGGTCATCAATGGCACTATCGACATAACGAACAAGGATTACTGCTTGAGAAAGTGAGCCCGAAAGGGGCGCGTTGGCAGTATTACTATAATCAACTGGGTTTAAAAGTCACCGAGATAGCGCCTAATAACGGGGTGACGCATTATCGCTACAATAATCAAGGATTATTAGCTGAACTAGAAATGCCGAGTGGTGAATTAACGGCTTTTCGTTATAACCGTTTTGGCCAATGTATTGAGCAAGTAAACACACAGGGCTTAGTGACTTCCCATCGCTTTAATAGCCTTGGATTATTACTTTCAACGACACACCCAGATGGGCGTAATGATGAATACCTTTATGATCATCAAGGTCGATTGACTAAGCAGCTAGCGGCTAATGGTGATCAGCTACAATATTGGTGGAATGAACGTGGCTTGCTTGATGCTGTAAAAGTGAATAATGCACTTACACGTTATAGCTATGATAGTACTAGTGAAATAAATGGTGTCGCTTATCCTGATGGGAAGGTTGCCGCTTTTCAACGTGATAGCAGTGGTAATATCACTAAAAGTAGCCAATATCATCCAGGATCAGATGAACCCGTAATAACACATTCGTTCGAGTATGATCAGGCCGGGCGTATTGTTAGCCATACCGATCCTATTGGCCGTAAATTACGGGTGATTTGGGAGGGATTATCTCAGCCTGAAGCACTTATTCAAGCTGATGGCAGTCATATTGCTTACCAGTATGATGAAGAGAGAAACCTCGTAGGTATTAGCCGAAGTGATGGTTGTTGTTATCAACTGGAATGGGATGAAGAAGAGCGCTTGAGTCGCACTGTCGGCTTTGATGGACGCGATCAGCACTACCGTTACGATGAGAACGGAGAGTTCATCGCACTCCAAGAAGCCGACAGAAATGTTCGTATACAGCGAGATATTGCAGGGCGTGTGACGACTATGTTTGCCGTGTCTGCAAGCGGCACACGAGACAGTATTCAGTTCCACTATGATGATGCTAATCGCCTCATTAATGCCAATACAGCGACAAGAAAATTACGTCAAGAGTGGCTGTTGCATTCGCACCCTGTTGCTATTTGGCAAGATCATCATCAGTTTCAATATGGTTTTAACCGCCAAGGGTTACGTCAGCAGTTAGTACTGGCTGATAGCCAAAATATCACCTACCAGTATGACGCTAATCAGCAATTGAGTCAGATCTTGCTTAATGGTGAGGTGATCCTCGATATATCGCGTGATAACCAAGGCAGGGAGTGCCAACGGCGACAAGGAAATGGGCTTAATCTGGATACTCACTATGACGAACAAGGCCGTTTGTCTCATCAGCAATGGAATACGCCATTAAGCGATAAAAAAAGTAGCCACGACCGCCATTATTTTTACGACCAAGCCAGTCAACTTACTCGTATCCATGATCGCCACCTAGGTGAACAAGCCTATAGCTTTGATGCGCTAAACCAACTTCAATCACACCGTGTTGGCTTAGATATTCATCGTTATC
>NZ_NOIF01000236.1 GCF_002265265.1 Photobacterium sanguinicancri
TCAAATTACAATCGGAAAATGACAAAACGATCCAACATGAAATAGCCAGTTTGCCTCCTGTAATAGCGGAGATAAAATGATAAGAAAACTCCCATGTAGATTGTCGTACCATCCAAATGCTTTAAACCCTACCAGTTTTATGACTAACGTCCCACACCCGCAAGGTAAAAGTAGAGTGGTAAGAAAACCTTTTTACTTTCTTGATTGTGAAGAAGCGGCAATGCAAAGAGCAATAAACTTCAGTAATCGAAGGGGTAAAGAACTTTGGGGCTTGGAATGGAAGGAAGAAGGAAAGCTACTTTCAATGAGGCCATCCCCAATGAAGGGGAAAGTTGCGCCTAAATCTAAGAGCCGAATAACAGGTGTTAGGTATGGTGAACGACAAGTTAGATTAAAATCGGGTCGGTTAAGGGTCTACGCGTATTGGTACACCACTTGGTATGTCGATGGTAACCAGAAAAGAAAACAATTTGGTTATGGCGGAAAGAATGGACGAAAAGAAGCTGACGCGTTTAATGCCGCTGTAGAGCATAGGAACCTTATGGAACAAAAATATTATAAGGGGTAGCATGATTTTCAGTTTCGAAATTTTAATATACGATGATAAAAATAGAACTGCCGACAGCATTGCCATTTCAATAATTTGCGATATTGGTAGAACGGGATTAGTCGTTAAAGAAAAAGAAGATGGGATGTATGCTTCTGTTGCTATTGACGGTGAATCTTTTATTAAGTCAGCATTTGATATTATTGACGATATTAACACTGTCGATGGCCTGACGTGCGTAATGGTAAATAGTCTAGATGATAATTAGTGGATATATTTTAAGAGCTCACAGACTCAACCAGGGGATCAGTTGCAAATCATGCGCAGACTATCTCGATATTACAACAACTTACTTGTCATTAATTGAAACCGGAAAGAACAAACCATCAAAGAAAGTCCTAAAGAAAGCAGCTGTACTTTTTGATGTTGATGAGGGATATTTTCTAAGTCTTCCTGATAATTTAGTACCCGCTTTAGAGGCGACGAAAACCTTAACTAACATTGAAAGAAATATACTCTCTTCTTTGCTTAGTCACTAAAGTCACTGCCCGTAGATATATTGTCTATGGGCCAAAATTATCTATTTCCATTCTTTTTGCAAAAGTATTCTTTGCTCACGCCTAACTGTAACATTCCTCTCAAATTTGATTTGTGCTATCGCGTAATGTTTTGTTGTTTTTTTTACGTACTCGCTGCAACAAGGTACTCGCGTTTTCGGCGTTAAGGCGAGTTAGCTGTTTATGATAAATACTCGACGGGCTTATGTAGGCCCCTTGATTGATCGCGTTAGGAAGGAGTATATCGTCAATCAAGGAGCGGTTTTAACGCTGGTGCTGAGTTATGCCCTGATATAGGTTTAACTATTGTAATGCAGTCAATGAACGATGCGAGAACATGAGATCTTGCGTAATTCGACTATTGGTTTTTAGCTGAACTTAATCGGAAGTCATCAGTTGCACTAACCCAAGCAGGTTTGTTGATATATTTACCAAGTAGTAATGCAGGAATAATACAAAGCATCAAAGGAATGGCTTCTTTAAGGTAAGTTGCTGCCATTGCTTCTTCATGACTGATGTAGTTAAGTGCTGCCAGTACACTGAATAATATCCCTAGTACTGTCATCACAGATAAGATAATTAGCCCTAAACCTAATATATCGCGTAAGTAGATTTTGGAAGCGTCCACGGTTACATCCTCGTAAATACGTGAAAGAATAAATCGATACCAATCAGTTCCAAAAGATGAACTGATTGATATTACAGCGATACTATACGCCTAGTGTCATACGCTATTTTGATATACATCATACAAATAAAAAGAAACGACTTGATGAGACTCAAGTCGTTTCGTGGGTGTATTGTACGTTTTGTAGGAAAAGTGCCTGATTAGCTAACTAACTTTGATCCCTTCACCAGCTTCTGCCTGACCAACAACCCAATATGGTTCATTACGATCAGTAAACTCAGCCAGAACCTTGTCGATGTGATCAGCTGGCACTGCGATCAACAATCCGCCTGAGGTTTCGGGGCTGCATAGCTTGTATTGCCAAATGGGCTCTAAATCATCGTTAAAAGTGATGCTTGCTTTAAACGCATCAAGGTTGCGTTTTGCTGCGCATGGATAAATATCGTCGCGCGCGTAATCTTGTGATTCAGGTAAGAATGGAATTTGAGTGGCGGTAAAATGGAGGCAACATTGGCTCTTCTCTGCCATTTCAAGCGCATGACCAAGTAGCGAATAACCCGTTACATCGGTACAAGCTTTGATTGGATAACGAGAGATGATTTCCGCCGCGGCTTTATTGAGTTTTTTCATGCTGTCTGTTGCGGCTGTTAATGCGTAGTCACTCGCATTCCCTTGTTTCGCTGCGGTTGAAATAATGCCGGTGCCTAATGGTTTAGTCAGCACGAGAATATCGCCACTTTGTACATTAGATTTGGTCAATACTTTATCGGGATGAGTGATCCCCATGACAGATAAACCAAATTTAGGTTCATCATCTTCCACGGTATGCCCGCCAACTAAGACAGCGCCTGCCTCACGCACTTTTTCAGCACCGCCAGTCAAGATTTGGCCGACAATCTCTTGTGGTAGGCCAGCGGGTACGCAGAAAATATTCATAGCAAGGGTAGCTTGTCCGCCCATAGCGTACACATCACTAAGCGCATTCGCAGCGGCAATTGCACCGAAATCATAAGGATCATCCACAATTGGTGTAAAAAAATCCAAAGTCTGAATAACCGCGACATCATCATTAATTTTGTACACTGCCGCATCATCGCTAACTGTTAATCCGACCATAAGTTCGGGACACGCTTGTTGTGGAAACATCGGCGTTATTGAGGCGAGCACTTGCTCCATTGCTTTGGGGCCAATTTTAGCGGCACATCCTGATTTACGAGTCATTGATGTGAGCCGCGGTGTAGTAACTGTTGTTTGTTGTGCGTCAGTATTTGTATTTGTATTTGTATTGGTTTGGATTGTGGTCATAACATTTTCCTTCGATGATCAATTCCGCGTTATGCGATAGCAGATTCAAGGGTTTTAATGACTTGGCGATCATTTTCTATACGCTTAATCCAACCGTCATGCTCCATTCTATTTAATAGTGGGATCATGTATTTGCGTGATAACCCAGTGCGGTCCTTCGCATCGGAGATTGTGAATCTAGCATCCAGTACCAGCCCTTCGATCATCTCGGTGACAAGCTGCATGTAGAGGTTTTTTTCATAATAAATTTTGCCTTCGAGGGGGACGGCAAATCCTAAACGAACGAGATTTCTCAGTTCTTTTTGTGCTCCAGGGATTTTTTCTTTCTCGGCTTCGTAACCTTGTTTACCTGCTTGGTTCATTTTGGTCAGAATTTGCTTCGCGATTGGCGAGAGCTGTGCTTCGTTGCGACCAGTACCTAGTGAGAATAGCTCGCCAGCTTGGCGTAATTTCCCTTCATTACTTAAGTGTTCTAATAAAGCAGACAGTGCGTCTACTGGGATTTGGAGTTTGCTACTGAGTTCATTCGCCGATAAATCAATGTGCTCTTGGTTAAAAATGGACTCGATTAGGCTAAAAGTGTGGGTGCTAAATTCTTCGGTGAACAGCCACTCGCGGCAAGTAAGGTAACCAAATTCATTTGCCTCATCTTGGTTACGTTTTGCATAGCCATACAAAGACATATTGATCATGACATAGTCTTCCCAGGTTGGGTGTTCTGGCATGGCGGTGAGAAGTTCGTATAGCTTAGTACGATGCTGTTTAATGACTGGCCCACACCAGACAATGGCGCCACAATTGAGGATGCGGCTACCACCGTGTTGGATCAGCAAAGCGCGTTGATTCCAAAAACAACACGCAGATTCATTTAAATGTAAGCGTGCTAAATTAGTGCCTTTGAACACAAAGATTTTTGCAAGACAGTTAAATGTACCGAAAGCGACCTCTACTTCACTGTTATTGCGGCACTTGTTCTCGAACAACAAACTGTCTAAACGTACAATCAAGTCATTGGTCACAAAGCCTGCTTCTGGATTGTCAGTGAGGCAGAAGCCACGCTCAACATCCTTTTTCTTAATGCCTTTTAATGCAATAGCAACGCGAGATACAGGCTCTGCCGTATCAATATTCTGGTGGTAAGATTGCAGGCTCTTCACTTGTACTTTTTCGCCGGAGGGTTGCAGCGTGAGCTTTTGGCCTACGTGGAATTCACCGCCGCATAGGCTACCTGTCACAGTGGTACCTAAACCATTCACGGTGAAAATACGATCGATATAGAGATGTGCTTGTTGCTGGTGGGTATTAAACGTTAGCTCGGCTTCTTCTATTTTGTTATCTAGCCGATTACAAATATGCTGGCGAAGGCCATCTATGCCTTTTTTTGTGTGCGATGAAACAACGACAGAGTCAGGAATAAAACCTGCTATTTCAAGAAACTGCTCTAGCGCTTCTTCTTCGACTAATGCCAGCATATCAGCGTCAACTAAGTCGGCTTTAGATATGACAAGAGTGACGTTTTCGATCCCCATCGATGTGATGACTTTTAAGTGATCGGTCGACATTTGCATCCAGCCTTCATCGGCTGCGACCACAAATAGCACCATATCTAAGCTCCACACCCCTGCAACCATGTTGCGGATAAAGCGCTCGTGGCCGGGTACATCAATGACACCAACGGGTGTGCCGTCATGATGTTTAAAGTAAGCGAAACCAAGGTCTATGGTCATGCCTCGCTTTTTTTCTTGCGGGAGGTGGGCGGTGTCTATACCTGTTAATGCTTTTATCAGCGCCGATTTACCATGATCGACATGTCCTGCAGTGCCTACGACGTAGCTCATTGTAAGGCCTCCGTAAGTTGATTTCGGAGGTAAGCAATTTCTGAGTCGTCAATGGTGGCTAAATTTAGCTGCACTTTGTCATGCTTAATGACACCAATGACTGGCAGCGGCCAGCCTCGCATAAGATTAAGAAGTTTTTCAGGTGAACGGGCATATTTAGTGTTTTGAGGTATAAGCTCAACAGACCATGATGGAGTGGATTGATCGGGTAATGAACCTCCGCCCACCGTCATTTCTGAGCGTATCACTTGTACGCGATCGTTAAAGCCTTCGGCCAGTTGATCTGCACGTTCTTTGAGATTTTTTTCAGCCATGGTGCTTTTGGTTTCAGCAACACCTGAACCACTTTCAAGTTGGTTCAGCTTTCTTACTGCTAGCTCTTCAAGTAAAGAATACACAATGCGACTCGGACGAAATGCACGCATCATCGGGTTTTTCTCTAATCGCTGAATGAGCGATTGTTCGCCTGTGATTAATCCTGCTTGTGGCCCACCTAAAATTTTATCACCAGAAAAACACACGATATCTGCGCCAGCGTGAATGTAACTGGCAACGGTTGGTTCATCAGGCATATCTTCCACGGTTGTACCAGAACCTTGATCAACCGCTAAAATAACGTGTGGCGGTAACTCTTTCGCAAGTTCTTTGATGTCAGCCGATTCGGTGAAACCACGAATTTTGAAATTCGATGTATGGATCATCAAAACCATTGCGGTGTTTTCTGTGATCGCATCAAGATAGTCTTGATTTGTGGTGATATTGGTTGTGCCTACTTCGACTAGTTTTGCGCCAGATAACGCTAAAATATCGGGAATTCTAAAGCCGCCACCAATCTGGATTTGTTCACCTCGCGAGACTATCACTTCTTTACCTTGTGTCAGCTCGTGCAGCATAAGGTAAACAGAAGAGGCATTGTTATTCACGACAAGGGTATCTTCGCCTTTGACAAGGTGTGTCATCAGGGTTTGAATAATTCCTTTTCGTTTGCCGCGTTTTCCGGTTGATAGATCGATTTCAAGGTTGTTGTAATGGGTATTGACGTCTTCAACGCTTTGCCACAGTTCAGCATTAATAGGAGAGCGACCAAGGTTGGTATGAACAATGACACCCGTACCGTTAATCACACGCTGAAGGCGCTGTTGATTCATCACCCAACAGGCATGTTCGATATTATCGTAAAGCTGCTCAAGCGAAAATTCAGCACTAGTTGAGGCACTAAGGATATATTTTTTATAGCTTTTAACTTCATCACGAATAATATCGGTCACGATAGGACGACTTAGTCGGTCAATGTAAGATGAAATAAATGCTTTCTGAAGGATTTTTTCTATTTGCGGGATTGAAGATAAAATACTGACTGCCATATATAACCTCAGCGATGACTAAGTTTAAAATAGGCGGTCATATTTTTTTCATAGAAGTAATTTGACAGCCTATT
>NZ_NOIF01000237.1 GCF_002265265.1 Photobacterium sanguinicancri
GTCGGTTTTTTGTTTTTTTATGCGCAATAAGAATAATTAATTGAGCTTATGAACTGACTTACGGACAACGAGTGCCGGTGACATTTCAAAAACACGGGTCTCATGTTTTTTATCTTTTACGCGTTCCATCAAGATTTCAATCGCTGTTTTACCTAAGCGGCGTTTAGGCTGGTGGATTGTTGTCAAAGGTGGCGAGAAGAAAGGTGCTAGCTCGATATTATCGTAACCAATGATTGAGATATCTTCAGGCACTCGAATTCCATGTTGAACGAAAGTACTGATCATCGCCATTGCCATAATGTCGTTAAAACAGAAGATAGCAGTAGGGCGCTCTTTCATTGCAATAAACTGTTCAGCTGCTTGTACGGCAGTCTCACACTCGAAGTCACCTTCAATGATCCAATCTTCATTAATATCTAGATCAGCTTCACCCATCGCTTTTTGGAAGCCTTTCAAGCGTTCACGACAGGTTGATTTTTCATTGTGGCCAGATAGACAGCCAATCTTAGTGTGGCCATTTTCGATAAAGTGCTTGATCGCGACATAACCACCGACTGCTGCGTTATCTTGGATTTTATCTGTGTGTGGGCTTTCTGGGCCCCAGTCCATCACAACCATAGGTAGATCACTTTGGCGTTCTAATAGATCTAATAAACGCTGGTCGAGATCTGAACACATAACCATCAAGCCATCTACACGCTTTTCAGCCAGCATGCGCAAGTAATCACGTTGCTTAGAGAGGTTACCTTCGGTGTTACATAGAATTAAGGTATAGCCTTCTTTGTAACAGTATTCTTCTACGCCATGTACAACTTCAGCAAAGAACGGGTTAGTCGATTTCGTTACTAACATACCGATAGTGCGAGTAGTATTACATTTCAGGCTGCGAGCAACAGCACTTGGCGCATAGTTCAGTTCATCGACGGCAGCCAACACTTTCTTCTGTGTTGCTTCTGCTACGAAGCGTGTTTTGTTTATCACGTGAGAGACTGTTGTCGTTGAAACACCAGCCATACGTGCAACATCTTTAATCGTTGCCATAGTTATTCTTCTAATAATTGCAATAAAGAGGGTCTAGCTAAGCCATCCAACACGCCTACTCTTTTTACGTTGAGTGCATGTGTCGCTTTAGACCTTCCATAAAAGTGAAAAGCCGCTTCTCTAGGATGAGCGGCTTTTATAGATTAGGGTAGCGTTACATTGTTAATCGCTTGCGTTCACATTTTACTGAGTGTAGCGCACAGTGCAACGTTTCTGTTTATCAAGATGGTAATACTTGATAGACATCAACAATAATAATGTAACTATGGTGATTTTTGATGCGTTAGTATGCATTCGCATGGGTAATGTAATAAATACGCAAGTAAAGTGCTACAAAATCACGGGGTGTTTGTGCACCGGATGCTCTGTCATAGTTACAGGCCAACCGTAGACTCGTTCAATGTTACTCGGTTCGAGTGCGTGCCACGCATCGCCATCTGCTTGTATTTTGCCATTATTCACAATAATCAAGCGATTGGCATATTGTGCCGCTAGGTTTAGATCATGCAATACAACGATAACGGCAGCGCCAGCTTTAGCCATGTTCTGCGCTAATTGTAACGTCTTATGCTGATGAGCCAAATCAAGAGCTGATGTGGGTTCATCAAGCATTAGAATCGCATTTTCATTTGCTTCACTCAGTTGTGTCAGAATTCGCGCAAAATGAACCCTTTGCTTTTCTCCGCCAGATAAAGAGGGATATAACCTGTCGGCGAGTGTTGTGACATCGGTCTTTTCCATCATTTCAGCTGCTGTCGCCGTTGCATCCGCGCGGGGAAGATCGAGTGGTAAAGCACCGAGTTCGACTACTTCTTGTGCGGTAAATGCAAAGCTTAAACTACTGTGTTGAGGTAAAACGGCTAAATATCGGGCTAACGCTTTAGCTGGCCACTTAGCTTGGTTCTTATTATGAATGCGGATATCACCTCCTGCATCTAACTCGCCACACAGTACTTTGAGTAGTGTACTTTTGCCTGCGCCGTTAGGTCCAAGTAATGCGGTCACCTCACCATGCCTAATCTCGAGATTAAAATCATCAAGTAAAACTTTACCACCAAGGCTGAGGTTTAACCCTTTAGCTGAGATCGCAACGCTATCATGGTGGGTCGACTGCCATTGATCAGATATATGAGCATCAACCATCATGATAAGCGACCTTTTTGTTTAATAAGTAACAGAATAAAGAAGGGTGCACCTAAGATGGCGGTAATGATCCCTACTGGCAATTCAGCGGGAGCCGCAATAACACGGGCGATCATATCTGCAATCAGCAAAATTAATGCGCCAAGTAAGGCTGATAATGGCAGTAAGCTTTTATGGTTAGGTCCAGTAAGCATACGACCTAAATGTGGAATAATAAGACCAATAAAGCCAATCACGCCTGTTAGCGATACGCACACTCCCACACCAGCAGCACACAACAAAATTAGGCTGCGTTTTAATGCTTGGACATTCACACCCATGTGTTTTGCTTCAGCTTCGCCAAGTAGAAAGGCATTTAGAGCGTTGGCCTTGCGATCAAACACCCACATAAGAATACCGAATGTTGAGAAGGCGAGTGCGATACCTGGCCATGTAGCACCCGCGAGTGATCCCATTGTCCACAGTGATAAATCACGTAGAGCTTGGTCATCGGCAAAGTAATTCATTAAGCCTAAAGCTGCGCCAGAAAGTGCTCCGATAGCCACACCAGCGAGTAGCATGATAGTAACGGATGTTCCGTTTTTATCTGTCCCCAGTGTATATACCAACCAAGTACTTACTGCGCCACCAAGAAACGCCATGATAGGCACAGTACCTAATGTTAATAGGATCGGGAAAGATGATGCTAAAGAACCAAAAAGAACAATAGCCAGTGCAGCACCTAAACTCGCACCACCTGAAACCCCAATGATGCCAGGATCGGCCAACGGATTTCGAAATAGCCCCTGCATAACAGCACCACATAAAGCGAGAATGGCACCAATCGCAATACATAATAGTGTTCTTGGCAGCCTTATTTGTTGGATCACTATCTGGATGTGTGCGGGTAATTCACTTTGCCAAGGCGTAAAGGCTTTTAAGCTTTGACTGAGAGTTATAGCCATAGGGCCAACAATCACGGATGTCGCCACCGCAAGGAAGAGCATGCTCAACCCAACGGGGAAAACGATTTTTAATGGAAGTCTTTGGATTTGCATAACGGACACGTAATCAATACTCGACGATTAAGGGTAGAAAACGCGGTTTAAGCGTTCTGCTTCACTGAGGCTTTTAAGTCCAAGGCCACCAATAAGTGCCGTGCCATCAATAACAACAACGGCTTTATTAATGCCTGCTGGGGTGGCTGCAAGGAGTGGAAGTTCTTTGAATAGACCGTCAGCTTGGCCGATTGAGTTGTAAGTACGGCTGCTTAGCATGATGATATCGGGTTGCATTTCAAGCATAGATTCCGCGGAAATCGGCTTATAAGACTCCACTTTTTGCGCTGCTGGGTTAATACCACCCGCAAGATTAATAACGGTATCTGCTGTTGTATTGCGTCCACCTACAGTTGCAGGGCGGCCTTCATGAATCGATAGGAATAAGACTTTTACAGGCTTTTTACTTACGGTAGAAGCACGTTTGTTATTGTTTTGAATATTAGCAACTTGCTGCTTTACCTTTTCTTTTAGCTCGTTTGCTTTGTTTTGCTTACCTGTGATTTCGCCAATGCTATCTATACGATTTAGAAGATCATTCACTGTTTCGCCTGAATTGAGAATATTCACCTCAACACCAGCCTGTTTCACTAGGTCGAGGGTAGTTTTTGGCCCCATTTCTTCCGAGCCTAATAAGCGAGTAGGGGTTAACGCGATCAGGCTCTCTGCAGATAATGCGCGATGGTAACCCAGCGTCGGGATATTTTTATTCACTAAGCTTCTGCTGGTGGCATCGACTGCGACAATGTTTTGCTCTGCACCGATAGCATTTAAAAGTTCAGTAATGGCTGAACCTGCACTGATGATACGCTCATTAGCCAAGCTTGATGTGGCGGTTAAAAGCAGAGTTGTAGCTAAGACTAAGCGTTTCATGATGCTTCCTCTTCCATTAGTAATTGTGTTGCTTTGATTTCATGTTGTTGAAGTAGTGCCAAAAGCTTGAGCATGTGTTCGACTGATGCGCCTTTATCTGCACCAATAACAACGGGCTTTTTAGGGTTAGCTTTTACTTCTTTTAATAAGTTGATGCTAAAGCTTTGCCAGTTATTCGCTTCTTTACCTTGTAGAGCCCAGTAGGGATCTTTTGCCAATAAGTTGATCGTAATGGGATCAGCATGGGTTTCTTGTAACACTTCGGTACTTGTTTGCGGCAATTCCACATCAAGGGATTGAAGTTTCACACTGGCTGTCAGTAATAAAAACACCATCACAATGAAGATGATATCGAGTAAAGGCGTAAGATCAGGTTTGAGTTCGTCACTGTCCCATGAGGTGTTTGATGCGCGGATCATGGTTGCACCTTAGATCCATTCATTACTGCTGCGGTTTGGGTTGCTGCAGAGCTTTCAGTTACTGCTGAATCATCTGAGGTATGGAAGTTAATGCCTTCAATCCACAGGTTACAATGATTGAGTGAGTGCTCTAATTTAGAGGTAATGCTGTCAGCCCAAACGCCTAGAAGTTGTGATCCAGTAATAGCGGGCAGGGCAATAATCAAGCCTGCGGCTGTGGTGCGCATGGCAAGGCCGAGCCCGTCGGCAAGATCGTTTGGAGTGACTGACCCCGTTGATGCTGCAATGCCCTTAAACATATCAATCAGACCAAGCACTGTGCCCAATAAGCCAAGTAATGGGCTGATAACCCCAATCAGTGCCAGTAAGCGCAGCCCAGATCGCAGTTGTTTACGTTTTTGCTGTAACCAAATACTGGCTGCATCTTCTCGCAATGTTTTGTCGAAATGACGATGGGCAATTAACATTGCTACTCCTTTATAGAGCAGAGGCCTTTTTTGCTTTAGATCGGTTACGAGTTGATCAAGCTGTGGTTGGTTATTATGATCTTGTTTAGCCAAGATCGTATTGATTTTAGAATGGCCAACTCCCGTACAGAGTAAGACTTGAATGAAACGCTCCAGCAAAATCATTAAAGTGATTGCTGAACATAAGAAGAGAGGCCAAGCCATTAGGCCAAATTGTTCTTGAAAGCTTGTGATGGTGTTCATGCCTTAATCCAACTTGAAACGAACAGGAATGTGTACACGATGCGCAATAGCTTGCCCATCGACGATATAAGATGAAAATTGCCAGCGTTTAATGGCAGCTAACGCTGCATCGTCGAGTACATTCGTGCCCGATGACTTCACTAATATTTGTTTAATTTGTTTGCCTGAGCTGTCAATCCAGACTTCAAATAATACTTTGCCTTCTAGCGCTCGCCGTTGAGCGATTTTTGGGTAACTAACTGGACTTGGCGTTGAACTGAAGTTTGGCTTATTAACCAGTTGTGGAGGGCTATTTACCCCTGCGGCCTCTTGTGCTTTTACTTCAGGTTTTGGCTGTGAATCCGCTTTACTAACCATTTCCTCTTTAGGCTTGGTTGTTTTTTCTGCAGGATTCACCGCGTCCTTTTTTACGACAGGCTGCTTTTTCTTGGGTGTTGCCTTTTTAACAATATCTTTTGTCACCGGTTGTTTAACGGCTTTCTCTTCTGTCACTTTGGGCTTTTTCACCAAACGTTTTTGCTCGGTTTTCACTTCTTTTTTCGGTTTGGCTTTTACCGCTTTGGTTGGAGCTGGAGCTTCGGCAATTATTTGCGGTTTTGGTGCTTGTTGGGGAACAGACACTAAATTTAATGAAACGCGGGTAGATTCAGTACCCACAGGCATTGCCATAACCATGGTGTTGGGAATCGCTGAGAAGACTAGGCTATGAAAAAGAACAGATGCCGTACCTGCAAGTAAATATCGTTTTGTATTCACGGTTTCATCTACCACGCTGAAATAAATATTGCCTTGTGAACGCCACTAACTAACAGAACTATCAAAAGTGGTTTTCAATAAGATTTGAAGCCATTATCCACGAAAGGCGAATAATATCAATTATCATTTGCAATATTATTTGAGTCTGAATATCATGCGTTCTGAAACAAGGCAGATCGCAAAGTAGTAACTTGCTTATAT
>NZ_NOIF01000238.1 GCF_002265265.1 Photobacterium sanguinicancri
GCGAAATCTTTAGCAACACCACCGTACACTTTTGCAAGTGTAGTACAGATAGCAGCTGTTAGAGTTGTTTTACCGTGGTCAACGTGGCCGATAGTACCAACGTTAACGTGCGGTTTTACGCGTTCAAATTTTTCTTTAGACATGGATAGTCCCTCTAGGCACGGTATTTGGTGGCATTACGACCACACAACCAATCATGGGTTTGTAGAGTATATATCAAATGTTTGAGAGTAACTTGGGAGGAGTGGTGCTAATAGGCAGAGTCGAACTGCCGACCTCACCCTTACCAAGGGTGCGCTCTACCAACTGAGCTATATCAGCACACAAAAGTGTGGAGCGGGCAGCGGGAATCGAACCCGCATCATCAGCTTGGAAGGCTGAGGTAATAGCCATTATACGATGCCCGCAAAACTCGTAACTCGTAGAGCTATTCAAACGTTTGAAAATGGTGGAGGGAGATGGATTCGAACCATCGAAGGCAGAGCCGACAGATTTACAATCTGTTCCCTTTGGCCACTCGGGAACCCCTCCAGGGGTGTAGCAAAAAACTGGTGCCGACTACCGGAATCGAACTGGTGACCTACTGATTACAAGTCAGTTGCTCTACCTACTGAGCTAAGTCGGCGTAATTGCTGCGCATTCTAGTGAATGCGTATAAATCTTGCAATACTTTTTAGTGATTTTTTCTGCTTTTTTTAGTGACTGTCTGTTTTATAGCCACTAACGGCATTTTGCATAAAGAGCGAGCCCTTCAAGTACCAACTCAGATTTATGTCGGTAATGCTTCGCCCATGAAACGGGCAAATGACGAACACCACCGCCACATAAAATCACTTCAGGCTCAGCGCCTAATCTGTCTTTTGCTTGCTTGAGGCCGTATTCAATCAATCCAAGTAACGCAGCTCTACAGCCGTTTTTAAGACCATCGGCTGTATTATCGGAGAACGTTAATGTTTCACTGTGTTCACGATCTGAAAATACTTTAGTCGTATTTTCTAATACTGACTTCATCATTAACTGGTAACCAGGAGCTATCCAACCACCGAGATGTTTCCCGTCGTCAGACATCACATCGAATGTAAGCGCAGTACCAATATCAACAATGACCGTTGGCTTTTTGAATTCTTGACGAATAGCGACCAACGTCAACCAGCGATCAACGCCCAGATACTGGTACTCAGCATAGGCATTTTTCACACCAAAGTCTTTACGCAGTGTTTTAACTTGAAGCACTGGTATATTGGCCAGCTGCGCAATACGCTGAATGGAGTTATCTACTTCAACAGGACCAACACTCGCGAAAACGATCCTGTGAATTCCGTTTTCTAACAGGGGTTCTAATACCATTTCTAGCTTTTTGCTAGGATAGCGTCCTAATAATTCCAGTTCGCCAGTTTGAAATAATTGGGCCACTTTCACATAAGTGTTACCCGCTTCTATTAGTAATTGCATCAACAACCTCTGAGGCTGATTTCACCACCGATATAAGGCGTTACACCCTGCTCGGTTTCTAGTAATAACCCACCCTGTTTATCGATACCGCGGGCAATTCCTTCGACCACACGTTCTCCAATCAATAACTTTACAGGGCGATTCAAAAAATTATCGTACTCATTCCAGCGTTCGACAAAACCTGCAAGACCAACTTGCTCATATTCCAATAACGTTTGCTGAAGCTGGGCGATCAAATTAGCTGCGAGTAAATTCCGTGAAGGTAAGATCTCACACGCATCAGCTAAATTCGTCCATAGTTGATCGATATGCTCACCTTCACGATCTGGCATTGCTATATTTAATCCCATCCCAATGACTATATGCGCAGCATCACCCGCCTGCCCTGTCATTTCAGTCAGGATCCCAGCTAACTTTTTGTCCTGAAAGTACAAATCATTTGGCCATTTTAGCTTAATACTCTGCGCACCAAGAGAGGTCAATGTGTCAGCGATGGCAATACCAACAACGAGGCTTAATCCCATCGCTGCAGCCATCCCGGCATCGAGACGCCAATACATGGACAAATACAAGTTACTACCAAAAGGCGATAACCATTGTCGACCTCGACGCCCTCGCCCGGCCTGTTGGTACTCAGCCAAACAAACCGAACCACTTGGTAATTGACCTACACGATCCAGTAAATACTGATTGGTAGAATCAATAACAGGAAGCAAGCTTAAGTGTGAGCACTTTACCTGAGCCAAAATCTTATCACAATCAAGCAGTTCGAGCTCTTTAGCCAAACAGTAGCCTTTACCTTGCACTCGAAAAATATCTAAGCCCCAACTTTGCAGTGTTTTGATATGTTTACTAATTGCAGCTCGAGAGATACCAATAGCTTGGCCTAATGTCTCTCCCGAATGAAAAGAACCATCAGATAATGCACGTATAAGTGCCAAGCGTGTCGCATGCTCTTTCATCGTATAACCTCAGCCAAATGCGTTTCGGCTGTCGCTGACATGAAGCGCACCTCATGCTCTAAGAGAATGCCAAATTTCTGTTTTACCTGCTCAACAACATAAGCGGCTAGCTGTGTGACATCTTTCGACGTTGCTGTACCTGTATTGATCAATACCAAAGCTTGCTGCTGATGCACTTTTGCACCACCAATCTGATGTCCTTTCAGCCCGCACTGATCAATCAACCAGCCAGCTGCGAGTTTACACTCCGTATCCGACACACCATAACTTGGTAAATTAGAGTAAGAAACCAAAATCTTGTCGCGCTGGGCAACAGCAATGACAGGATTTTTAAAAAAGCTTCCTGCATTACCTATCACATTTGGATCTGGCAGTTTTTCTTGGCGGATACTACACACACGCTCGAAAATATCACGGGCAGTCACAAAGTCGCTCTCTAGTTCAGATAGTGGACCATATGATAACTTCGGCTGCCACTGCCGCTCCAGTAGCAACCCAACAGCAATTATGGCTTTATTTTCTTTATGAGCACGCTTGAAAATAGAATCTCGATATCCAAATAAGCACTGACTATTAGATAAGCGTTGCTGCTCCCCGGTGACAAGGTCAAGCACATCAACATATTCACAAACATCTTTTAGCTCAACACCGTAAGCGCCAATATTTTGAATAGGCGACGAACCAACACAACCAGGGATCAACGCTAAATTTTCTAAGCCAGGCATCTTATTATCAACCGTCCATTCAACCAATTGATGCCAATCCTCACCCGCACCAACATGAAGGTGAAAGCCCTGCTTCGATTCAGTAGTTGTGATACCTTTAATACGGTTAAGTACAACGACGCCTTGGAAAGGGGCGGTAAATAACATATTACTTCCCTGCCCTAACAATAGCTTAGGTTGGTTCTGATACTCTTCACTCTGCCAAATTGAAAGTATATCCGTCGGGCTATTAGCCTCGATGATAACATCAGCGTTCACATCCAAATGGAATGTATGAAAAGGGGCAAGCGACCTTTCTGGCAAAATATTCATGCGTCTATCGAACCATACCTTTGTATAATATTCGTTGCATTTTAACCGATTCATTCAATCAACGCAGTGTTTTCCCATGAGTAAGCTAAGTTTCCACATATTACAACCTATCCGCTTCCCTCTTATTAATCGTCTATACAAGAGCTACTACCCTGCAGGAAAAGCAAAGAGAGATGAAACAATATGGATCGGCGAAGATGAATCGAACATCGTATGTTGTGTTCGTTTCAAAGCAATCGAAGGTATTCAATTGCTAACAGGGATGCTTGTGAAACCAGATTTTCGAGGACAAAGAATCAGCGAGCAATTACTAGTAGCTACTATAGAACAAATTGAGAAGCAACCATGCTACTGCTTTGCTTTTAGCCATCTTGTCACCTTATACCAGAAGGCTAATTTTGTTGTCATCAATGATAATGAATTACCCCACTTCCTTGCATCTCGATTCAAACGCTACAGTGATAGTGGTAAAAGCCTTGTACCTATGATTTATCAAAAACCTGCGTTAAGTCAGAACTAAGGCTAACTCTGCTATACATGTGATGGTGTTTAATCTTTTTCTGATATAATTGCCCATCAAATTAACAGATTTATATCGTATAGGCCGCGAAACGAGGCGATGATGGATTCAGCTACAGTCAATAGACAGCTCATTGAGCAATTACCACGTATTGCACACAAACCGGAAGACCTTGAAACCCTGCTAGATGCGGGTTCCTTTCGTGAACGTTTACTGAGTGAGATTGCACAAGCAAAACATCGCATTTATCTTGTGGCTCTTTATTTACAAGATGATGAAGCTGGCCGTAGCGTACTGCAAGCCTTATACGATGCTAAGCAAGCTAACCCAGAGTTAGATATTAAGGTCTTGGTTGATTGGCACCGCGCCCAACGTGGGCTAATTGGGGCTGAAAAATCAGATGGTAATGCAGCCCTATATCGTGAATTTGCTGAGAAACACCAATTCCAAATTGAAGTGTTAGGCGTCCCTGTTCGTAATCGCGAAGTCTTTGGCGTACTGCACCTCAAAGGTTTTGTGATCGATAATAGCGTGATCTATAGCGGAGCAAGTCTAAATGACATTTATCTTGCTCAGCATAATCGTTACCGCTATGACCGCTACCACGTCATTCGCAATCAACACTTAGCAAATAGCATGGCTAACTTTATCAGCAACGTGTTAGTTGATAGCGATGCCGTTAATTGCCTCAATCAAAAAAACAGACCTGAAACTAAAAACCTCAAGGGAGCTATTCGAAAACTGCGTGGCTCACTACAGCGTGCAAGTTACGAGTTTGATGCGGAAACTATTGATGACAATCAAGTAGGGTTAACCCCTCTCGTTGGATTAGGCAAACGGAAGAATAAGCTTAATCGCCATATATGTACGCTTATTGCAAGTGCTCAAACAGAGCTGACAATCTGCACGCCTTACTTTAACTTCCCACGCAGCATTAGCAGTGAAGTTCGTAGAGCTATTCGGCGCGGTGTAAAAGTGACCATTGTTGTCGGTGATAAAACAGCGAATGACTTTTTCATTCCGCCCAATGAACCTTTCAAAACAATTGCAGGCTTACCTTACTTATACGAAGTGAACCTACGCAATTTTGCCAAACAAAATGAAGCTGCCATTGCACAGCGCCAACTTTCAATCCATCTATGGAAGCACAATGACAATAGCTTCCACCTTAAAGGTATTTGGGTAGATAAAAAGTACATGCTGATTACAGGTAACAACCTGAATCCTCGCGCTTGGAAGCTAGATCTTGAGAATGCCATTTTAGTACACGATAAACATCAACTTCTTGCTGAACAAAAACAGCAAGAGCTAGATCAGATCCTGACTCATACTTTACGCATTGATAGCTACAAATACATCGAGAAAATCGAGTCATACCCAGCGCCAGTTCGAAAGCTGATTAAACGAATCAAAACGATTAAAGCAGACCATATCCTTAATCAGATCCTATAATCGAAACTGCTAATTAACACGCAATTCAAAGGCCAGTGATATCACTGGCCTTTTTCTTTCCTGACTTTCGCTAACACCACCGACACAAATGAAATGGAGGGGTATTGCGAGTCAAATTTATAGGAAGTAAAAGAGCAGCAAGAATTCTAGATGGGAAAATAGATCTTCTAAATTAAAAGCAGCCATACCGAACATCAGTGCGACCTCGACGTGTCAGGCCGCTAAGCTCGCCAATAAAAAGGCTACACACGAAACAAAATCAACCGATGTCACCGATGATATTGCGCAGGGAAAAACGTTGAGAGCAAGGCCAGCGATTGCTGGAACTAGTAGGCTAATGTCACATGAGCTAACGCAACTATCAGCGTTTTTAGCCAGTAATAGACGTAAAAAAGCCCAAGTCGTAAGACTTGGGCTTAGTATCAGTGGCGGAGCGGACGGCAGTTGCCATACCTAACCTCAAAGCGACCCCGACGTGTCAGGCCGCTTATCTCGCCAATCAAAAGGCTAACCCACTGAACTATCGCTCAGAGAGACCCTTTCATAAGTTTCAGACGTAAAAAAGCCCAAGTCGTGAGACTTGGGCTTAGTATAAGTGGCGGAGCGGACGGGACTCGAACCCGCGACCCCCGGCGTGACAGGCCGGTATTCTAACCAACTGAACTACC
>NZ_NOIF01000239.1 GCF_002265265.1 Photobacterium sanguinicancri
GGCTTCACCTAAGTGAAGCCCTTTGCTATTTCTCGTGTTTATATTTTAAAGCACTTCTATCAAAACGCTTATCTTAAAATACAAGATGATCACTCATCATCAAGGTTAATAAGCTTCGTTGAACCACCATGGAATTTCTCACGTTTACGCTGAACGAGCGCAAAGAAACCTGGGATCAAGAAAGTACCCGCTAACAGCACACATAACAGGCCACCCGTAAGTGAAATACCCAATGAGTTCTGACTAATATGGCCAGCACCCGATGCAAAGATTAACGGTAGAATACCCAAGATAAACGACCACGAAGTCATGTTCACCGCGCGGAAACGTAATTTACCTCCACGCACCGACGCTTTTTCGATATCCAAATTTTTATCTTCTCGCTCAATCTTGGCAAATTCTACAATCAATATGGCATTTTTTGCGGCCAATGCGATTAAGAGAACCAAACCAATTTGTGCGTATAAATTCAATGGTGTGCCTGTTATGGCTAGCGCTAAGAAAGAGCCTAACGTCGCAACAGGTACAACCAAGATGATAGCTAGAGGAATACTCCAACTTTCATACTGAGCAACCATAAACAAGTAAATAAAGATAAGCGCCAATGCAAACGCATAAATAGCCTGATTGCCCGCTTTTACCTCTTGGTAGGCCATACCCGTCCATTCGTATTGGTAACCTTGCGGAAGCACTTCTGCTGCAACACGCTCCATTGCGGCAATCGCATCACCACTTGAATAGCCTTCAGCAGGGCCACCCTGAATCACCGCAGAACGGTACATGTTGTAACGCCAAGCCACATCTGGTTCAAACACTTGATCTATTGTTGCAAGCGTACTTAAAGGGATCATTTCACCACTTGCAGAACGAACATGGAAACGCTCTAAAGCATCAAGATCATTACGATACTCACTGTCGGCTTGAACCGTCACGCGGAAGTTCTTGCCATACATAGTGAAATCATTGATATACATTGAACCAAGATTGCCTTGCAACGTTTGGAATACCTCTGTTAGCGGCACACCTAACTGTTTTGCTTTTACACGGTCAATATCAACATAATAATGCGGCACATTGGCACGGAACGTACTGTAGGTGAATTGGATCTCAGGCTGTGCATTTGCCTTCTCAATCACGTCACCCATCACGTTGGCTAAATCTGTTCGGTTTCGACCTAGCGTATCTTCCAATACAAATTCAAAACCGGATGCAGCGCCCATACCAGGAACAGCTGGCGGCCCCATCGCAAAGACAATCGCTTCAGGTAATTCCATCGCTGCACGGGCATTAATACGGTTAGTAATCGCAAATGAAGAGTGCTCACCTTCCATGCTATTACGCTCATCCCACTCTTTCAGCTTGATGAACATTGACGCACCGTTAGATGCAGCTGCACCTGTCAGGAACGCATAACCATTAGCAACAGTAATACCTTCAACACCCGGCTCTTGCTCTACTAATGCTTGCAGTTTAAGTGTCGTCTCTTCTGTACGCGATAAAGACGCCGCATCTGGTAGCTGTACATTAACCAGCAAAATACCCTTATCTTCTTGAGGTACAAAAGCGGTCGATGTTGTTTTCGCTAGGAAAGTTACAGACAATAAAGCCACAATAAAGAAGCTAATCAATAAGCCTGCTTTGCGAACGAGGAAGCCAGCTATCGCACCGTATTTTAGCGTAATTCTGTCTAAGCCACGGTTAAAAGTTTGGAACCAACGTGCCGTGTTACCGCCGCCTTGCTTCAAAACTAATGAACACAACGCTGGAGACAGCGTTAGAGCATTGATAGAAGAAATGACAACAGATATACAGATCGTTAACGCAAACTGACGATACATGATGCCTGTAATACCCGGTAGCATAGCAACAGGTATAAACACGGCTAACAATACCAAGGTTGAGGTAATGATTGGCCCTGTCACCTCTTTCATCGCGATTAATGTTGCTTGACGCGGTGTCAGGTTCGGATCGTTTTTCATATTGGTATCGACATTTTCGATAACCAAAATAGCATCATCCACCACAATACCAATTGCTAAGATCAAGCCAAATAGCGTCACAGTATTGATCGTAAAACCTGCCATTAGCATGACAGCAAAGGTACCAATTAAAGACACAGGGATAGCAACAACAGGGATCAAGGTGGCACGCATACTACCTAAAAACATGTAGGTAACCGCAATAACCAAAATGATCGCTTGAATCAGCGTTACCACGACCCCTTTTATTGATTCGGCAACAAAAAGTGTGGTGTCGTAACTGGTTTCGTACGCCATGCTTTCCGGCATATTGCCTTTCATGCTATCAAGCAAGTCCATCACCGCCTTACCACTTTCTAACGCGTTAGCATCAGACTGTAGTGACAATGTGACAATTGAAGCAGGTTTACCACGGAACATCCCGTTACCGTCGTAGAACTTTTTACCTAGTTCAACACGCGCGACATCTTTTAAGTACACAACAGAGCCATCCGAGTTTGCACGTAATACAACGTCTTCAAACTCACTGACCGACTCTAAACGTCCTTTTGTGACTAGGTTAAACTGGACTTCTTGAACGTTATTAAACGGCGGAGCGCCTACTTTACCTGCAGCAACCTGAACGTTCTGCTCTGCAAGTGCGGCATTCACGTCTGACGTTGTCAAACTAAGGTTCGCCATTTTTTCAGGATCGAGCCACACGCGCATCGCGTATTCGCCACCACCGATAACATTCACTTCACTGATGCCTTGCACACGCGCAAGCTGATCTTTTACATTCAAATTGATGTAGTTGATCAAGAACTTATCGTCGTACTTATCATCTGGCGAGTAAAAGTTAAGTACCATCAATAAGTCTGGAGAGCGCTTCTTAACTGTCACACCCACCATACGAACTTCAGCCGGTAACTTAGATTCGATCTGCGAGACACGGTTCTGGACGTTAACTTGCGCCATATCCGGATCGGTACCAACATCAAAGGTAACGTTGAGGTTATACGAACCATCGTTGGCACTCTTAGAGGACATATAAATCATGTTCTCTACACCATTAACCGATGCTTCAATCGGATCGGCAATAGCTTCTTCAACTACCTCTGCACTTGCACCAGAATAATATGCAGTCACACTTACAGATGGCGGGCTTATTTTCGGATATTCCGCCACAGGCAAGTTCATCAATGCGATGCTACCAGCAAGAGTCAGAATAATGGATATCACCAACGCAAACTTAGGGCGTTGGATAAAAAAGCGACTGAGCATAATAATTCCTTACGCCTTTGGCTCTTCAATACGAACAGTCATCCCATTTCGTACGCGTTGTAGGCCTTTAGTTAACACCACATCATCAGCATTAATACCACTATGAATAATGACGCCTTGTTCCGTTTGTGGACCAAGCTCAACATTACGACGTTCCGCTACATTGTCGTCCTGCAATACCATGACAAAATCACCTTCGAGGTCACTTTGAACCGCACGACGAGGGATCACATTGGCTTTAACGGGTGTCTTTTCACGTAAAAATACTTGAACATGCTGGCCAGGTAGCAATGTGTGCTCAGGGTTGGGGAAACTTGCACGTAAGGATATAGTGCCCGTGTTTAAATCGATACGGTTGCCAATAAAATCAACTTCACCAACATGGCTGTGATTACGCCCACCGCCCAATGACATAACAACTTCAATTCCGTCACTACCACTGCCAGCGCCATCTAACGTGTCTATGCCTAAATTCAGGCGTTCACGCTCGCTCACTTTAAAAGAAGTTTGGATAGGATCTAAGCTAACAAGTGTGGTTAATACGCCAGTAGAAGGTGATACTAAGTCACCAAGGCTTGCTTTACTGTCGCTAATACGGCCAGTGAATGGTGCAACAATTTTAGTATGAGATAAATCAACTTCAGCTAAATGCAATTGTGCTTTCGCTGCTTTTAATTGAGCTTCTGCTGATAATTTAGTCGCCGTTGAGCGATCGTAATCTGATTGGCTAATACTGCCTTTTGGCAAGAGGTTCTTATTACGCTGCCAGTTAAGCTCTGCATTACTCAACTCAGCTTCCGCTTGAGCAATAGCAGCATTAGCACTCGCCACCTTCGCTTCGTAAGCCGCTGGGTCAATGTGGTATAAAAGTTGGCCTTTTTCGACTGTTTGCCCTTCAGTAAAGAAACGCTCTTTAAGATAACCAGACACTTGCGCCACGATGGCTGCATCTTCCTGAGCTTCAGTACGTCCAACATATTGCTTACCCTGTTGGTAATCAATCACAGTGACAGGCTGGGTTACGACAAGTGGTGCAGGAGGGGCTTGGCGATTATTAGCTTGCTCGCCACAACCTACTAATAAACCTGCACAGATAGCAACCGCTATAAATTTTCTTTTCATTAAGAGAAACCACTTAAAAAAACAAACAATAAGGAACGAAATACAAATTTCGCAAAATGTTGCATTTATATTTTTAGTAAGCGCTTAAAGTAACAAGCAGTGATTAATGAGACCTGAATAACTATCAGCTATCGTAAAACCTGTTATTTCAATTGTTTCAAAATATTTCAGCGAGCTATCTTATAGTATTTTCATTCATACTGACTCGCATGTTTTGTAAATAATATAATTGTTAATAATGAATGAATCATTCCTTCTACGCATGAAAAAACGGCCCTGAGTTTATACTCAGAGCCGCTTCCCCGTTCCTAATAACCCCGTTCCCGCAGGGTCAATCTATTAAGCGTGTAGTAGCGCCATAGATTCGTTTGCGATTACCCACTCTTCATTTGTTGGGATAACCATAGCAAGCGGTGTATTTGGCTTGGTGATAACACCTTTATTACCAAAACGTGCTGCTGCATTTGCTTCTTCATCTTCACGGTAACCGAAGATTTTTAGGTTTTCTAAAATCTTGCTACGGATAGGTTGAGAGTTCTCACCAATACCAGCAGTGAAGATGATGCCGTCTAGTTCATCTAACGCAACCATGTATGAACCAACGTATTTAGCAACACGGTAGCAGAATAGTTCAAATGCTAGCGTTGCGCCTTCGTGGCCATTTTCCATCGCTTCGATAACACCGCGACAATCGCTTGTTAGGCCAGAAACACCTAACAGGCCAGATTTCTTGTTTAGTTCGTCGAATACTTCTTCTTGCGTCCAGCCTTTCTTCAGAAGGAATTCGATGATGCTTGGGTCAAGGTCACCACAACGTGTACCCATCATAAGACCCGCAAGCGGAGTAAAGCCCATGCTTGTATCAACGCTCATGCCGTCTTTGATAGCACAAACAGAAGCACCGTTACCCAAGTGAACAGAGATAAAGCTGCTCTCTTCGATTGGCTTGTTAATCATTTTTGCTGCTTCACGGCTAACGAAGTAGTGGCTTGTGCCGTGGAAGCCGTAACGACGAATGCCGTAGTCGTTGTAAAGCTTACGTGAGATAGCACCAGTGTATGCCTTCGCTGGCATCGTTTGGTGGAACGCAGTATCAAATACAGCGTATTGAGATAACGTTGGGAATGCAGCCATAGAAGCGCGCATACCAATAACGTGAGCGGGGTTATGAAGTGGCGCTAGATCGCTAAGGTTGTCGATTTCAGTTAGAACCGCTTCATCAATCTTAACAGTGCTAGTGAACTTCTCACCGCCGTGAACAACACGGTGGCCCACTGCAATAATGTCGTCTTTCAGACCAAGCTCTTCAACTAGTGCAACGATGCGGTCAACAGCAAGTTGGTGGTGATTACCTTCGCTTAGCGCGTATTCACTTTTCTCACCGTTGTATTTCCAGCTAACGTTAGCTTCTGGAAGGCCAAAACACTCACCAATACCGCTCAGTACTGCGTCGCCGACAACAGTATCGATCAAAGCGAATTTAAGGGAAGAACTACCAGAATTAATTACAAGAACTAGTGAATTGCTCATGGTTATCTCATCATATCTAGGGCAGAAAGGACATCAGTGTCCGTACACGTCATTAACTATCACTGATGAAAATGTGTGGAGCAGCATCTTCTCAGTACTTTATGTTATGTTGGTATTATTCAATTTTTTTTGAAAAACTCAACTTTTGTT
>NZ_NOIF01000240.1 GCF_002265265.1 Photobacterium sanguinicancri
AAATACATGTTATATTTAAATAATTGATTATATTGACAATAAAAATAAAAGTGGGTGTTTTATGATTGAGAAGATAAAGGGCGGGAGATTAGTTTTGGCTGGAAAGTAAACAAAAAAAGGTTGGCACTAGGCCAACCTTTTTATGTCAGAGCGTGAATTAAAGTGCGTCTGTTAGCTTAACTGCATCACCGATGTAGTTAGCTGGTGTCATTTCTTTTAGACGTGCTTTTTCGTGCTCAGGAAGCTCAAGGCCATCAATGAATGCACGCATGCCTTCACCGTCAACACGCTTACCGCGCGTTAGCTCTTTTAGCTTCTCGTAAGGTTTTTCGATGCCGTAACGACGCATTACGGTCTGCACTGGCTCTGCCAATACTTCCCAGTTACGGTCTAATTCAGCTTCTAGCGCAGCTTGGTTTACTTCAAGCTTGCTAATACCTTTAAGCGTTGATGTGTATGCAATGATCGCATAACCACAACCTACACCTAGGTTACGAAGTACTGTTGAGTCAGTAAGGTCACGCTGCCAGCGAGAAACTGGAAGCTTTTGAGCTAGGTGATTAAAGATAGCGTTAGCTAAACCTAGGTTACCTTCTGAGTTTTCAAAGTCGATTGGGTTAACTTTGTGTGGCATGGTTGAAGAACCAATTTCGCCAGCAATGGTTTTTTGCTTAAAGTGACCCAGTGCAATGTAACCCCAAACGTCGCGATCGAAATCAAGAAGAATGGTGTTGAAGCGTGCGACTGCATCGAATAGCTCAGCGATGTAATCGTGTGGCTCGATTTGCGTTGTATATGGGTTCCACGTTACGCCAAGAGATTCAGTGATGAACTCTTCGCTGAACTGGTGCCAATCAACTTCAGGGTAAGCCGAGATGTGTGCGTTGTAGTTGCCTACAGCACCATTGATTTTCGCAAGAATTTCAACGCTTTCGATTTGCTTGAATTGACGTTCCATACGGTACGCTACGTTAGCCATTTCTTTACCCATCGTTGATGGAGAAGCTGGCTGGCCGTGTGTACGAGACAGTAATGGAATTTCACGGTATTCGTTAGCCAATGCTTTAATAGCGTCGATAACATTACGGATTTCAGGAAGGATCACAGTCTCACGCGCTTCGCTTAGCATTAGTGCGTGAGAAGTGTTGTTGATGTCTTCAGAAGTACATGCAAAGTGAATAAACTCATTCACAGCGTGTAGTTCAGGTACGTCAGCAACTTTCTCTTTCAGGAAGTATTCAACCGCTTTTACGTCGTGGTTTGTTGTACGCTCGATCTCTTTGATACGTAGCGCATCTTCTTCACTAAATTCAGCAGCAACGCGATCTAAAAAGGCGTTTGCTTCTGCGCTGAATGCAGGAACTTCCACGATAGCGTCAGTAGCAGCCAGTTTTTGTAACCAACGGATTTCAACAATAGTGCGGTACTTTAGCAGACCAAATTCACTGAAGATGCTGCGAAGGGCAATTGTTTTACTTCCGTATCGGCCGTCTACCGGGGAAACAGCAGTCAATGCTGACAGTTCCATGTTGTCTCTCTCCTGATTGATGAGGTTTAACAAATTGGATATTACGAAGCAGTATTAACTGCTTCGTAATCAATAAAATTATTAACAGCGAGCAAGCAAAATTTTTGCTTGTTCAACCATTTGCTTACGCCCGAAAATTAAATGACGACGCTTACCACCGACTTGACGCCACAATACAGCACTGCGCACAGCGGCAAGTAGCAAACCGCGTACTTTGTGCTGAACACTATTTTGTTGTAAGTGGGCAGGTGTACCTGTTACCTGAATGCGAGGCCCTAATGGGCTGATGGTATCAAGGTAAACGCTGGCAATATTGCTAATCATTTGTTCTTCGAGCAATTCAAAATGCTCGGTTTGGCGCTTGAGAACATCAATGCGCTCGCCAAGCTGAGCCATGCTATCGCGGCGGCTAGATAATTTACGCTCTAGTGCCATTACGCTAACAAGGTAGCGTGTGATTTCATTGCCAGATGGTGTGTTATCAATCTCTGCTGTTAAGGTTTCTAAGCCCAAACGTAAGCTTGATTCATCACCGTAAATATCAAGGGTGTTAGCAGGATCTGTCGCCATAATACTATTTAGACAGGTTGCTAACTCATCGCTATCGCAAGTGCCGTCGCGGGCAACTTTCTGAACGAGTTTCACTGCTTGGCAGATACCAGCAAAAGCGATGGTACGATCGTATAAAGAGTTTGCCACGTGCGACTGCTCCTTAAATGCGTTGTTCAATAATGCCGCCACCTAGACAAATTTCGTCAAGGTAGAAGACTGCTGATTGGCCGGGTGTTACTGCGATCTGTGGCTCATCAAAGATGACTTTGATGTTCTCATCATCGATTGGCAAGATAGTACAAGGGATATCTTGCTGACGGTAACGTGTTTTCACCGTACATTTCAGTGGCTCACGAATAGGCTGACGATCAACCCAATGCAGTTGTGCTGCCACTAAACCTTCTGATTTTAGGCGAGGGTGATCTTTACCTTGGCCTACAATTAAAACGTTACGTTTCACATCTTTATCAACTACGTACCAAGCGTCTTCTAAGCCGTTTCCGCCTTTTTGTCCGCCAATATGTAGGCCTTTACGTTGACCTAGTGTGTGGTACATCAAGCCTTGGTGTTCGCCAATGACTTTACCTTCGTCAGCCGTTTCGATTTTGCCAGGCTGCGCAGGTAAGTACTTACCTAAGAATTCAGTAAACTTACGCTCACCGATGAAACAAATACCGGTTGAATCTTTTTTCTTGGCTGTGATCAGGTCTTGCTCTTCTGCAATACGGCGAACTTCAGGTTTTTCTAGTTCACCAACAGGGAATAGGCTACGAGAAATTTGCTCATGGCTTAGTGTGTATAAGAAGTAGCTTTGATCTTTGTTGTTATCAACACCACGTAGCATCTGAGGTTTATCACCTTCAGTAGTTGGGAAACTACGGCGTGTGTAGTGACCCATCGCGATGTAATCGGCTTCTAGAACTTCGTCTGCAAATTCTAAAAACGCTTTAAATTTGATTTCTTTATTACAAAGAATATCTGGGTTAGGGGTACGGCCAGCCTTGTATTCTTCAAGGAAGTATTCAAAGACGTTGTCCCAGTATTCAGCTGCAAAGTTAATGGTGTGCAGTTGAATGCCCAGTTTGTCACATACAGCTTGTGCGTCAGCCAGGTCTTCTGCAGCAGAGCAGTATTCCTCGTTATCATCTTCTTCCCAGTTCTTCATGAACAGGCCTTCAACCTGATAACCTTGTTGAAGGAGTAGGTAAGCGGATACCGATGAATCAACGCCGCCGGACATACCGACTATGACTTTTTTTGGGCTGTTATCTGACATATTTCTCTTCAGTCGCTAATAAGTGTTAAGAGCGTAATTCTAACAGAAAGCAATCTGACGAAACAGACTACGATATGAATCACACTTTCATTATTGGCTTCTTTTTACGCTGTTATCAGCAGTAGTACAGCAAGAACGTGCTTTTCATTAGGAAATTAGCGTTTCAGCGCTAGCTATAGATATAAGCTAAAAGATTGAAACAGACTTTTCGTCTAGCTAGGCAAACGTTTGCTATTTGCGGCAATAATAGAGTAACTGAGTGTAAAAAGGTAGTGTTTTATCTACGGTGCCACAGGGTTTTGTGGTTATTTAAGCGGTAATGTTGAAAGGGATAGGGGATTGACTAAGTCTGAAAAAGATTATTGATCTGACTTAGTCATTAATGCGCTTTTATTGCGAAGATGGCAGTGTGACCTCTCGCCATTCGCCAGGAGCAAGATCATCAACTGTCCATTGCGCCATTTTGTAGCGGATCAGGCGAAGTGTCGGGTGATTGATGTGTGCTGTCATACGACGAACCTGACGGTTACGGCCTTCTTGCAAGGTAATGGCTAACCAAGTTGTCGGCACATTTTTTCGTTCACGAATAGGTGGAACACGATCCCATATAGGAGGTTCGACCATGCGTTCAACTTCAGCTGGTAGTGTTGGTCCATCTTTTAGGGTTACACCATTACGTAGCGCGTCTAGTTGCTCATCGCTTGGCTCACCTTCTACTTGTGCCCAATAGGTTTTTGGAGACTTAGATTGTGGTTGAGTCAATCGAGCCTGCAAGATGCCATCATTGGTTAGCACTAACAAACCTTCACTGTCTTTATCCAATCTTCCTGCTGGGTAAACGTCTTTTACAGGGATGAAATCAGACAGTGTTATATCGCCTTCTTCACCCGTAAATTGGGTCAGAACGTTGAAGGGTTTGTTAAATAAAATGATCTTTTGAGGGCCGCGAGGACGCTTCGGTTTATTGAGTTTTCTTGATGCTCTGCGCTCATTATTGGCACGTTGAGGTTGACGTGAGGTTGTATTTGGCTTCATAAATAGCGTGTTACTGGGTATTTAGTGATGATGACTCGCATATTATACGTGAAAATTCGCAGATTGGCGTGTCGTTAAAAAATCGAGTATGATTTGCGCGCATCTTACAAAAAGATAACAAATGGACGCTAGGAGATTTAAATGGATAGTAAAGTAGTTGTACCAGTTGAAGGTCAGAAAATTACGCTAGATTCTGAAGGCAAACTGGTTGTTCCTAACAACCCTGTCATTCCTTATATTGAAGGTGATGGTATTGGGGTTGATGTAAGCCCTGCAATGATCAAAGTAGTTGATGCGGCTGTCAACAAAGCCTATGCCGGTGACCGTAAGATTGAATGGATGGAAATCTACACGGGCGAAAAATCGACCCAAGTCTACGGTGAAGATGCATGGCTACCACAAGAAACATTAGACTTTATTCGTGATTATAAAGTTTCGATTAAAGGCCCACTGACAACGCCTGTTGGCGGTGGTATTCGCTCGTTGAATGTAGCATTACGTCAAGAGCTTGATTTATATATTTGTGCTCGCCCAGTACGTTACTTTGAAGGTGTTCCAAGCCCAGTTAAACAACCTGAGTTAACTGACATGGTTATCTACCGTGAAAACTCAGAAGATATTTACGCGGGTGTTGAATTCCAAGCGGGTACAAAAGAAGCTGATAAAGTGATTAAGTTCCTTCAAGACGAAATGGGTGCCACTAAAATCCGTTTCCCACAACAATGTGGTGTAGGCATTAAACCTATCTCTGAAGAAGGTACTAAGCGCCTAGTACGCGCAGCACTTCAGTATACAATCGATAATGATCGTGATTCATTAACGATTGTACACAAAGGTAACATCATGAAGTTCACCGAAGGTGCCTTCAAAGATTGGGGTTACGAAATTGCTGCTGAATTCGGTGCTGAGCTGCTTGATGGTGGCCCATGGATGACATTGAAAAATCCAAACACAGGCAAAGAAATTGTAATCAAAGACTGCATCGCTGATGCTTTCTTGCAGCAAATTCTTCTACGTCCAGCAGAATACGATGTTATCGCAACCATGAACCTTAATGGTGACTACATTTCTGATGCATTAGCTGCGCAGGTTGGTGGTATCGGTATCGCACCGGGTGCGAACATTGGCGATGGTGTTGCATTGTTTGAAGCAACACACGGTACTGCGCCTAAGTATGCAGGCCAAGACAAAGTGAACCCTGGTTCATTGATTCTTTCTGCTGAAATGATGCTTCGCCACCTAGGTTGGACTGAAGCGGCAGATTTGATTATTAGCTCAATGGAAGCGGCGATCAGTAATAAGACAGTAACTTATGATTTTGAGCGCCTAATGGAAGGTGCAACACTGCGTAAGTGTTCTGAATTTGCTGACGATATGATTGAGCACATGTAATTAATCACTGATTATATGTCGAGAAACCTCAGCATTATGCTGGGGTTTTTTTTGATCTATCGCCAATTGTTAACAATAATGTTAATAGGTGTGATTTGTTTGTATTGCCAAATAT
>NZ_NOIF01000241.1 GCF_002265265.1 Photobacterium sanguinicancri
CAGTTTTCAGTTGCATTAATCATAAGGCTATAATATAAAAGCAGTTTTTAACCACCACATGTAGATTTTATTATTACCTCAACAGAGGTTACCTCCAATATGGAGCACCACAACAATAAAACGATATTTTATTGTTGTGCTAACTATCTATATGATGTGTATTCCAAATACTGAAAAACAGCGTTATGTCATGACTAAAACCATAAAAATAATTTTCCTAGCTTTACTCTTTTCGTCTTATCATGCCCATGCTTCTATGTATATTGGTAGTAAGTTAGGTTTCAGTGAGATCGACTCCAACCAAGAATTAAACGCTGACCAATCAAGTGAATCACCTTCAGAAGATGCAGATATATATGGTGGGTTTGGTATTGATATTGGTTGGGTGTCTGACATGAATCGATATCGAATATTTTACACTTTTGAACAGTTTGATTCTGAGACAGAGCGACTCAATAGTGCTGATAAAGTCGTAATGAAAACAAGCGATAGTATTTCTCAGCACCTACTCAATGCAGAGTACCTATTCTTATCGCAACGTAATTGGAACCCCTATGTGGGGATTCATGCAGGTTTTCATCAGCGAGAAACAATCGACAGCAGTAACGACTTTAACAGCTTCACCTCGTCAGGCCTAACCTATGGTGCGCAAACGGGGATAGTAGGCCGTATAGGTCGGCACTTTTCACTCGACTTTGGTATGCGACTGTCAGTAATTAATAGCTCAATGAACAATAAAAATAATCAAGCCAATAACACTTTTAATGTTACGAACAGCATGCTAACGGTTGTATATTTTGGTGCCAATTACCGCTTTTAGGTTATGTTGATTATGCAAACTTACATTGTGAAAATGACCACGCAGCATTAGCATTCAATAAAAAAAAGACATCCCTAATGGATGCTTGCGTGTGATTATTTATTAATTCACATTTAATCTATGTATTAATTAAAAAGTAATATTGATAATTACACTTATATCGGTATAGAATCCACATTAATCAAACACCGTACAAATACAGAATGGTGTTTTAAAAAAATTATGTACATTAAAATTCAGCAGACAACCTTTTGGTTATCTACTGAGGATAAGAAGCTAACAGTGCTATAAGCTACTCACTAAGAAGTAGTCATAGCCTCATCATGGAAAATACAAGAAGCACACACTATGGACAAATTAACTACCGACTTCCGATTTATGAAATCAACATCTACTTTTTTACAATGGTTAGCCGACAACCATAATGCTCCGCAAAACATAAAGTCACCTCTTATTGGCTGGCAGCACCCTTCTCAGGTTGAAATTAACGAAGCGTTGGATTCCCTGAAGGCATTGCTTGGTCTATCAGAAACTGATATCGCTTATATGCTAGGGTCTTCAGCCTCTCGCGGTAACGCAGGTCGTATGATTAAACGCTGGCGCGACGGTGAAGCTAAGATTCCATACGCTACCTGGTTAGTGACGTTATCTATGCTGGGCCGCACAACAGTACCTAACTTCAATCAGCAACAACCAACAATACATACAGAGCACCCGCTTTTGTCCGAAACACTTTAAATTCATTTTTTAAAGACAATTGTGCTATCGATACTTTGATTGATATTAACGATAAGCGTCTCTCTAACCGCTATTTCGGCTCAATAAAAAAAGCCCCTTTCACTACCGTCGAAAGGGGCTTTTCTTTACATATTTTGCACAGTATTAAAACTGTGGCTGACTTATCGTATTAACTAGCCGACGTTATTGAGCGTCATCCGCTGCGCTTAGCGCCTTTGGGGTCACATCTAGTTTTTCTTTTAGCCACAAGCCAGACGATTTCATGCAATAGCCAAACACGACACCCAGTAATAATGAAGGCACAACAAGTTGCCAGTCACCGTTAGCTGCAAAGGTTGCACACGAGCCAATGAAAGTACCAGGAATGAAATTCAGCCAAGTCTGCTTCGCTTGTACACACATAAAGAATGCAACAACGGCAGTGACTATATAGCCAATGATCTCTAAGCTAAACTCACTGGATAGCTTTAGAATAACCATCGCCCAGAAAACACCACTTAGGTTCGTCGCAATACTTAAGCCAACACCTTTAAGGCCATCTTTGGGTGATGCAAAATACGTTGTACAGCCAAGAAAGCCAGCCCAACTTAGTAAACCTAAAGAGACAGCCACCCATCCCCAAATACCCGATAAAATACCCGTAGTGATCGCAATTGCAACTAGCACTGACATATGAACCAACCTAACTGTTTATTAAGGAAACAGTCTAAACAAGCACACACGCAATCACAGCTACATTGATCACATAATAAAGTAATAGAGTGATACGAAGACATATAGAATGCGATGCAGATCACCATTTAATGGCTATTTTCAACACAATAGAACAGATAACCAACAAGTTCTCTTTTACCTTTATTTTATCCAATCATCACAGTGTTTTCATATAGAAACAATAGTGCGCATTAGCGATTATAAATTGCGGATATTTACCACTATGCTAAGTTATTGCCACTTAAAAATTATGTACTAATAACCGCCTGATACATTGATAAATACAATGATAAAAGCGCTGTTATGAGCCAATCTGCGGAGTGATCATGGGCCCATTAATGCTTGATGTATCTGGCTACGAGCTAGATGCAGAAGAACGTGAAATAATTCAACATCCTACAGTCGGTGGGATTATCTTTTTTGCCCGAAATTATCACGATCGCGCCCAACTGCGTGCATTAGTAAAAGATATTAGAAAAACAGCGAACCGCCCTATGCTGATCGCAGTCGATCAAGAAGGTGGCCGCGTTCAACGCTTCCGCGATGAATTTACACTTTTACCACCCGCTAAGGCCTTTGCTGCACAAAAAGAAGGACAAACGCTAGCTCTTCAAGGTGGCTGGCTGATGGCGGCTGAATTGCTCGCTATGGACATCGATCTCAGCTTAGCTCCTGTATTAGACCTAGGTTTTGATTGTAAAGCTATTGGGGATCGTGCGTTTTCAGATGATCCGCAGCAAGTATTCACTTATGCGTCTCAGTTTATTAGAGGCATGAAAGAGGCAGGCATGGCAACGACAGGGAAACACTTCCCTGGACATGGTGGCGTATTAGCTGATTCTCACTTAGAAACCCCTATCGACTCTCGCGACAACATTAAACACCATGATATGACAGTATTTAAGCAACTGATTGATCACAAGCTATTAGATGCAATGATGCCAGCACACGTTGTATTTGATGCTTATGACGATCAACCCGCAAGTGGTTCTGAATACTGGCTTAAGAAAGTACTACGCCAAGATCTTAGTTTCAAAGGTGTCATCTTTTCAGATGACCTCAACATGAAAGGCGCAGACGTAATGGGGAGTTACAGCGAACGTGCGATTGCAGCTCAACAAGCCGGCTGCGACATGGTAATGCTTTGCAATAACCGCCAAGGTGCTATCGAAGCACTCGATGGTTTACCGCAAACTCAAGTACCGCACCTTGAAACACTTTTAAAACGCCCTTGTGGTGAATACAGCGATCTCATTCGCTCTGAACGCTGGAAATCAACTCAAGCAACTATTCAACGCGTACGCGAAGATTGGTTCTCAAACCAAGGTTAACAGTCAGAGTTGTACTGTTTACTTCACTAAAATGAACGCATCATGGCAATACAACGTGCAATAAGATAAACAACAATATGTGCCAGCGAGGTCGATCATACTGGCTGGCACTTTTCATTTTAAGTACTTAACACTCATCAACTTGGTTATACAACAGCGTAGGTGGGATATTAAAACGTTTAGTTAACGATTTTCGAGATACCATACTCTTGCAGTAATACGCAAAATCTCGAAATGGCATCGGACGACCAAAATAGAAGCCTTGCTGTAAAGTCACTCCATGCTTAGCTAGATAGCGGGACTGCTCCTCTGTCTCAACGCCTTCGGCTATCATTTCCATTTGAGCTTCACGACCAAAAGCAATTATCGAGTCCAATAATGATAATTTAAGGTCTGCTGTTCCTATCGTTTCAACAAACATTTTATCGATTTTAATACTGCGAATATCCAGTTGTTGAATATAGCTGAAGCCACCATAACCTGTTCCAGCATCGTCTAGCTTCACATCTATGCCTTGAGTTCGGAGTGTCTCAATCACTTGCGATGCCATCGATAAATTAGTAAAACGCTTACGTTCCGTGACTTCAAATGCCAGTTGAGATGGCAACAAAGGCGACTCATCCAATATTGCGAGTGAACTTGCCAACACCTCAACATGTTCCAGTTGATCGGGTACAATATTCACACTAATGACTTGTTGAGTGTCACCCCAGTTAAGCTTAGAAACATCACCGATCGCTTTCTCAATGAGCTGCTCTGTTATCGGTAAAATCTGTCCGCTTTTCTCAACATAAGGAATAAACTCCATTGGAGATATCAGGCCTTGCCCATGCCGTTTCCAGCGAGCCAACATTTCGCAGCCGTACAGGCTATTAGTCGATACATCAACAATCGGCTGATAATAAGGTATAAACTCTCGCTGTATTATCCCTTGTTCAACCAATGCATGTAATGACATTTTTCGATATTCAAAGAAGCGAATAATGACTAACGCAATAAAGCCAATACCAAAGCCAAGTATAAGTAGCGGAATGAGCATTTTACTGTGGTAGATAGACAGTAATTGAGGCGACACATAGACACGAATATTAATGCCATTGTCTAGGTTCATGCTAAATAAGATAGGTTGTGAGAATAACGCCGCATCACCACGCCAAAATGAAACTGTCGGATTATCAACAGCTGAAATTGCCGTCAGCACACAGTTTTTGCAATATTTATGACGTATGGCTTCAGTAACTATCGGCTCCATGTGCACATAAAGTGACCCCTTTTCACCTTGCCACTGTGCCACTAGCAAACTCTGCTCATTTCTAGAACCAGATGTTACCCACAAAGAAGACTGTTCAGACAAGGTTGAAATTAAGGGTGACAAGCTGTTTTCACCACTTGCTCCTTCAAAACTTGAACACTGAGAACCATCAGAGTTATGCAACGATAAACGGCGTAGCGCATAATCATTGTAGGTAATATGCTTTAACTGGTGGCGATCTAATGCCTTGCAATCAAATAGAAATAATTTAGACAGCGTTTCCAGCTTACTATCCAAAGAATCAACTTGCTGACTGTACTGCTGAAGCATGTTTTTAGCATCATTGCTAATAGTGTGCTGCAAATAAAGCTTTGACACATAACTACTTGTCGAAACAAGTAATGCACCACATAGAAACATGAAGAGCAGGCTGGCGACCCAGTTGCGTAAGTTCATTGAAGCGAACAGAGCACTCATTTTCAATGGCGATGAAGATTGGCTGTTTGAAGGCATATGAGGAAATAATTAGAAATCAAATGTCATTATTTATGTGCAACATGAGCACATCCGTGTGTTGTTAAACGATATTGATAAATCGCCAACTTAACAAGCAAAATCGTCACTATATATACGACTTAGATCATGTCTTATTAGATTGTTCGTTACAAAAAATACAAAATAAAATCATATAGATAGTGATAGAACTATGAATAGCATGCAAATGACAGCAACGTACGAACAGTGCTCATTGGGTATAGATGGTGTGGGTATAAAACGAAATAAGAAAAGTGACAAGCAGGGCATGGAAAAGAGAATGAAAGAACAACCAATCTAAACAGTTGTTTAGATTGGCATTTATCGGTTAATCATCGCAAAATGTGAATTAAAGAGATTCGCGCGAGTAATCAACATTTTTGGTGCATTTTTTCTCACGAGTAATGACGAAAATACCACCAACAATAAATGCAAGAACTAGAACAATTTCCATAAACTGACCTTATAAAATTAAATTATATTAATCTGTAAAT
>NZ_NOIF01000242.1 GCF_002265265.1 Photobacterium sanguinicancri
TTAATACTTTAAGTAACAAATAAAGAAATGCGTTTAATTTGTATGAGTTTATTGGCGGTATATGATGTTAATAAAGCAAATGCAACAAGCAACGATGACACTTGTATTAGCAATTTTTGTGTTAAACGGTTGCCAATCTGCCCCTAAAGAGCCTGATCAGGCAGCAATAAAAGCAGAACAAGATTTACTGGCTTTAAACCGTGTATTTCAGCCTGTTGGTAAACTGACAGAATGTAAAATTTCCCACCATCAATTTGATGGTAGCTACATTGCAACGGGTAAAGTACCGCATTATCTTTATAACTCCCCTGTACATAATCACATTGCCCCGGTGCTTGCTGATGAAGCCACGCGCCATCAATATGATATGTGGGATACACTTGCCGCCAATATGGAAATGCCCATCCCTAATAATCGCCGCATTCGTTACTACCGAAAATGGTTTATTACTAAACCTGAGCATATTGATACAGTAACAACGCGAGCCCAGCCTTTTTTATTTTATATTTATGAACAAGTTGAGGCTCGTGATTTGCCAATGGAGCTGGTACTCCTCCCTTTTATCGAAAGTTCTTTTGATCAGTTCGCCTATTCAAGCCAAGGGGCTTCAGGACTATGGCAGATTACCCGCGCAACAGGTAAAACCTTCGGCTTGAAGTATTGGCAGGGGTACGATGGTCGACGCGATATTATTGCATCGACTGATGCCGCACTTGATCTACTTGAATATCTTCACAAAAAATTTAAAGGAAACTGGCTACACGCTATCGCGGCATACAACACAGGTGAAGGGCGTGTACGAAATGCCATTAAGAAGAATAGAGCAGCGGGGAAACCGACAGACTTCTGGTCTTTACAATTACCCAAAGAGACCCGTTTATACGTGCCAAAACTATTAGCGATGTCCTCTATTATTCAGCATAAAAATCATTACGGTTTACAACTTAATTCCATTAAACCGCAGCCAGTGGTAAGCGAAGTGATTATTAATAAACGAGTAAAGTTAAAAACCATCGCTAAGGATGCGAAGATCAGTAGCAAAGTTCTATATGCCTTAAACCCTGGTTATACTGGTGGCTATACAGTCAAAGGACGTGACAACAAGTTACTGCTGCCAAGGGATGCACTTACCTCATTCTATAATCGTGAAAATGTGCGATATACAAAATACCGCTTTCATATTCATCAAATTAAGCCTGGTGATTCTTTGAATGAGATTGCACAACTCAACAACACTACCGTTTCTTTGCTAAGACAACTCAACGATCTGACTGGATCCTTTATCACTGCCGGACAACAACTGATTATCCCCCCACGATAGTTTAAAGAGGGTTATTAATCTTCCCGAAAAATATAAAACCCAATAACAAAAATCTCATACCGATGCTTAAATGGGTATGAGATTTTTCAGTTATCACAAACAGTAGATGTTTATTGTTTAGGAGCTTGTTACTTAGATAACCAACTATTGCGAACTGTTACTGGTTGCGGCCATTTTGGAGTAGGCAATCTTATCAAAATAGGTACTGATCTCTGTCAATGAGATTCGATCGTCACTGTAAGCTTGTGCTGTTGCTTCCATTTGATGAAGTAGCTGTACATCCACTTCATTATGAGAAAGCGACAAACCAATCAATATCCCTGCCATTAAACAAGCTGGTGCGATAAGGCTGCGCACTCCAACTAATGTACACAAACCAAATGCTGACATAATGGTTGCAACATAAATACTCCAGCTGCTTTCTACAAAAAAAGCCATATAAATCGCTAACCCTTGTAGCAATGCACCAAATATCAGAAAAAGTAACTTCATTATTTATGCCCTTCCTTGTGGCCAATAAAACAAGTATAGCCACAAAAAATTACAGCTTTACTAAAAATACCGATTAAAAATGTCCTAATTATCAATTAGGTGTCTATGATTAAAGTAGAACTATAAACAAGAATGGAGAAGAACCATGCACCATGACGAACTGATAGACCCTACCGATCTTGGCATTATTGAGAAAGTCGCCTTTGTTGCTTCTGCTTTTCTTATCGCAGGATTATTTATAATGTAACTTTTGTTGCATTCATTTCTCGTATCAGCACAAAAACTGCTGCTTAAAATGACAACGACAAAACAGCACCTTCAATCAACACCTATAAAAAAAGCATGGCTTCGACCATGCTTTTTTATTTAGTTCGCTGTTTCACCCTAAATCAAGCCTATATCGCGACTAGACTTGCGACTCGATTAGGTTTTCATCCATCACATCAGGACCATTTAAGGCTTTCATTGGTAGGTACACCGAGAATGTTGTTCCCACACCTAATTTAGACTCAACCGTTATCTCACCACCACTTTGACTAACAATACCCTGACTAACCGAGAGGCCAAGCCCTGTACCGCTTCGACGAGTGGTATAAAATGGGTCAAAAATACGATCGAGGTTCTCTTCTGCAATACCACAACCATGGTCGGTAATGTGTACAACCGCACCTATAGGTTGCAGATCATCATCAAGCCAATCTTCAGTTGCTATACGCAGTAAACCTTTATCATCCATCGCATGTACGGCATTCATCTGTAGATTTACCAGCACTTGCAATAATTGATGGCGATTTACTTCAACTCGGCAACGTGCTTTTAGTTCTTTCTCTATAAAAAGATCCTGTTTTTTCGTCCCTGTACGAACCAGTGTCAGACTTTCTTCAACTAATGGGTTCAAATGATGCCAGGTCACTTCGTCTTGTACGCCACCTTGGCGACTGTATTGCAGTAAGCTTCGCGTAATATTACGTATACGATCTATTTGCTCATGAATGGCTTCAAGCTCTTCTTTAACACGTTCAGCATCGTCTTCAAGCTCAAATTGTAATAACTCAACATTGCCTAAAATAACGGCTGTCGGGTTATTAATTTCATGCGCAATGCCCGCAGTTAATTCACCCAGCGCTGCTAGTTTTTCACTGCTAACGAGCCTGCTACGTGCCTGATTAAGTAATTTGATATGTTGCTCAAGCTCTTCTGTTTTTTCATGTAGGCTTTTCGTACGTTTTGCGACTTTATCTTCAAGTTCAACAGAAGCTTGCTTGATCTCTTCATTTCGATTTTCAAGCTGGTCCAACATGGAATCAAACTGCTTTCCGAGTATTTGCAATTCATGATCTTGACTCAAATCTAAATCACCAATACGGCGTTCTAAACCCAGTTGAACCGCTTTTGCTACTTGATGAATTTTTTCAATTGGTAAAAATAGATCCTTTGCGCCGCGATACACAACAAGCCCAGAAAGTAAAAGTACGATGACAATACCGACCCCTAATTCGACAATATTGGTCAGGTAAACTTTTATCATTGGCCATTCGAGGTAACCCGTATAAAGCATACCAATCACGTTATTATTGTGATCATGTAGCGGCTCATAAGCAGAAACATACCAGTCGTCATAAACGTATGCTCGGTTAACCCAGTTTTGTCCTTGCTCTAACACTGCAAGCTTCACTTCATCAGATACCCGCGTACCAATAGCACGACCATTTAAACTTTCACTATCCAAGGGGACGTTGGTGCTGACGCGAAGATCATCCATAAATAAAGTTACGGTGCCAATACTGCCATCAGGCAAAGTATTTGATGCATAAACCAAATCTCGAATACGATCTACTAATAACGTACTGTTATTAAGTAACATCCCGCCATCCACGATCCATTGTAAATCACCTTGCTTATTGAATATTGGTAATAAACTTCGGCTAACGAGGCCTCGGGTTTCAATACCGTTTTCATTCAGCAGAGGAATATGGGCATATACTGGTAAGTCACGATTTAGTCTTTCAAGCGCAGATCGGTCGAGTACTTGAAAGAACGTTTGCTCTTCACCTTTCAGTAGTAAGTGCCGATTTGATTTCGAGAACTCAGCCAATGCAGAAGCAGGATGAAGAACAACAAAGTCTAACCCATAAGAGGCAGACTGAGCGTTCACCCAATCACTTAAACTGGCTTCGTTGGTACGAAGCCGATACTGAAAATCATAAGAAGAAGCCAATGACACCAACTGCATTCGTTGTTCACGCTGCAGTAGCTCCATACTATGATGTGCAACGGCTAAATCAGCACGTACATTTTTAAGTGCATTTTGCCAGGTGTACATCACCGTCCAATACATGGTTAGGGCAATAAGCGCCAACAAAGTAATAAAGATAGGAATGGACGTTAAAACTAATAGCCGATAACGTACCATGGTACGAAAGCGACGTACCCACATGACAATAAACTGTTTTATATTCATTCGATTAGTCCGCCTGGTCGCTCATTAAAGTACACCTTCATCGGCCCAATCTTTGAATTTTCGCTCTAATGTTTTACGGGCCACACCTAGTTGCCTAGCCGCGGCTGACTTATTGCCACTATGAGAGTCAACCACCTGTAAAATATGAGCTTTTTCGACATCTTTAAGAGTCCAGTCGGTCGGATAACAAAACTGTTCAACGTCGTTTTCATCATGACAGCGACATGGTCGATTTGATCCAACTTCTGCATCTACAGCCTGCATTTGATTGGGCTGCGCCATTCTAGGCAACGGAATCGCATCGCCTTGTAGTTCACGCCAATACTCCGCAGGTGGTTTCCCAAGTAAGATACAACGTTCCATCATATTACGAAGTTCACGAATATTACCCGGCCAATCATAGCTTTGCATGGCTTGGATATCTTCATGTGTCCAATTCATGGCTTGCATACCAAGCTCTTTCGCCAACACTTGTGTAAAATGATGTGCAAGCGTTGGGATGTCATCCAACCTATCTCGTAATGCTGGTAGCTCAACGGTCAGTACATTTAGGCGATAATATAAATCACGACGAAAACGCCCTTCTTCAACTTCTTGCTTCAAGTTACGGTTGGTTGCCGCCACAATTCGCACATCAATTTGCACTTCACGTTCTGCCCCTACAGGGCGAATGGCTTTCTGTTCTAATGCGCGTAATAACGACGATTGCATTGAAAGTGGCATTTCCCCAATTTCATCGAGGAACAAGGTGCCGTTATTGGCGACGCGGAACAAACCTTCACGACCTTTTTTGGCGCCAGTAAACGCACCTGACACATGTCCGAACAATTCACTTTCAAGTAAGTCAGGTGCTATTGCCCCACAGTTAAGCGGTACAAATGGCCCTGTTCGCTTACTCAATTGATGAAGCGCTCGTGCCACTAGCTCTTTACCTGTTCCAGACTCCCCCTCTACCAATACTGCAGCAAGGGAAGGTGCAACTTGCGCTATTACGTTTTTCATTTTCTGTGTCGTTTCTGCATCACCAATAATATCGACAGGGTGAATGCGCTCTACATCGCGCTGCAAGGCAAAGTTCTGGCGTTCGACTAATCGGCGCTCGATGCATCGACTTACAGACTGCATCATTTGTTCAAGATTAAAAGGCTTTAGAATAAAGTCAGATGCGCCCGCCCGAAGGGCTTTAATGGCAGTATCAAGATCAGCGTAACCTGTCATGAAAATAACATCGCTACGGCGCGTAGAAGGGTCAAACGCTTCATGCCATTCAATACCAGAACGACCTGGTAGATTAATATCAACAATCAATAAATCAAAATGGCATCGCTTACGTAATGTTTCTGCTTCTTCTATACTCCCCGCAACGTCAACTTGGGCAAATTTTTTGCTGAGTGCTTTTTTTAAGATGGCGCGCATGCCGGGTTCATCATCAACAACTAACACGGAAACGGCAGTCCAAAGTGACGTGGACGGAAAATCTGACATAATTTCTTTATTCGAGTAATTTTGGGGTGAGACATTTTGTCTCACCAACTCATGCTTTGTCAAAAAACTTTCTAAAACCATTTCACACTCAACATTTTAAATATAATTA
>NZ_NOIF01000243.1 GCF_002265265.1 Photobacterium sanguinicancri
TATTCTTAATACATAAAACTCTGACAACGAAATCAACTGAGATTGTTGTCTTAACTTTGATTAACTATATCTAGCCCTTTTATTCAACTCGATGAATAATATTTAATTTAGAATAAAAGCTCTAATATTGTGGAGCTGAGATCTTGAAATGACATCTGTAGAATATAATGACAAACAACGCCCTGTACTTGCCAAGCTCGATGACAAAGGCTCTTATATAGTTACAAAAATTAAAGTCTTTGAGCAAATTTCAGGGCCATCAACATATAATGCAACTCTACTTTCTTCCGACCTTATCTCTGATAAGTCATTGGGTAAAGTTCTCGATATTTGTTATTCACCAGGCACGGAAGGTATTCGTAAAGAAGCCAAGCGTTTCTATTCGATTATAGCTTCTATCGAAAATGCTAAATTTGACCTTAATAAGCAGCTATATACTTACAAAATAGAAGGGATTGATCCTTTGTCTATTCTTGCATATCGGACGTCTAGTCAGGTCTTCCAAGATATGACAACCAAGCAAATCATTGAAAAAGTATTATCTGATTCAGGTTTAAAGACGCATTTTAAACTTTCAATGCGAAGTGCAGGAATCAAACACCGCTATTGTAGTCAATTTAATGAAACTGACAGCGCATTCTTACAGCGTATGATGGCGAGCGAAGGCTGGCATTATCATGTTGACCATAGTAATAAAAAGCCATGTGTTGTTATTGCTGATAGCAATCAGGATTTCAAAACAGTGGAAGGCACCAGCATTGCTTATATCGCAAAAGCTAAAGATAAACGTAATGCGATTAGCCAGTGGTGTTTCAAAAACGTACTAGGAACGAGCAAGCTCTCTCTCGCTGATTTCAATCATGAGTCGGCAGAAATTATAGATAGTGGTGATCGCTTATCAAGCAGTAAATCAAAAATGAATGCACTCGCCTGCCATTTCTTTGGCCAAGGTAATGCCGATAAATCAACGATACGCGACAGTGCTAAAAAACAAATGGAGCACCTAGATAGCCAAAAAATGCTGATTAGCGCTGCTTGTTCCAATACCGTTATCAATTGTGGTCAACGCTTCAAACTTACTGATCATACAGAATCGGATTTCAATCAAGAGTATGTTATCACCCAAGCCATACACGTTATTGAAGCCAATGAAGGTGGACACAACACTGAATATAGCAATGAATTTCAGTGTGTCCCTGCAAATATCACTTGGCGACCAACGTTTCTAGCTAAACCGTCGATCTACAGTATTCAAAGCGCAGTGGTAACGGGGCCAAGCAACGAAGAAACAAACCAAGACAACCTCGGGCGTATCAAGGTGCACTTTCATTGGGATAAAAAGGGACAAACCAACGAAAAAAGCTCGTGTTGGATCCCTGTCGCTCAAGCAACAGCAAGCAATGGCTTTGGTATTCAATTTATTCCACGGGTTGGCGATGAAGTCTTAGTTAGTTTTATTGATGGAGATCCTGATAGACCAGTTGTCAGCGGATCTATTTACACCAAGAAAAACAAACCACCTTATAGCACCCCAACACAGTCAGGCATAAAAACGCGCACCACCCCAAATGGTAATAACAGCACAGCAAACGAACTGAGGTTTGAAGATAAAAAAGACAAAGAAGAAGTCTTCCTTCAGGCTGAAAAAGACTTAACGATTAATGTCAAAAAAGACAAAAAACAAACCATTGCTGGCTTAATGACGCTCGATGTCACTAAAACCATGAGCATGAAAAGTAAAGAAGCCATGTCACTCGAAAGTGAGGACACCTTTTCAAGTAAAGCAGCGAAAGACATCAGTTTAGAGTCGGATGCCAGCGTTACAACCAAAGCGGGCAAAAATGCTGAAGTTAGTGCTAGCTCAAAAGTGTCGATAGACGGCCAAACGATCGAGCTTAAAGGCAAAACTAAAATTAAACTCAGTGTTGGTGCTAACGCCATCGAAATCAGCGCAAGTGGCATTAAAATATCAGGCACACAAGTGACTATTGATGCCAAAGGCAACGCTAATATTCAAGGCACTATGGTGAAAGTAGAAGGTAAAGCCAAAGCGGATCTAAAAGGTGCGCTCGTTGGGATTAACGGCAGTGCAATGACCCAAGTAAAAGCCGGTGGTATGGTTCAAATTCAAGGCGCAATCGCGAAGGTAAACTGATGCAGTATTTAAAAATCCCCCACCACAGCGCTAATGATATTTTGAGCCTATACGAGCCAAGTGATGAATTACTGGAAATAGCAGAGCAACACAGCCAACCAGCCGCGCTGATTAATGCCACATTGGAAGCTGAGCTATTCTCGGATACGGCCATTTTCATTGCGCATGCCCTGCCCGTGCGTGAGGCTATTTGGTGGGCGTGTTGCTGTACCAGCCTTCTTAACGACTGGAATGAAGATGAATTTAACGCCATTAGAGCAGCAAAAGCATGGGTTCATACACCAGACGAAACGGCTCGTCGCTTTGCTGAACAAATGGCAATCAAAGCTGATTTACAAACTGGGGCTGGTTGGGTCGCCCAGGCTGCATTTTGGAGTGGAGGCAGCATGACTAGTCCTAGCGATCCCGTTGTCCCGCCTCCCGCTAATTTGTACTCACATGCTGTTGCTGGAGCCATAAATTTAGCAGCAGCACTGCCTGATGGCGAAAATGCGTACGAACGATACGAAACGTTTTTCAACATTGGACTGGATATTGCTCAAGGCGGCAACGGTCAAATACGCGCTCATAGTTAACTTTAAGTTTTAAGTTCATTATTTAAACCTAGTGTTTAGCACTAACAAAGAGAGGTAACGCTTTATGCTTCCAGCAGCAAGAGCAACCGACATGCACGTATGCCCAATGCAAACACCTGCATTGGTACCTATTCCACATGTTGGCGGCCCGCTTTTACCGCTTCCAACAACAGTACTTATCGGTAATATGCCTGCAGCAACGTTGGGGCAAATATGCATTTGTGTTGGCCCACCCGACAGCGTAGTAAAAGGCAGTGCCACGGTTCTGATTAACAATAAGCCCGCAGCACGTATGGGCGATACAACAGCACATGGCGGCACCATTATTATGGGAATGCCAACAGTCTTAGTAGGCGGGTAATGTTACGGGACAATCAAATTAAAAAAGCCCCACTGACTATATCAATGAGGCTTCTTAGTGGATCTTCTTTCATCCCATGAGTGCCTGCTTATATGGCAACTCGTGAGACGTGTTGTGTTAGCCGCTAACTAGTTAATTGCTAACTCAGCTTGATGCTCTTCATCTTCAGCAGACATCATACGCGTCAACATTGGTGACGCCAGCGCCATAACCACGGCAACAGCAAGCGTTACAAGACCAATATTTTGGAAGACCTCGGTATACAATGGCAGGGTTTGTAGCGGATCTGTCACGTTTTCAGGTGCAGCACTAAAGGTTGCCACATAGCCACCAATAATGAACGAAGCGGCTTGTGTCAGGAACCAAGCGCCCATAGTAAAGCCCATCAAACGCTGTGGAACTAAGCTCGCGACCATCGCAAGACCAAGACCACTGATTAATAGCTCACCCAAACTTTGGAATAAGTAAACCAATACCATCCAACCAACAGAGACCATACCCGTTTGGTCTGCAAACCATAGGCCCGCAGCAGCAATAGACAAGAAGCCAAATGCACACATAAACATACCTACTGTGAATTTACCCGGCATAGATAAATCACGGCCACGGCTTCCATAATAAGTGTATAGGTAAGCAAGAATTGGGCTACACAATACAACCCAGAATGGGTTCAATGCTTGCAGGCTAACAGGGTTAATATTGAAACCAAAGAACTCAGTACGCACGTTATAAATAGCGAAGAAGTTCAGCGACGTTGGCATTTGTGCATAAAGAACGTAGAACACGATCGCTTGTAGCATCAGTACAAATGCAACAATCATTTTCTTACGCGCCGCACCTGTTACTTTGAACGTCTCTTTCATGAAGATGCTAACAACACCAACACCAATAAGACCTAACACTAGGTTCGCCATGAAAATATTTTGCAGTAACCATGCACAAATGAAGATTGAAACAAGTGTGCCTGCTGCAACTATGCCTAGGTACTTAACATTCATTGGTGCAGAGTCAGCATCAGAGCCAATACCATCAACAGTTCGACGCAACACTACATAACTAAGCAAACTAGCAAGCAAACCAAAACCACAAATAACAAATGCCGTTGCATAGCCATAGCTTGCTGCAATCACTGGACTTAAAGACAGTGATACTAAAGAACCAATGTTAATGGACATATAGTACAGAGTGAATGCGCCATCTAAACGGCTATCGCCCTCGTCATAACACTTAGCAAGCAGGCTTGATGGGTTCGCTTTGAATAAACCATTACCTACCGCAATTGCACCAAGAGCGTAATAAATAAATGTAGGTTCAAGAATAGAGAACCCCATTAAGAAATAACCCGCAGCAAGGACGATGGCACCAAACACCATAGTACGTTTTGTACCTAATATATGGTCGCCAACGTACCCACCTACAGACACCAAACCATATACAAGCGCGGCAAATGCACCAAAAGTAACGAAAGAGTCTTGCTGTGTGAAACCTAACTGCTCAACAAAATAAACAGCAAGAATGCCCTGTAAACCGTAGTAACCAAAGCGCTCCCACAGTTCGATAAAAAATATCATCTTAAATGGCTTTGGTTGGTTAAAAATACTAACTTTATTAGACATTATAGCCTTAACCTCTAGTCTTATATGATTTGAGCGGGCATTAGACCTGCATATTGAAAGTAATAAAGTGATTTGTGTTAATGTTTCAAATTGTTACCAGTGATCACGATCACATCCATACAAATAAGATTGCATAATGAAAAAATAGTTACTGATATTTTCGTAATATAAAAAACTCAATCAAATCAATGTAATGAAAAGCATAAGTTTAGCTTATGTAAAATGGCTAGGTCATACTCTCTCGCGGTTCAGACTCTCATTCGAATAAACGAAATTGATTACAATTATTCGTATGTTCACAAGTGCAGTACTTTATGCTGTATCACGCATAGCCTTGCGATATAGTGAGATCATAAAATCATGCATAAAGTAGTAAGGATACATATGCAAGCAAGAGGAATAAAACGTAGAGAACAGCTCAAAGCTGCAACCCGCGAATTACTTATTGAAATGGACATCTCAGCTATCACTTTTGCCGATATTGCGTTACGGGCCAATGTACCTAAAAGCTCTGCATACCATTTTTACGCCAATATTGATGACATATATGCGGAAGTGGCGGCTAGCTATGGCACTGAACTACTTAATATATTATCCGTGTTACCTGATTATGATGATGTGGAACACTGGCAAGACATTGTCGACATTCTTATCGAACGATCTATTGTATTTTATGAATGTGAAACCGCGGCAAGGCAATTGATCATATCCGGTAAGACATCAGCGGCGATAAAACAGAAAGATCGTAATAATGATCTCATTCTATCCGAAAAAATTTATCATATTCTTGATAGCTTCTTCGAGTTACCACAAATAAATAACCGTTCAGATATCTTTCATATCTGGGTTGAAATTGTCGATGTGATTTTCACTTTATCTCAAATGAAGTATGGCTTTATTACCACCAGCATGGCGAATGAATCAAAACGGGCAGCTAAGGCATATCTAGGAACTTACCTGACAGAGAGCCTAGTAAAAAAACCAAAGGTCATATCAAGTATCGTACTGAGCTAAACATCATTTTCATGACTCAGCACAGATGTGCTAATATAGACCAAAAATAAAGCCCCTAATGACAAGTAATGCCGTTCACTTAAGGTGAGCGGCTTTCTTATTTTTGGCATATCGTTGAGGTCTTGGTTTTACCGTTCTTGGGA
>NZ_NOIF01000244.1 GCF_002265265.1 Photobacterium sanguinicancri
TTCGTATTCTAATTCCAGATTTGAAATTTAATTACTTTATTTTCAGGAATGGATTCATGTTGAAAAGAACGCTTCTTTCTACTGTTATTATGGCAAGTTTAGCTGCTTGTTCTTCTATTTCATCTGAGCAATCAACGGTTAATCAACTGGCAGAAAACCTAGATATTAACTACACAGTAATTACTAACCAAGGCGCCGATGACGGCCTTGCATGTAAAGAACTTCAAGCGGAATGGGCGTCATGTAACAAAGTAAACATGACAATCACGAACACTGGCGAAGCAGTTGATTCCAGCGATTGGACAATTTACTTCCACAGCATTCGCTTAATTCTAGATGTTGAAAATGATCAGTTTAAAATTACTCGTGTAACGGGCGACTTACATAAACTAGAACCAACCAATAAGTTTGATGGCTTTGCGGCTGGTGAAGAAGTTGTTCTTCCATTAGTTGCTGAATACTGGCAGTTATTTGAGACCGACTTCATGCCGGGCGCATTCGTAACGGCACCTGGCGTTGAAGCACGTAATATCATCTCTTTAGATACTGAAGATACAGGAGAATACGTAGATGAAATTATTGGAAACCAGCTAAAACGTACGCTTGCTGATAATAACGTTGTCGCAACAGCTAAGACGCGTTTCGAAAAAAATGCAGACGTTACAGAAATCGATGCATCTACCCATATTATTCCAACACCGTTAAAAACAACGCTAACTTATAAGAAAGTTGATTTAGAAAACGGCATTGCTATCACAGCTAACGGTATTAATACCGACCAACTTGCGGCGTTAAATCAGCGTGCTGAACTTCTCGGTCTAGAAACAGCGGGTGAATATCCAGTTTCTGTTTCTGTAAATAAGAGCCAATTTAAAGATGGCGTTTCAGGTGCATACAAACTAGATGTGTCAGAAGATAAAACAACGGTTATTGCATTCGATGAAGCGGGAGCATTCTATGGCGTCCAGTCTTTACTGGCGTTAGTCAGCTTAGATAGCTCTGAAATTCCAACGTTAAGCGTAGAAGATGCACCTCGTTTCGAATACCGTGGTGTCATGGTTGATGTTGCTCGTAACTTCCACTCAAAAGGAGCGATTCTTGCAACTATTGGCCAAATGGCTGCATACAAGTTAAACAAACTGCACCTTCACCTTACCGATGATGAAGGTTGGCGTTTAGCCATTCCTGGCCTTCCAGAACTAACAGACATTGGTAGTCAGCGTTGTTTCGATGAATCAGAAACTTCATGTCTATTGCCTCAACTAGGATCTGGTGCAAACGCAGATAACTTTGGCTCTGGTTACTTTACAACAGATGACTATGTTGAAATCCTAACATACGCGAAAAACCGCAACATTGAAGTGATCCCTGAAATCGATATGCCAGCTCACTCACGAGCAGCAGTGATGTCAATGGAAGCGCGTTACACACGTCTTGCTGCTGAAGGCAAAATGGAAGAAGCGAACCAATACCGTCTGATGGACCCAAAAGACCAATCAAACGTAACAACGGTTCAGTTCTACAATAAACAAAGTTTCATCAACCCTTGTCTAGATTCGTCTGCAACGTTTGTCGATAAAGTCATCACAGAAGTAGCGGCAATGCACAAAGCCGCGGGGGTTCCTCTATCAACTTGGCACTTCGGTGGTGATGAAGCGAAAAACATCAAACTTCACGCGGGTTTCCAAGATATTAACGATAAAGAAAAAATTGCATGGAAGGGCGATTTAGATTTATCTAAGCAAGATTTCCCATTTGCTAAGTCACCGCAATGCCAGTCACTGATTGCCAGCGGTGAAGTTGCAGATTTCGAACACCTTCCAAGCCATTTTGCAGAGCAAGTATCTAAGATTGTTGCAGATAAAGGCATTCCGCACTTCCAAGCTTGGCAAGATGGTCTGAAACACTCAAAAGATGCAGGTGCATTCGCAACTGAATCTGTACGTGCAAACTTCTGGGACACTCTGTACTGGGGCGGTGGTGCTTCTGCATACGAGTGGGCAGACAAAGGCTATGACGTAGTTATCTCTAACCCAGATTACGTTTACATGGATTTCCCATACGAAGTTGATGCCAAAGAGCGTGGCTACTACTGGGCAACGCGTGCAACCGATACCCGTAAGATGTTCGGTTTTGCACCTGAAAATCTACCGCAAAATGCAGAAACATCGGTAGATCGTGACGGTAACGGCTTTGAAAGTGCAGGTACAGTAACTCCGAAGAAACCTTTCTACGGCCTGTCTGCACAACTTTGGTCTGAAACAGTACGTACTGATGAGCAGTATGAGTACATGGTATTTCCACGTGTTATCGCAGCAGCAGAGCGTGCATGGCATGAAGCGTCTTGGGAAAATGAATACAAAGCGGGTGTTAAATATTCTCTAGAAACAAATTTAGTGAATAAGAAAGCACAGCTTACTGATTGGACGAACTTTGCAAACACTATGGGTCAACGTGAATTAGCGAAGCTTGAAAGAGCGGGCATTGATTACCGTTTACCAATCCCAGGTGCAGAAATTGCTAACGGCGAACTAAGCATGAACATTTCATTCCCAGGTGTAACGCTACAATACTCTGTAGATGGTGGTAAAACATGGGCTGCATACGACAATGCAAACAAACCAAACGTAACGGGTGAGGTTCAAATTCGCTCAGCATCATTTACTGGCGAACGTGTTAGCCGAGTAACAAACGTTAAATAATTAACGTATAAACAAGCATTCAATAAGCAAACGGCACTTCTTCAGAGGTGCCGTCTTTTTCTAATCCACTGATTCATTTAAGAACCCTCTCAAGATCCTCAATAAATGTGATACTGCGCCCTTGCTATCATTTTTGTGAATATATTAACATTAAGTGTTAACCGTGATCTCAGTTTGACTTTCCTGCAATTGCTTGCTCATTTCAACTTCTATATAGTGCCCTCGCCCCATATTTCCGCGGATACACCTTCAAGCAGTGGCAGTTAACGCTTCTTGGCTATCCATTTTGCAGATAATTATAAAAAGGTATCAACATGACGTTCTCCAAGCCTCTTATCGCGATGTCTATCACATTGGCACTTACAGGCTGCTCGCTTAGCTCTGCACCATCAGACGATGCTTTCACTCTAACCGTTGCTCATATCAACGACACGCATTCAAACTTCGACCCTGTAAAATCAAGTTTTAAAGCAAACGATACCTTGGTTTACAATGAGTTTGGTGGCTACCCTCGCCTTCAAACTATGGCTGAAGAGTACAAACAAGCAGCCGCTGATAACAACGACAGTTTCTTGTTCTTACACGGTGGTGACGCATGGCAAGGCAGCGCATACTTCAAATTAAATGAAGGTGCGATGAACGCAGAGCTACTAAGCCGTATGGGCTTGGATGCTATGGCGCTAGGTAACCACGAATTTGACCTTAATAACGCGAAACTGAATACATTCATTAGCGATATTAATTTCCCGGTTCTAGCTGCAAACGTAGATATCAGTAAAGACCCAGATCTTAAAGGTCAAACTAACCTAAAACCTTTTGTGGTATTCGCATTTGATGGTAACGACAAGGTTGAAGTAAAAGATCTAACTAACCTACCAACAGACAAAGATTTAGTCGCTGTATTTGGTATTGCGCTTGATGACATGCCAAACCTGTCACCAAACACAGGCAAAGTTGAATTCCATAATATGGTGGAATCATCACAAGCAACTGTTGATATGCTAAAAGCGAAAGGCATTAACAACATCGTTGCTGTTACGCACATTGGTAACGCAGTTGATCTTGATGTTGCATCAAAAGTAAATGGCATCGATCTGATTGTTGGTGGTCACTCACATACCCTACTGGGCGATTTTACCAACATTGGTCACGACCACACTGGCACTTACGCACAAATGGTGATAAACCCGAACGGTAATAGCCAAACATGTGTTGTACAAGCAGGTCAATACGCGCAAGCAATCGGTCAACTTGAAGTAAGCTTTGACAAGCAAGGCGATGTAACCTCTTGTGCTGGTTTGAATACATTGCTAAGTAATGACGAGTACTACCACTCGCCAATGCGTGAAGCAGACAGTAAATTCAGCGCGGCTGATAGTGAAAAAGTAGTCGATTTCATCGAAGGTGAAGACAACATCACCATCACTGATGAAGAGGCCTCTATGCGCTCACTGATCGACACCAAATACAAACCAGCAGTTGATAAAGCTTACGGTAAAGTGATTGCACAGGTACCTGAAGAAATTAATCACGAGCGCCGCCCGGGTGACAAAGGCACTGATGAGCATGGTTCAGATGTTGCGGTATTAATTGCAGCTGGCCAATACTACTGGGCTAACACGCCAGAAGTGAAAGCCGTGACGGGTATGGACGTTGATTTCGCGCTAATTGGTGCTGGCGGTATCCGTACAAACATTGAAGCCGGTGAATACCGTGAAGGTAACGTTGCCCTTGAGATGCTACCATTCTCTAACTTCATGTCTGTTGTACCCGTTCAAGGTAAAGACATTAAAGCGTTAATTGAAAGCACAATTACCGCAACGCTACCAGCAGGTGCACACGCGGGTAAATTCCCATACGGTGGCCACATTCGTTACCAATTCACTGAAACAAAAGCGAATCAAAGCGGTAAGCTAGATTTTGTAGAAGTTATGACGGGTACTGCAAGCAACCCTACATGGACTCCACTACAAGACAACAAAACCTACAACATTGCAGTGAACAACTACAATGCAACAGGTAACGATGGCTGGACTCCACTATTTAAAGCACAACAGAAAAACTCTGACCGTGTCGACCTTGCTTATGTCGATGGCAAACTAACGGGCTTTAAAGTGAAAAATATTGACGAAGTGAACGGTAAATACAAAGTTCGCTACGAAGGCAAAGCACCGAACTGTAAAGCAGCCAATACCCGCTGTAATACCGATGCACAAGCAATGATCGACTACATCGCCAATGAGATGCCAGTGATCACGCCACAAAGCTACGAAGTTGTTACATTCAAACGCGCAATGTAATTTCTGAGTAAGCCATTATATTAAGGGTCTAGTGATAGGCCCTTTTTTATTACTCATATGTATGATTTGATAATCGTTCTCAAAGAATCCCGCTTTATATGAGGAAGAAGCTCCACCATAAAAGATGACACCTTATTGTGATGCTCTAATAACATAACAATGGCCGATAGAGATTTCTCAGAAATTCCTTTTCTTTCAGTTAAAACAATTTCTCTGAGTACATCCGTGTCTTGAGCTTCCCCAACAATACTTAATGCACTGATTGACGCTGATACCGTCATTAAATCTTGGCTTGCTAGCTGAAGAAGTGCATATGTACGAAGTTCATCATTAGGTACTACATCATAATCAAACCATTTTGCTTGACCAAGCAGATAAACTAAATTCAATTTTACGATAGGTAAAGTATATATTTCATCATTGAATTTATTTGTCCACATCTCATGAAAAAGCAAAAGAGCATCTTTTTTATCATCACTCTTTCCCCAGTAATGGTTTAAATCATTATTAAAAACATATATTAACTTTAGACACTCATCACTTTCATAGTAATGACGTGTTTTATTTAAACAGACACTTAGATCTGAGATCTGTACCACAAGTCTTTCATTACTGTCTTCCGTTCTAGCTCCAAATGAGAACAACAAAACAAGCAATAATAATG
>NZ_NOIF01000245.1 GCF_002265265.1 Photobacterium sanguinicancri
CCTTCGTAAGGTGAAATTTACACTTTAGGGTTAGTTTCGTAATTTCAATAAGATAGTAAGAATAAATGCGGGTTTCTAGAAGTGAGTGATGTTTTATAGAAACAAAGATTTCAACGAGATTGTTAAAACAAAGTTGTATTATTAATCAATACCTTGTTAAAAATGTCGTTTATCTTTGTTGAGACAAGTAAAAAGGATGATACAGGGTAACCTTACCATCCATTATTTTGTTACAAAGTGTGATCTATAATCGATATTGTATGATTTTTATTCGCTTTTTGTCGCTTGTAGTAAGAATTCAACAATTTCTGATGTGCTGGGAATTGCTTCATGTATTAGATCATCTGATGCGTCATAAGAGCGTATTCTCGTTTCTACATCCCTTCAGACAGTAACGCTAGTCTCTTGTCATCAACATGTCTCATTAGCACTCAATGGGTGAGTTGTGCCTAATGGGGAGCAAGAAGACAGAGCTAAAAATGTTGTCGTAATGGCTTATTTTTCTAACACATATTTTACCCAGTAAGCAAAACTAGAATATTTTTCGTACATTTTGACGCTTATCTCATCTTAATGGTGCGACCAGTGAAAGTTGTCACAGATTAGCTGGAGTGGCTGTAGCAGAATTGTGTGGCTTAATAAAAACGATCACGCATCTTGTGCTGATCAAAAATTAAATGTCGAAGTAATATGCTGCTTAATAGCAAGTATGCAGATAAGTGGATGACGCCTCGACATAAAAACGAGGGATACGATGAAAACCAAGATTGCTAATTACATTGATGGCTTACGAGATGATTATATTCAAGCTGTCCAGCATTTAGTGTCGATGCCAAGTGTGTATCAAGATGATGAGAGTAATACGCCATTTGGGCAGCCAATTGATGACTGCCTGACTGCGACATTAGCATTTTGTGAAACCCTAGGCTTTTCAACTTATAAAGATCCTGAAGGCTACTATGGCTACGCTGAGATAGGGCAGGGCGAGCAGATGATTGGGGTGCTTGGCCACCTTGATGTTGTGCCTGTTGGTGAACTTTCTGCCTGGGATTCCGATCCGTTTGCGGCAGATATCCGAGACGGTCGTATATACGGTCGTGGCACCCAAGATGATAAAGGCCCGACGATTGCTGCCATGTTTGCAGTGAAAGCCCTACAAGCCTGTGATGTTGCTTTTACTAAACGAGTACGTTTTATCTTTGGTACCGATGAAGAAACACTGTGGCGTTGTATTGACCGCTACTGTGCTAAAGAAGAAATTCCACAATGTGGCTTCACACCTGATTCTGCTTTCCCACTGATCCACGCTGAAAAAATGTTGATCCAATCTTACTTGAAGTGCAGTGGAGATGTAGATCTTAGCCTTAAATGTGGCGGTGCACTGAACGCCGTACCTGAGTTAGCTCGTTATCAAGGGCCTTTACTTGAAGAGTTGGTTGCTGCACTTGATCAAATGGGATTTGATTTTAGTTGTGAAGATGATGAGCTGACTGTCTTTGGTAAAGCGGCGCACTCGGCATCTGCTGACACCAAAGGGGTGAATGCGATTGCACGTTTATGTATGGCGCTAGCCAAAGTGGGTGTTGAGCACCCTATGGTGCGATTCATCGCTGAACAAGTGGGTGAAGATGCGAATGCCAAAGAGATTTTTGGCTCTGTAGAAGATGTGAGTGGTCGATTAACCTTCAATGTGGCGCAGCTTGAGATTAATGAAACCAACAGCCAGTGCGGTATTGATATCCGTGTGCCTGTTACCTTCAGTAAAGACGATTACGACAACGACATCAAAGCGGTCAGTGAACAGTATGATCTGCAATACGAAGAGTTTGATGTATTGCCGTCCCTTTATATGCCAGCGGATAGTCCAATTATCCAGAGCTTAATGAAAGCATACCAAGATATCAGTGGCGATATGGAAAGTAAGCCAATGACTTCTGGTGGGGCGACCTATGCCCGCGCTATGCCAAATTGTGTTGCGTACGGGGCGATTTTCCCTGGCCGCGAGAAAGTTGAACACATGCCAAATGAATACCTCATTATCGATGACATGCTTAAAGCGATGAATGTGTATGCCAATGCCATTTATCAGCTACAGGGAGTAGAGCTATGACAACGGCAACAGAAAAAAGCCAACCAGTAAATGCGAAAAAATCATTCAAGATGCCAACGGTTTATACCATCTTGTTCATTATTATCGCTTTAGTGGCTTTGCTGACATGGATTATGCCAGCAGGTAAATATGACTACATGGTGAACGGTACGGATCAGATCATACCGGCAGCCGAAGTGTTGGATTACAACGGGGGTGAGCGTTTACTGCCTATTCCTGGTTCTTATCAAGAAATTGAATCATCCCCACAAGGTGTGATTGATGTATTGATGGCACCGATCAAAGGCTTCCATAAAGCCGTTGATGTGGCGCTATTCGTGCTGGTTATTGGTGGTTTCTTAGCGATTACCATGCGTACTGGGGCGATGGACTCAGGGGTTGCGGCGATTGTCCGTAAATTCCGTGGCCGTGAGCAAATGCTGATCCCTGTTTTGATCACCTTGTTTGCATTAGGGGGGTCAACCTACGGGATGGCGGAAGAGACCGTTGCATTCTGGGCGGTGATCTTACCCGTAATGGCTGCGGCTGGTTATGACCGTATGGTTGCCGCGGGGATCATCTTGCTTGGTTCTGGTGTGGGGGTATTGGCATCAACAGTAAACCCATTTGCAACAGGTATCGCATCTGGTTTTGCAGGCCTACCGATTGGTGATGGTATCGGTTTGCGTGTTATCCAACTGACCGTGCTGATTGTTTTAGCGTCTTGGTTTGTTATGCGCTATGCCGCGCAAGTGAAAGCGGATAAATCAAAATCTGTGCTTGCGGACATTGAATTTGAAGATGAATTCTCTCACATGAAAGAAGACACCGGCGAATTCACCACCAAGCAAAAACTGACCATGAGTGTGTTCTTCGGCGCATTCTTAGTCATGATTTACGGTGTTATTCCATGGGAAGACATGGGCATCACAGCCATTCCGACATTGTGGTGGTGGTTCGATGAACTTTCTACTCTGTTCTTGGCATCAGCGATTTTAATTGCTGTTATCAACCGCATGTCTGAAGGTGATTTCATCAAAACCTTCATGGAAGGGGCAAAAGACCTAATTGGTGTTGCGCTGGTGGTTGCCGTAGCACGTGGTATCTACGTTGTTATGGATAACGGTGTGATCATCGATACTATTCTTAACTGGGCTGAAGGTATGGTTACGGGCTTGTCATCTGGCGTGTTCGTGATTGTGACTTACCTGGTTCATATCGTATTGAGCTTCTTTATCCCTTCTACCTCTGGTCTTGCAACGGTTTCTATGCCGCTAATGGCACCATTGGCTGACTTCTCGGGTATTGGCCGTGATTTGATTATCACCGCTTACCAATCAGCAAGTGGTTGGATTAATATTTTTGCGCCAACAGCTGGTCACTTAGTGGCTGGTTTGGCATTAGCAAAAATACCGTATGAACGCTTCTTGAAGTGGGTTATGCCATTCGTAGTTATGGTGTTTGTTGCTACTATTCTTATCTTGTTCGTTGGTGCGGCACTGCTGTAAATCTGTCGTTCACACAACAAGTAGCATAGATATTAAAAGAGGTGTACCTAGGTACACCTCTTTTTTATGGCTATTCAGTGAAAGCATCGAGCTTACTCAGCGGTTAAAGGCTTAGTTATTCGTTACGGTAAACTCACTTAAACGGTTTCTCTGATCTTCCGCTAATTGCGATAAGTGACCACTTGCTTCAGCTGTTTGGCTGATACCTGCTACATTCTGGCTGATGATATCGTTGATGTTATTGATATTCAGAGTGATGTCCGAGATTGCACGGCTCTGTTCATCAACCGATGCCGTCACATCACCATTCACTTCGCTAATATGGCGCAGTGCTTGGGTAATGGATTCAATTTGTAGGCTCGTTTGCTCAGCGATCTCGTTATTCTCTTTTACCTTACTCAGGCTATTATTAACGGCAGTCACTACAGTTGATGATTTGCTTTGCAGCTGTTCGATAATAGTTTGGATTTGCTGGGTAGATTCTTGTGTTTTGGCTGCCAATACACGTACTTCATCGGCTACAACCGCGAAACCACGGCCACTTTCCCCCGCTCGTGCAGCTTCAATGGCTGCGTTCAAGGCAAGTAAATTGGTTTGTTCAGAAATGCTGTCGATGACAGTAATAACTTCACTGATTTTGATGCTCTGTTCATTTAGATCAAGCACCTGCTCTGATGTTTCGTTCAGTTGTTGGGTTAATTCTTGTGATAGTTCACGTGACTGCTGGGCAATCGCGGTACCTTCAGCACCCATTTCCAATGCTTGTTGGGCGCTGTCATCAGCGGTTCTTGCGTAACCATCGACCTGTGAAGCGGCGGCTGAAAGCTCTGTTACTGCATGGGTAATTTGTTCTACTTGCTGCTGCTGTTCACGACCGTTGACTTCACTTTGTGTCATTACTGCTGCTAGCTCGGTTGAAGAGGTAGCGACTTCATCACCAACACCGCGAAGGGCACGAATAGTTTGGTTGAGTTGCGAAATAGCTTCATCAAGACTTGCGCCGAGCATGCCTAATTCATTTTTACCCTCGATATCAGTGCGAGTAGTTAGTTTACCTTCAGCAAGGCTCTTCACGGTTAAATACAGCGTGTTCATGATGTCGCGAATAGCATTAGACAGCAGCAGACTGATTGATAACGACAAAATGATTGCAATTGCCGAGGCGATAAGTTGGCTAGAGGTAACTGAATCAAGCAGAGCTTCCGTTTTTTCTGCAAGACGCTCGGTATTGTCTACCGATTCTTGAGAAAGTGCTGTGATCATTTTGGTATTGATTACACCAATTTCGATCATTCGCTTCACTGACTTATCTTTTTCAGCTTGTAGGTGAATGATCTCTTGTACTTGCTGTTCCCATTTATTGGCATTATTTACTAAAGTCGCAGCTTCTGACCAATGAGCGAAGGTTTTAAGTTCTTTAATCAGTGTTTGTGTTTGAACTAATGTTTTAAAGATGGCGTCATTACTTTGACCTTTCACTCCTTCAGCGATATCAAATAACATTAACCCTGCGATATTAGACATGTTTGATAATTTATTTGTCCATAGTTCAATATCGTCTTGGCTACGATTGTTTGCAATGTTTTCATCTGCTTGGCTAATATCTGTCGTAATCCAACTGGTTGCATCATATAAAGCGTTAATTTTTTGACGAGTATTTCTTATGTTATTTGACTGATGAGCATATTGCTTAAAGTTTATGATGAAACTTTCAATATTTGATTCTGCATTAGGTGTTAAAGCAATATTGTTTGAGTTTTTTAAACTATTAAAGCTTTGTTGAACCTTATTGTAGTTGGCTTCGTTAACACTAACCATCTCGTCTAGGCGGTCATAAAAACCCAAGCCATAAATAGATGACATTCTACTAACGTCTTGTAAATCTTGAAATTCTTTCATCGTGCTATTGAAGTCTATGTAATCGCTGACAATAGCCGTATTCTTTTTAACTTCTGAAAGTAGTTGCTGACTTATTAGTATCGTTATAATAAAACAAGCAATCGCAAAAACAGATGAAAGTGAAAGAAGTATTCTTAACGGAATGTTTTTTATAGTATTTAGC
>NZ_NOIF01000246.1 GCF_002265265.1 Photobacterium sanguinicancri
TTCTTAATCTTTTTCTATTAATCTTTCGGAAAAATGATGAATGTACGGCTAGTGATAAATGAAAATTGGAACAGGCAACAATAACGATCCCGTTGAGAAAATATTGATCTCTTTGCCACGATCGCACAAAGATGGACATCTTTTCGCGATCCCAGCTGGCTTAGTTGATTGGTTACCGCAATATCAACATTTTAAAGGGGTCACAAAAAGTATTGTTGAACTACTCAATCTCATTTCACTACGAGGCCTATCTTGCCAAGATGGCATGGTATCAACGACTGAGTTAGTTGAAGCGACAGAAGGGCAATTAACTCGAGCGGCAATTCAGCAACGTTTACGAGCGGCAGTTGGTATTGGTCTTTTTAAACAACAACCTGTGCGCTTTGAAGAAGGGCTTGCAGGAAAAACCATGCTTCATCATTTTGTAAACCCAGCTTTGTTAATTTCCCAACTGGGCACAGGTAGCCTGCATTCTTTACAAAGCAAAGAGCAAGAAAAGCAAAAACGCTCGAAGGCGTTAGCGCAAAATCATGTTAACCGTCGTTTGCTAACTGAGCATGGTTTAGGTACACCACCAAGTATGCCAGATGAAGCGGATCAGATTGTGGTTTCTCCCACCAGCTGGGCTGGGATCATTGATCAGGCATTAGCGCCACCACGCACAAAGAAAAGTTACCAGAAAGCCATGGTTGCGATCAGTGGCACTAAAGCGATCATAGAAACACGCTCGTCAAAGTCGATCATGACTGTTGATGATCTTATGACCTTGTTTGCGTTGTTTACATTAACCGTGCAGTACCATGATCATCATATCGATGATTATGAGATCCAATCGCGTACGCTTGGTAACAAGACCCCAGTTTACATCACTGATATTTTGGCGTTACGGGGTAAGAAAGACAGTGGCCCTGCACGTGACTCTATTCGTGAAAGTATTGATCGTATTGAATTTACCGACTTTCAATTGCATGAACTCACAGGCCGTTGGCTTAGTGAAAATATGCCAGAAGGCTTCAAAAGTGATCGCTTTCGTTTTATTGCGCGGACGATCACCGCTTCTGAAGAAGCGCCTCAAGAAGGTGAAAACGGTGAGATCAAGATCAAGCCCAATCTCTATATTTTAGTTTGGGAGCCGTCTTTTTTTGATGAGCTTCTAACCCGTGACTACTTCTTTTTGTTCCCGCCAGAGATCTTGCGTCAGCATACCTTGGTATTCCAGTTGTATACTTTTTTCCGGAGTCGAATGTCGCGTCGAGTCAATGACTCGATGCTGCTGAGTGAGTTAAATCAGAAATTGGCGCGTAATATTGAGTGGCGCCGTTTTTCTTCTGATTTGATCCGTGAGTTGCGTAAATTGGCCGACGATAAAGTCACGGATGATGTGTTTGCGGTCAATTTGTGGGGCTATCATTTAACCATCATCCCTGAAGATGCGAACCAACGTTATACCGATTACCAAATTGATATTCGTTGTGATGCCGCCGAAGTGATCCGTTACTCACGAGCCAAAACGACCAACGAAGGCAAGCGCAATATGGCGCCGACTATGCCTAACCCGCTGCGTAATGAAATTTTGCCGAAGCGTGAACTTGATCAGTTATCTCAGATCATTGATGGTGAATTTGAACCGATCCAACGCAAAGAGGGGCGGACCAAAGGGCGTTTAGGCCGTCGCGTGAAGCTGCGTAAGCACTTGGTAGAGATCAATGCTGACGAATTAACGATCATCTTATCCAAATATACCTCACCAGAAGCCCTTCAGCGCAGTATCACGGCGTTATCGGCAATGACTGGACACTCATCTTCTAGTGTTTCTGATGAGTGCCATGAGCTACTAGAGAAGCTTGATTGGCTGCGTGTCTCTGATCAAGTGGTGAGCTACGAAACATTAAGTAAGACGGTTGAGCTTTACAATAGCCAACAAGAAGATCGTCACTTATCGATAGAACGTTTAATTTCTGGGCTGGCTGTACGTCGAAAAGTCTGTAAATTAGTCCATGAAGGGCATATTAACGAACAAGTGCTCACAGCCCTCGACGATGTTGCTCGAGGCGTGTAGTACCTAAGGGTAGTTGTGAAGGACAATACAATACGACAGCAGGTAAGGATTATTGCTTGCGCATTGTTACTGACTGCCAGTAGCACAGGTTGGGCGGCTGAACGCGAAAAAGTTGGCTTAGTACTCAGTGGTGGCGGTGCAAAAGGTGCCGCACACATCGGGGTGCTTGAAGTCTTAGAAGAGAATCGTATCCCTGTTGATATTATCACTGGGACGAGTATGGGGGCCTATGTCGGTGGTATGTATGCCATGGGACTGACGGCGCAAGAAGTAAAAAACAAAACTCTAGCGGCGAATTGGCAATCTGGCTACGTTGATCGCGCGACTCGCAATGAACTCGTACTGCGTCGTAAACAGCAAAATGACAACTTCCAATTGCACACCGATTTTGGTGTCACGCCAAAAGGTGAGTTTAGGGTTAAACCGGGCGCGTTCCAAGGGCAGGGAATGGCCATTCTTCTGCGTGGTCTTACTAATAATTTCCCCGTATTGTCTACGTTTGATAATTTAGTTATCCCTTACCGCAGCGTCGCAACAGATATCGCAAAAGTAAAACCTGTGGTGATTGACTCGGGTCACTTAGCTACCGCGATGCAAGCCTCAATGACGGTGCCGGGCGCACTGACTCCGATAGAATGGGAAGGACATCGCCTTGTGGACGGTGGTGTGGTCAATAATATGCCCGTCGATGTTGCCCAGAAAATGGGAGCGGATGTTATTATCGCGGTGGATCTACGCGACCCATTACTTGAAGATGAAGATTTAGGGAATGCGTTAACGATCATCTCACAACTCACGACTTTCATGACCAACAGCAGTGCCGATCATCAAAAGGCATTGATGTCGGAAGATGATATTTATCTGCAGCCAATACTCACTTTCATGACGGCGCCTGATTTCGATAAGATGACTCATGCTTATGAGGCTGGCCGCAAAGTTGCGATAGACGCATTGCCTAAATTGTTACCCCACCAATTATCTGCAACTGAATACGCACAATATGTGCGGGGTAAACAAGATCGCCGTAGTCAAATGGTAGCGAGAATGGCCTACTACATAGACAGTATTGAACTCGAGAATAAAACCAGTCGTAGCGATAAAGCCTTGTTGATTTTATTGGATTTAGATATTCAGCGTGTGGTGACCAATCAAGAATTAGAAATAGCCGTTAATAGGTTGAATGCACAGGATATATTTTCTCGTATTAGCTATGAGATTAAGCAGCAGGATGACGAAACTGTCTTAGTGGTTGATGTGACTGAAAAGTCATGGGGGCCGGGTTATTTGAACTTCAAATTTGCGTTTGAAGATGATTTTTCCCAACGTTCAGATTTTACGTTTGGTGCGCAGTACCTGTATACCAATTTGACGGACAAAGGCGGAGAATGGCTATTTGAAGCTGAGCTTGGTAGTTGGAAAGCGTTCAAAACCGAAATTTATTTACCGCTAGATTATGATCAACGCTATTTCTCCAGTATGGCACTGGAATTTAATAGCCAACTACGCGGCTTTAAGCCAGAACAACTTGATACGGGATTTGACCTCGACCCAAATATTAGCACTGTTGATGGCTTGTACCAGCGTTCTATCATCTCTGCCGAGATCGGCATTAACTTAGCCCGTTGGAGTGCAATCAGCCTGGGTTATATGGGGCAAACGGGGGATATCACGTTATCTGCGTTTGGTTTAACGGAAGATTTTAAATCTAACGGACCTTACACTAAGTTTGATTACGATAATCTGGACAACCAATATTTTCCAACAAGTGGCCTGCAAGCTTCTGCTTATTTTGCGGTGATGGAAACGGAAAGTCAGTTTGAAAACAATAAAACGGAAAGTGAGGTTTTCGTTTATAACTTAAGTCTAATTAAACCCTATAACATTGATCGGCATACTTTTGTCGCTTTAGGGAAATTTGCAGGGGCTGACTCAAAAGAATTTCTGCCAATTTTTGCCCAAGACCTCGGTGGTTTGTTCAACTTGTCTGGTTATCACAAGTATGAATTGAATGGCCGCTACAGCGCATTAGGTGCGCTTATTTACCGCTACCAGTTACTGGATAACGATTTTGGCGCGTTCTCGACACCTGTGTATGTAGGGGGATCGTTAGAAAAAGGTGGCGTATGGAATGAATACGGTCAAATATCGGTGAATAGTATGATCACTGCCAGCAGCGTGTTTGTTGGAGTCGATTCAGTGCTTGGGCCGGTCTATCTTGCCTATGGTATGGCTGAGGGAGGGGAGAGTTCGCTATATTTAACCCTAGGAAGTGTGTTCCAGAAGTGATTTTATTGCTTACTCACTGAGTTGCCCCCATGATTTTTTAAAGGCTAAACACTGATTGTTTAGCCTTTTTTGATCTCTGTATGTCGTTGATTAATACAATCAGGGCAAGGTGATCAGTGACTTAGTTAGTTTGGTATAACTACGAAATGTGATCTTTTCAGCGATTTACATTTTTTCTTTTGGTTACTACTACTGTTTAGTGGCAAAGGTACGATAATGCGCAGAGCTGTATTCCTCATCGATGGACATGTAATGAGAACCGAAAAAGAAAAAATGCTAGTGGGCGATATTTACCACGCCTTTGATACTGAATTGGTGATTGAGCGCGATCGTGCTAAAGCAATCTGTTTTAAACTGAATCAGACTTGCTCGACCGACCGCGATACTCGCCAATCCTTGATCCTTCAGCTTTTTGCGCATACTGAGCACGTTGAAACAGATGCTTGGGTTGAATCCCCTTTTCACTGCGACTACGGTTATAACATCACAGTGGGGAAAGGTTTTTACGCCAATCATGGTTGTACTATTTTAGACGGAGCGCCAGTGACGTTTGGTGATAATTGTTTGCTAGCGCCTAGCGTGGTGATTGCGACGGCTGGGCATCCATTGGATTCGGTTGAGCGTGCGAAAGGTGACGAGTATGCCAAAGCGATTACAGTGGGTAACGATGTGTGGCTCGGAGCGAATGTGACAGTGTGCCCTGGTGTCACTATTGGAGATAATGTCGTGGTTGGAGCGGGAAGTGTAGTTACCAAAGATTTACCAGCCAATACTGTGTGTGTCGGCGCGCCAGCCAAGCCTATACGTGTTATTGATTGATGAAGTCACTACAGAGGGGGGAAGTGTTGATGATCACTACCTTGATCATCTTTCCGTTGCGAGAGGCCCTTGCTCCTTCTTTGTCAGCTTGATCCAGAAGCCACTTCTATATCGATTTACAAAAACGATAAGGTATTAATCTGTAAAAAAGGTCAATGATTCGCTAAGTAGACATTACACCTCAGTGTGCTGACATCCTTGCCGATGCTTTTTAGCATGACAAGGAAGGGAAGCGAGGGTTATTGATTAGAATAATAACTCAACAGCATAAATAACTTCATCTGGTTGGCAATTCATATATAAAGGCTTGAATGTATCGGACCTTTTATATAGTCGTTCAATATCATTATACTCAATGCTTCCACTATTT
>NZ_NOIF01000247.1 GCF_002265265.1 Photobacterium sanguinicancri
TACATAAATAATGTCTTAATGTAATTAAGTGCTTTTAACTAAACGAAACAAGAGTTTAATTTTTTTAGTTAAAAGTTATTGGTTATAGTGACTCCCTTAATAGAGTCATCAGACTAATAGCTGCATGAAGGGCATAGTTGATACATAGAAGTGTACCTGAATGTCGTTTTTAGTTTGAAATACGAACTAAACCTAGTGGTGTAATGTATCGCTTTATATAGGACGTAGATCAAACTGAAAGCAAGAGGATCTGAAGAGATCATATAGGGGAAAAGGTGATCGATGATCACGGCTTCTACTATAACGCTTTTTAGATATAGCGTGAGCACAGTATTAAATGTGAATTGTGCTCTTACCGTCCACTGTAAAGGATCTAGAGATGACAGAAGAAGTACGTCTGACGCAGATGACCAAAAAAGCGGGGTGAGCAGCAAAAATAGGCCCTAAGGCCATGGCGCAGGTTCTGCAGTCCATTTCACCCCTATTTCCCGAACAAGCGTATCCCAATTTGATGGTTGGGTTGACGGTAAGTGATGACGCTGCCGTTTATAAAATCAACGATGATGTTGCTGTTATCCAAACATTGGATTTTTTCACTCCAATTGTGGATGACCCGTACGACTTTGGTGCGATTGCTGCTGCGAATGCGCTCAGTGATGTCTACGCCATGGGCGGGCAAGTGACATTGGCGATGAATATTTTTTGTGTTCCACCGGATCTTCCTCAAGACGTGGTTGGCCAAATTCTGAAAGGCGGTGCGGAAAAAGTCCGTGAAGCTGGTGCAGTATTAGTTGGCGGTCACACGATTGAAGATAGCGAGCCAAAATTTGGCTTATCCGTAATGGGCATGATCCATCCTTCTAAAGTACAAACCAAGGCCGCTGTAGAAAACGGTGATGTTTTGGTGTTAACCAAACCTATTGGTACAGGTTTAATTTCGACAGCACAGAAACGTGGTAAAGCAAGTCAGGCGGCAATAAAAGCCTCTACTGACAATATGAAAAAGCTTAACCGTAAAGCTGCAGAAATTTTTGCCAACTATCCAGTGCGAGCATGTACAGATGTGACAGGTTATTCCTTATTGGGCCATGCCCATGAAATGGCTGAAAAAAGTAACATTTGTATGCACTTCAAGGCTGAACAAGTTCCTTTCTTGCCTGAAGCCGAAGATTACGCAGCCCAAGGATTATTTCCTGGCGGTGCTAAACGTAATCTCGACGCTTACCGCGATGAAATCGACTTTGCAGAAGCCCTTGATGAAAGTTGGCAGCGTAAGTTGTGCTGCCCGGAAACATCCGGCGGGCTACTTGCTGCTGTACCAAGAGATTGTTTGGACGCGTTACTAACAGAATTTAGCTGTAATGAAGAACCCTGTTGGGTTGTCGGGTTTGCCGAAGAAGGAACTGGCTTAAAGGTTAGTTAGGATTCGGTTTAATCAGGTGGACCAGCTTCTGTTGAAGCTGGTTACCTTGCTAAATCGTTCACCTTCCTAGAAAAATCCTCCCAACTGACGCTTGTTTGGAGAAACACATGAAACTCGAACTAGGCAACATCCATGTTCGTGATCTGGCATTTGGCCCAGTAAGCGAAGTGAAAGAAAACACTGTGGTTATTGATCAGCAGGCTTTAATTGGCCATTTGTCTGAATTGGATCACCGTATCCGCTCAATCGAGCTGTCTATCGCTAAACCCGGCGATAGTATTCGTATCATGCCAGTAAAGGATGCCATTGAACCTCGCGTAAAAGTAAGCGGTGGCGGTAATATTTTCCCTGGGCGACATTTGGGTGAAGAAGAGATGGTTGGCGAAGGCCGTACCCATGTCTTAAAAGGTATGGCGGTGGTAACAACGGGTGAAATCGTTGGTTTCCAAGAAGGCATCGTCGATATGAGTGGTCCGGGTGCGGATTACACTCCGTTCTCATCAACCTTGAATCTTGTTATTCAATGTGAAGTTGATGAAAGCTGTAACCAATACGACCATGAAGGTTTGGTACGTATGGTTGGCTTAGAAGCGGGTCGTTGGATTGGTGAATTGGCGCGAGATATTGAGCCAGACGAAATTCAAACTTACGAGACTAAGCCACTGCTAGAGCAAGCAGCTGAGTACCCTAACTTACCAAAAGTAGGTTACGTATATATGCTGCAAAGCCAAGGCCTATTGCATGACACTTATTATTATGGTGTTGATGTTAAAGGTATTCTTCCAACACTGATGTACCCAACAGAAGTGATGGATGGTGCGATTATTAGTGGTAACTGTGTATCTGCTTGTGACAAGAACACTAGTTATATCCACCAAAATAGCCCTGTCATTTATGATTTATACCGTCACCACGGTTCTAAGTACAACTTCATGGGCGTTATCGTTACTAATGAAAACGTCACACTGCGTGATAAAGAGCGTTCATCTAACTTCGTTGTGAAACTTGCGAAGCAAATGGGTTGGGATGCTGCAATCGTGAGTGAAGAAGGCTTTGGTAACCCAGATGCTGACTTAATCATGAACTGTTCAAAACTTGAAGCAGCAGGCATTCAAACTGTTTTGCTGACGGATGAATACGCAGGTCAAAACGGTGAAAGCCAATCGCTAGCGGATTCTCATAAGAGCGCAGACGCTGTGGTTACCAACGGTAATGCTAACCAGTTAGTGACGCTACCAGCGATGGATAAAGTAATCGGTTATGACCGCTACGCAGATGTTGTTGCGGGTGGTTTCAACGGCAGCTTGCATGACGATGGTTCAATCACGGTTGAACTTCAAGCCATCATCGGTGCAACTTGTGAGCTTGGTTTCCATAAGCTCACTACAAAAGCCAGCTAAGCGAGGATACACACATGACATTGAAAGTCGTTTATTATCTCAACCAGTTCTTTGCCCAAAAGGGTGGTGAAGAAATGGCTCACATTCCAATGGAAGTGGTTGAAGGCACTGTCGGTGTTGGTGCGCAATTTGGCACTATGCTGAAAGACAAAGCTGAGATCTCCCACACTATTATTTGTGGCGATTCATACTTCAACGAAAATGAAAGCTTATGCTGCCACAGCTTGGAAGAGATCCTTGCGCAAGTTCAGCCAGATCTTATTATTGCAGGCCCTGCGTTTAACGCCGGTCGCTACGGTATGGCTTGTGGTACAGTCGCGAAAGTGGCGCATAAAATGGGTATCACAACCATTTCTGGTATGTACGTTGAAAACCCTGGTTACGAATTATTCCGTCAATACGCTTACATGGTAGAGACAGGAAACAGTGCTGCAAGTATGCGTAAAGCTGTACCTGCAATGGTTGGCTTGGTTAACCGCTACATCGAAACTAACGGTGAGCTTGGTTCGCCTGAAGAAGCTGGCTACATGCCACGCGGAATTCGTGTGAACTTCTTTGCTGACAAACGTGGTTCTGAACGTGCTGTTGACTTGCTGATTAACAAATTAGCTGGCGAGTTTACAACTGAATATCCAATGCCAGTATTCGACCGTGTTGATCCTCAGCCACCTGTTGAGATGATGAGCACCGCAAAGATTGCTTTAGTGACCTCTGGTGGTGTTGTACCAAAAGGTAACCCAGACCACATCGAGTCATCAAGTGCATCTAAGTACGGTGAGTACAGCATTGAAGGGCTAGAAACACTTACCGAAGCAAGCCATGAAACCGCGCACGGTGGTTATGACCCAGTTGCTTGTAACCAAGACCCGAACCGCGTACTGCCAGTTGATGTACTACGTGACATGGAACGCGAAGGCGTGATCGGTAGTCTGCACGACATTTTCTACACCACAGTCGGTAACGGTACTGCGGTAGCGAAAGCGAAAGAATATGGTGCAGAGATTGCGATGAAGCTACAGAAAGCTGGTGTAACCGCAGCAATATTCACCTCCACTTGAGGCACTTGCACACGTTGCGGCGCAACGATGGTTAAAGAAATTGAAAAAGTAATGCCTGTAGTTCATATGGCGACTGTTGTTCCTATCTCTAAAACAGTAGGTGCAAACCGTATTATTCCAACTATTGCGATCCCTCATCCACTGGGTGATCCAAAAATGCAGCCACGCGAAGAGAAATTCACGCGTCGTCAATTGGTAGAAAAAGCGGTAATCGCACTACAAACCAAGATTGATGAACAAACTGTATTTTAGATTTAATACACGCTAAAAAAGAAGCCAGCTGTCTAACAGCTGGCTTTTTTATTAGCATCGATTGTTATTAACGGGAATAAAAATACCCAAGCGTATAAAACTAACTTGGGTATGAGAGTGGCGTGTTAATAATTTATAGGCTGGCGTTGATAGCGCTCAGGCATGACTTAATTAACTGGCAGTCTATAAATTGAAAGTCTGAACTTTGCTTTTTCGGGAAGTCTTGTTCAATATCTTCACTGGTAAGGTTGAGAAATTCAGGCTTAGCCTTACAGAGTACTTGGTATCTTTCTATTGTTTGTTCAATAGTATTAAGTGAGTCCATGTCTAAATTATTATCGCGGTAAATGACAATGCTTCGATAAGGTGTTTCGTGTGGTTTAACACTACCAGCAAGAGGGTGTGAAACAACTTTATACCCGAGGTGGACTTGGTCCCTTGTGAAAGTTAAAACATCATTAACCGTATTCTTACGAATAATCGTTATCGCACTGTTATCAACTTTTATACTTGGGTTGTTAGTAATGATCTCTAATCTATCAGCTCTCATGATATTCCTTGATGATATTTAATCGGCACAATGCTACGCCTTAATTATAATCCTTCTGGCGGTGCGTTTTTATGGCTTGTCTCGTATTTTAAAGGATAGATGACAGGAAAAGTAAATTGGCTAGCTAAGTATTATCGAGTAATAACTTGTTATTTTGTAAAGCTAAGCACTGAATAGTAATATCTTCCATTTAAGCTGTTTGATGCATTGCAAGTTTTGCGATAAACAATACAGGTACAATAGCCAAGAACACCTTCGTTAAAGATATTAAATATCACCAATATGTGCATTCAGAAGGACTTTAGAATAATGGGAAATGAACAAACATTGCTATTTGTATTAAATGATGCGCCATACGGTTCAGAGCGTTCGTTTAATGGTTTAAGACTGGCAATTAACCTCAATGAGCAAGAAATTGAGACGAAAATCAACGTTTTTTTGATGTCAGACTCGGTGAGTTGTGCGCTACCAAAACAGGCCCCAGGTGAGGGGTATCACGTTCAACAAATGTTGGAAATCCTAATCGCACAAGGTGCGGAAGTGAAGCTCTGCAAAACTTGTTGTAACGCTAGAGGGATCAGCGAGCTTCCACTGATAGAAGGTGCTGAAATTGGTACGCTGGACGATTTGTCTATGTGGACACTGCAGGCCGATAAAGTGATTTGCTTTTAATGAAGCAAGATAACGAGTAGATACCAGCATTATAAATACAACGAAGCCGCATAGGGTCACTATGCGGCTTTTTATTGTACTGTTTTTATT
>NZ_NOIF01000248.1 GCF_002265265.1 Photobacterium sanguinicancri
TGAATCAATGATTAAAAAGTACGGAAAAGTAAAACGTAGCAATATATTAGATACTTTTTCTATATCAATATCAGAATGTCAAAAGCTCATTAGGTGCTATGAAGATTTAACTGATTATAATCTTGTATATGATGATTCACGCTGTGAATACTCACTGATTATTGATGGCTACTTCCACACAATGTTCCTAAATGGTGATCCAAGTCTGTTCATAAGATCGATTGAGCTTGTTTCTGGAAAAACGATGATAGTCGATGATGATGAATATGATACGTATAGGTTCCAAATCATCGCGGCTAATTGTAATGAGAATACGGATCAGGAGTTGATAAGAATTTCTGAAGCCTTAATTGAATATGGTTGTGATGACGTAACGATAGGAGTGATATGTGGAGAGCTGTACATAGAATTTGAAAGAAAAGACGCATGCTATAACATGGCGGTCACGAGGGCATCAAGCCAGATCAACGCTGTCTATGGGTTACATTGTATTAAAGATGAAAGATTATAATCACCATGTCCTGAGGCTCTCTCACAGACATGATTCGCATCGATAGGCTGATGTTAAATCCAGAAAATGGTATCCTAGGCGACTGTTAGGTGCTCCATGCTGGAAAGATAATGAATTATACCCGAATCGTCTGTTTTGACCTCGAAATGTGTTGCTGGGATGATGAGCGCAAAGCTCGGACAGGTGAAATCATTGAGATCGGTGTCGCTGAATTAGATCTCCAGAGTGGTGAGATTGTTCGCCGAGCTCAACATTATGTATTGCCAGAGCAAGATGAAGTGTCTTATTTTTGTACAGAACTGACGGGCATTAAGCCTGAAGTTATTGCAAAAAATGGTAAGCCGTTAGGCTCTATTTTGAAATCGATAGAACAAAAATTTGGCGGGCGTCATAAAATTTATGCTGCTTGGGGCCATGACGATCGTATTTTACGTGCTGAGTGTGAAGCGAAAGGGCTTAAAGTTCCATTCGAAGAATTCTTAAATATTGCAACCTTGTTTCGCATGCAGAGACACGTAAAGAAAAAACGTTGTGGTCAGCGTGCAGCAATGGAAATGGCGGGCGTTGAATGGGAAGGGCGCCAACATTCTGGTTATGTTGATGCTTACAACCTTGCTAGGTTAACTAAGACCTTATTTTTGCCAGAACAACAGGTAGAGTAACTCTCATTTGCTAAATTGTATTCAGTACTAAAAATGCCGCTGATTTATCAGCGGCATTTTTGTAGGAAGCTATCAAGGAGTTGTTGTGACAAAAAGCCACGAATGTCTCTTCGGTAACTATAAATTGCTTATTGCGTGTCTTTTAGCGCCGCAGTAACAATTAATTCAACTTTTAGCTCAGGACGAGCTAATTTAGCTTCACCACAAGCGCGCGCTGGTGCATCGCCTTCTGGCATCCAGTTGTCCCATACTTCATTCATTTCTTGGAAATCAGCCATATCCGCAAGCCAAACTAAAACTTGCAGCATGTGGTGTTTATCACTGCCTGCTTCATTTAATAATGCTTCCACACGACGAAGAGCTTCTTTTGTTTGGTCTGCAACGCTTTCACCCGCAATACCGACTTGACCACATAAATAAACAGTATCGCCATGTTTAACAATTTTGCTCATGCGTTGGTTAGTTTGTTCACGTTGAATCGTTGTCATCATTTAGCCTTTATTGTTTTCATATATTGTCGTAATAACGATATAAGTTCATATCGCCATCATTAAAATTTGTTTGATGTTATACCAGTAAAGTGGCTACTTGCAATGCAAATGTGATCCCTGTCGAGATTGTCGCTAGGGCTAATCATGTGCTGCAGTGGCAATGAACATAGGGGATATAAGCTTAATAGGAATATTGCCTGCATAAGTATCTATGCATGTAGTTTAACCAAAACAAAAAAGTTCAAAAACTTTGTTAATTATCTAGAACAAAAAAGCATAAGTGGTGCGAGTTATTTTATAAAAAGTAATCGGAGTTAAGTGCATCAATATACATGTTTTACTGGTTGTTTATTCTTGTTGTTGGTTTTTTATGTGCTTGGTTGAGGTCTTGTGTTGTGGGGGTTCGTGCTATAAATGTTGTTTTTGGTGGTCGTTTATTACTCTGCTTTGTTGAATAAAACATGGCGGTTAAGTTTCAATGTATGTGGTGGTTCCATTCAGTTTATATCTTGTTTTGTTAAAGTTTTGTGATTTTGTTGTGCGATTGGCTGTTGTCTCAGCATTTTTTTCCTGTTAGTTTTTTGTCAGCAGATTCAGGAAAGAATGTGCAATTAAGGAAAATAATAATACAGGATCGTATGATGAAAAAAACACTATTAGCAGTAGCAATCCCTTCTCTTCTTGTGGCTAACATGGCGTCAGCGGCAGAAATTTATAAGTCAGACGAAGGATCCGTCGACTTTTACGGTCAACTACGTACCGAATTGAAAAAAAGTGAAGATAAAGAAGTCACCCTTGGTGCTGGTTCTTCTCGTGCAGGTGTTGCTGCACAATACACAATCGCTGAAGGCGTTGATGTATTTGGTAAGGTTGAATTTGGCCTTCAAGGCAAAGGCGACTACGTAATGAAAAACCGTCTACACATTGCAGGTGTAGCAACAGATTTTGGTAAATTCTCTTTTGGTCGCCAATGGGTTGTATCAGATGATGTATGGGGTGCTGATTACTCTTACTTCTTCGGTGGTACTGGTCTTCGTCACGCAACCTTATCTGGCGCTCGTCACGACTCGCTAATCAAATATAACTACGAAGGCGAAAGCTTTTGGGTTGCTGCCAACTATGGTCTTGATCAAGATGATTCAAACCAAGAGCTAGCAGAGCTATACGCAGGTACCAGTGTTGCAGGCTTTAACTTACACGTCGGTGGTGGTCAAAACCGCGATAAAACGTTTGAAGTGACACTTGCAGATAAATCAAAAACTAAACATGACCTACAGAACACGTATTTTGAAGGTACAGTTGAATACACATTTGGTGCTGCGCTGATTGGCTTTACTTACTACAACGCGACACTTGATGAAAAAGACACGTCAGACAAAATCAAAGAAAATGCATATAGCTTAGGTGCAACTTACGGTTGGGCTGATAATGCAACGGCATACACTGGTTTTGAATATGTGACTCAAGAAGCAGAAGACAGTACGGTAGCTGACGGTAAAGGTAAAAACTTCTACCTTGGTTCTGATTACCACTTTAATAGCTGGGCACGCGTATATGCAGAATACAGCTATGCAGACGGTGATACTTTAGGTTTCACTAACAAAGCATCTGATTCTTTCGTTGGCATCGCATCAACAGATGGTGAGAGTCGCTACGCAATCGGTGCACGTGTTTACTGGTAATACGTAGCAACCACTGAGTCTTTTCTTTTTGCCCAGCCTGTTTATTTAGGCTGGGTTTTTTCATTTATAGGATAGGGGGGGGGCGAAAATTCACACTGTAAATCGCTTGGGTTACTGATTTATTATTTATCCTGAACCTAGTTGAGCGCGTGATTAATCGTTATTTTTGATTGCCACTAGTGCCATGAAAAGTAGCTGTTTGTCGCGGTCTGTCACATGTTTTGTGGTGATCGTTTGATTAAAAGCATCAAAATCGCTCGATGTCAGAGCCCTATTCTCTCTTATATAGTCAGCAATATGCTCTGTTATTGATGAACCTAAAGTAATGAGTGTTGGGTGAATATCGTTCTGAAGATCTCGTGGTAAACTGCTGGAAGGCAGTGATAACCAATCGGCTCGGTGTCGGTATTGAATTGCCTTTGCAACCGCAATTTGTGCTTTAAAGAAAGATTCCAATTGCTCAGGGTTTAATCCTTTCTCTATTGCTTCTGCTTTGGCTTTATTTAATACGATTTCTTCTCGTAAAGGATCTTCAATTGGTTGATGATGCGTCGCCTTATATAAGGCCACCGCTTTCATGAAGCTTAAGCGTAGATTTATCGCTGTAAAGAGGTCTTGGCTAGCAGGTGAGGTATAAGTTGTCATGGATAAAAAATATAAAGGTATAAAGTGATTAATTTACACACGGTAGCGCCAATTTAAGTTGGATCCTGTGTACTATGCGCGGTGTTACATTGGTAGTGTTATTTACAGCATGTTGATTTATTGCCAGATTTTGCACAGTGAATAACGGCATAACCGATAGCCATTAAAATATGATCTTCAGGGTTTTCATCATCCCCACCAATAAGCTCAATCAGTCCCGCAACGCCTTCTTGTTCATTACACAGTGCATTCGCATGTGCGATAACATTACGAAAATAGCTGTCGTTATCGATGGCATCCTTCCAGCTTTCAAAGAATTTTTTCCCACTCGTGAAATCAAGCTTATCGGTGATCACTTTTTTTAGCATGGGCTTGAGGGCATCTAACAGTTCAGACTTCTTTTTAAAGTGCGCATTGATACCAGAACGACTGACTTTTGCCGCTTGGGCTATTTTCGTAAAAGTTAATGCATCGTTACCGTACTCAACTAATAACGAAAAAGAAGCATCAATGATTTTTTGGCGGGTCTGCGCCGCAACTTCCTGACTAACTCGTGGCATTTTAATCGTTCTCTTAAGCGTTAAGCGTGCAATTCTACACGAAAGCATAGAGTAGATGCTAAATGAAGATAGGGCTATATGTGGTTATCTCTATGACTGTGTATCGAGTACGTTGAGTTTAGAGTGACAAACTGAAACAAGAAGATGCCCAACGAAGACTCATTAGGCATGTAGTTTACGTGTTGATTAGAACTTGTAATTGACGATTAACGAGAAAGTATCCAGATCCAGGTCGTTATATTCAGGTACGTCGACCGACGAGAATTTGTACTCAGCTGCAAGTACGAAATGTTTGTTGAATGTCGCTCTTACACCTGTACCAATTGCAAAGGCATATTCGCTGTCATCAAAACGCTCATTGCCTAAATCGGTAGAAACGGCGATACGTTCAACACCCAGTAGGCCGTACGGTTTTATTGTAAAGTTATTCCGCCCAATTAGGGTATAGCCAATATCGGTGTAGAGTCCAAATGTTGAAATTTCAACATCACCCGGAAGTTTTGATGGATTCTGGGTATTATCATTATCGAAGGTAGCATTTGAATAACGACCTGATACACCAAAAATTTTGTTAATGTCGTAACCCGCCTCAATGACATAGCCTGTCGCGTCATCGAGCAGATCATCTGAATCGTGGTTTAGTACGCCCGCACCTACTCGAAAACCTGAAACATCAGTGTTAGCCAATGCTGAATGTAGACTCTCATTGTTTGCAGCATCGCTGTCGATTGCCGTGTTTTCTGCTGCTGCGGAGAAGGATACTAAGAACGGTAAAATTGCTGCCAGAAATTGCTTTTTCATGAATGAACCTTATTCCTTAAAAACACAGTGAGCTAGCGATGCACACTTTCATTTTCGGATAATTATTATTTTTCAATATGTAAGTTGTA
>NZ_NOIF01000249.1 GCF_002265265.1 Photobacterium sanguinicancri
TTTATTAATAATGAGTTCTGTATATTATTTGCTCAAACCTTAAGAATAGATTGTCAGCTGAGGAGCTATAAGATGAAATTATCTCAAATCACTAAAAGTGTTTTATTGAGTACTGTTTTTGCCGCTAGTTGTGTATCTGCTGCGCAACCAGCAAATAGTTTGGATACCTTTTTTACGGCTGATGGTTCGGTTGTAACGCCAGGTACTTACCCAACAGATGAGACATCTCATCAGATCCTTAAGAATCAAGATTTGGTGGGGGTAAATAAGTTTCTGCATAAACGCCAACTAACTCCCACTGATGAGCAACCTGTGGTTCGAATGAATCGTGATACCTATTACTCGATGGCTGTGGTTGATGTATCAAAAGGGGCAACCGTCACTATGCCTGAACTTCCTGAAGGCAAGTACATATCGGTTCAGCCTGTAACAGAAGACCATCGCATTCAACCAATGTACTACGGTGGTGGTACATTCGAGTTGTCTACTCATACTGGTGATCACCTGTATTTGGTTATTCGTCTTGATGCGACGTTTACTGAAAAAGAAGCAGCGATGTATCAAGATAAAATGCAGATCAATGCCAATAGCGCGAAGCTGTTTACATCCGAACCGGTAAACGAAGCATCTTTCAAACGGGTTGAAGATGAGTTGAAAGCTAAAATGCCGATGCTAAATGAACGTGATGGCAGCAATGCATTAACGGGTATGTTTACAGGCTTTGATGATGAATCGAGTAAGTTATTTACGCAAGAAAAGTATGAAGTAGGGGCTGCGATCGGTTGGGGGGGCGCACAAATGATAGATAATATCTATGAAGTTTCAGGTAACTACCCAGCAGAACAGTGTCACCAAGCGACGTTTAAAGACCCCGAAGATAAAGCGTTCTGGTCTATTACTGTTTATAACAAATCTGGCTTCATGTTTAATGATGTTGCGAACGTTAGTTCTAATACCGCGACAGTCAATAAAGACGGTACTTATACTGTGAGTTTTGGTTGTGGTGCTGATGCCCCTAATAACATTGAAACAGCCAATGAATCAGGTGTGTTTAACTTAGGTATCCGTCATTATCAACCGAGTGATATGGTGCGTATCGATGGTTACCGTATTTTACCTATGGTCAAAGCGCAGTAGTTTAGATTTGCTTAAATGCAGCCACAGTGTTGATAGTAAAAATAGTGCTAAGTAAGCAAAAATAAGCCGCTAGGGTAAAAGCTAGCGGCTTTGCTGTTCCATTCCATATTGGTCGTTATTGATGGCAACAATATGCTGAAAAGCAGATCAGTGAGTTTCGTATTCTCTTCTTTAAATCAATTAATTGCGAAAGGCGGTTAGCCGCAAAATTAGATTCCACTCGATATAGGGTATGGTTTATGGCATATGCCAATAACTAGGCGTATAAATGCGCTATACCATGATGGGTATTGAGCAGAAAGAGTGGAAAATGGATAACCCAAACAAAAGCTTGTTACAAGCAGATATAGATAAGTGCGAGTCATTTAACGCGATACGTTTAGTCGAGAAAGTGGCTAAACACCAAAGTCATCAACATTGTATGTTGTGTGGTACTGAGCCAACTTTTGGCCTAAAACTCGATTTTTACAATGATCAACAAGGGGCTGTTTGGAGCAAAGCAAAAGGCAGCATCCATCAACAGGGCTATCAAGGTATTTTACATGGTGGCTTTATCGCATCATTGTTAGATGCTGGTATGTGCCAAGCGATATTTAATCAAGGAATTGAAGCTGTTACTGGCGATATGAATATTCGTTATCTTGCAGAAATTCCCCTTAATGCAGAAATGCTTATTCGAGGTGAAATAAAATCGTCTTGTTTAACACTCTATAAAGTTGAAGCAGGAATTTATGTTGAACAGCAACTCATGGCAAAAAGCACTGCTCGTTTTATGAAGCGTCAATGAGTATTTACATAAAGTATCAAAAATTAAGTATCGGTCGCGTCTTGTGATACTTAATGGTGGGTGGTTGTCGTTTGGAGCGAATATACTTATTTCGAACTCAACACTTTCGAAGCGCTATACCTTAAAGTGACATACCTCGAAGTGGTTTACCTCTCTTAAACAACGAAGGACTCCATCATGAAATTTTTGATTAAACCGGTTCTCGCACTCAGCATATTTGCCCTTGTAGCGCCAGTGTATGCATTCGAAGTTAGCAGTAAAGATATTCAAGAAGGTCATCCAATGGCTAAGACTTTTGAATATAAAGGCTGGGGGTGTGATGGCGGTAATCTGTCACCGCAATTAATGTGGAAAGATGCCCCAGAAGGGACGAAAAGCTTTGCCATTACAGCGTTTGATCCTGATGCGCCTACTGGCAGTGGTTTTTGGCATTGGGTTGCGATTAATATTCCCGCCTCGGTGAGTGAGCTACCCCGTGGTGTGAACATTGAAAAATTGGGGGGCCAAAATCTACGGATTGATTACGGTACTGTCGGGTTTGGTGGTGTTTGTCCGCCAGAAAATGATGGCATGCATCGCTATCAATTTACGGTTTGGGCACTACCGACAGAAAAGTTAAATTTGAATGAAGATACATCGGCTGCCGTTGCAGGATTTACGTTGAACAGCATGGCACTGGATAAAGTGACCTTAACTGCGACTTATACGCGTTAAACTTAGATATGAAACATCAGGGGAAGTGATGAATAACCAATACCAAGTCACTATATTTAGGGCTGAACAGCTCCAGCAGTTGCGCAATGTTAGGATTCACTCCCCAAGTATTATCCAAATTATTTCGGGCAGTAAGCAGTTATATTGGAAAGAGTCGACGATTGCGCTCTCTCCATCTCAACTTTTATTGTGTGAAGCATCGGCTTGCTTAAGCTTTGAAAACCTGCCCCAAAAAGGACACTTTCTTTCTAGAGTCTTTAGTTTTCACTGTGCGCCGACTGAAGCTATGCTGACGCTGAGCCAATCAATAGCAAGCGATCTAGATGCACCTATGATCAATACTGATCGTGCTTTGCAATCGACATTAGATGCATTGTTTTCGTTTGAATTAAGTCAATTAAGCAAAGAAACGCAAACATTTTTGGTGATGGGGCTCTATCAACAACTGGCTGAGAGGGGAGTATTACATTTGTTATTTCCCAGTGCTAATACGTGCTTTAGTCATAAGTTAAGCCAGTATTTATCACACTCCCCAGGAGAAGAACATCCGCTAGAATCTGCTGCTGAGCACTTTGCGATGAGCCGTGCCACCTTAATACGCAAGTTGAAGCATGAAGGGATGCAGTATCGCGAATTGCTGGCAGAGGTAAGGCTAAATCATGCGTTATACCTGATGCAAAATGAACAATGTAGCGTCGCATTGTTATCGCAATTATGTGGTTATCAATCCGAAGAAAGATTTAGTCAGCGCTTTAAGCGAAAGTTTGGTTTAACCCCAAGTGCTTATATGAAAACGCTATAAATTGATATTTACCAATAAGTCTTAAACATTCTTGGCAACTTTTCGAAGATAACGTCTAAGTATTTAATGTGGTGCGTATTTCATGAGAGTGGGAGAATGACCCCTCCAAAAAAACGACGAAAGCCTCGACATTTCTGTCGAGGCTTTCTGAATATGGCGGAGTGCTACGTGTAGTGGAGACTCAATTTGGCCTCCTTTGGGGAGGCTGATAATCTGAACTCGGAGAGAAGCCGATATAGCTTCAAACAAGTAAACTCTGCTGTTAAGTCTGGTTTTTGATATTAACTCTTATAGGGGGAAATCAACTTATGACCAGTTGTAATAGTACGTTTAGATCGACAACTGATAAGCGCATATATTAACAGCGCTAGCCAAGTTTAATGAATCAATCTTACCGCTACCTGAGATAGTAAAAGGCTGCGCGTTACAATCAGCTAAGGCTTGTTTTGGTACGCCACGAGCTTCGTTACCAAATAGGTAACAATCATAGTCGGAAAATTGTGGCGTGTTAACTTTATCACCCTGCATATCAAGATAAGCAAAACGCTTAAAACGCTGATTTAACTCAGTAAGTTCAACACCTTGCTCTAGAGGCAAGTGAAAAATGGCTCCCATGCTAGAGCGCACTACTTTTGGATTGTAGGGATCGACACTGTTGTTACTTAATAACAAGCGAAAGTGCCCAAACCACGCTAGGCTACGCAAAATAGTGCCCAGGTTACCGGGGTCTTGTACCTCATGTAAGTAGATACAGCGCTCACCGTCTTGCAGAGGTGATCTCTCTGTTTGAGTCGGTAAAGGAACGCAGGCGATGATACCTTGTGGTGTTTTGGTATCACTCAGTCCAGCCATCTGGTTTTTATTAATCTCAATGATCGTGTAAGAGTGATTGAGCTGCTGTGCCCATGCTTGATACTCATTAGTCACATATAAAATGGTGTTTTTTAGATAGGGCTGAGCCAGTGCTGCTTTATCCAGTTCGAGGATCAGGTGCTCCCCTTCAACTAAATAGTGGCCAAACTGCTCACGATATTTTTTTTGATGCAGCTTCTTTGCATTATCCAATTTCATAGATGGTCCAGTTTAATATATTGTGCCTTACCAAGTTTTCGCAGGGATTGTACTCTTTTGTTTGGCAAAATGTCACCACTGGAAGTCAGGAGATATTTGCAAAACAACGGGACATGATTACAATAGCGCTCCTATATTTTACCAGCACGGCGAACAACCTATGGCACGTTCAAAAACCAGTAAGAAATGGCTCGATGAACACGTTAACGATCCTTATGTAAAAAAAGCTCAAGTCGATGGTTATCGATCACGAGCAAGCTATAAGTTGATTGAAATTAACGAAAAAGATCAGCTTATCAAGCCGGGAGATATCGCTATGGACCTTGGTTCGGCACCGGGCGGTTGGTCACAGATTGTCGCTCCGATCGTTGGGGATAATGGCAAGGTGATTGCCTCTGATATTTTACCTATGGATAGCCTAATGGACGTCACCTTTATTCAGGGCGATTTCACTGATGAAGCTGTGTATGAGCGTATCGTGGAAACCATAGATGGCAAAGGGGTTGATGTGGTGATTTCGGATATGGCACCTAACTTGAGTGGCGTAAAAACGACTGACCAATACAGCTCAATTTATCTGGTTGAGTTGGCGTTAGATATGGCGCGTAATGTCCTAAAACCGGGCGGTAACTTTTGTGCTAAAGTTTTCCAAGGCGTTGGGTACGAAGAGTATGTGAAAGATGTTCGAACTTCTTTTAACAAAGTCATTATTCGTAAGCCTTCAGCTTCACGTCCACGTTCTCGAGAAGTCTATGTGGTAGGCAAAGGATTTAAAGGCTAGCACGAGCCAATTAACTCCCCTTTACATTTTTGTACGGCTCTGTTCAGTATTTAAGTGGGTGAACTATACTTTAGATAAATCTACTAAATTACTGAGGTTAGCCGTATGGAAA
>NZ_NOIF01000250.1 GCF_002265265.1 Photobacterium sanguinicancri
TGGAACCGCCGTATGCGACCCACGCTTGTACGGTGGTGTGAGAGGACGGAGGCCGTGAGGCCTCCTCCTACTCGATTAGGGCGAGACAGAGTGCTCGTCTTTTTTATTTAAAGCGATAGTGCTGGAAAGGCAGTGCTATCTAGCTGTTGGCTGAGAGCTTGTAACTTATTAACTAGCGCTTCGGGTGTAGGGGCACACACATTGATATGTCCCATTTTTCGCCCCGCTCGCTTTTCTTTGCCGTACCAGTGAACATGGCAACCTGCTTCGGTCAGCACGCTTTTAGGTAAAGTATCTTCACCTAAAATATTGATCATTGCCGTTGGCCGAATCAAGTCTGTGCTCCCCAGGGGTAAGCCACAAACGGCACGTAAATGGTTTTCAAATTGACAGGTTTCAGCACCTTGCTGCGTCCAGTGGCCTGAGTTATGAACACGAGGGGCAATTTCATTAACCAGTAGCTCACCATCAAGGTCAAAAAACTCAAGGGCTAATACGCCGACATAATCAAGGCTCTTAGCGACAGCGGTAAACATGTGCTTTGCTTGTGCTTGTAGTGCTTCTTCGTTAATTGCAGTCGATAGACTTAATACACCATTGGTATGCACATTTTCCGCGAGTGGATAGACGGAAATAGAGCCATCTTTGCCACGTGCACCAACCAGTGATACTTCGCGATTAAAGGGTACAAATTCTTCAGCGACAATAGCTTGAGTTGGTGTCGCGCCAATGCACTGTGCCATTTCATCCCACATGGTATCCATCTGAGCGGGATCTTTTAAACGCCACTGTCCTTTGCCATCGTAACCACCAAGCGCACTTTTTAATACCATAGGCAGGCCTACATGTTGGACTGCAGCATCAAAATCGGCACGGTTATTGATAACGTAATATTTGGCATTGCGCACTTTTGCACTATCAAGTAATGCTTTTTCTATTCGGCGATCGCCTCCGGCTTTAATCGCATCAGTGGTTGGCAGGAACTTACCACTTTGCTCACACACATCAAGGATATGGTGCGGGATATGCTCAAACTCAGCAGTGATGACATCGGCACGCGCAATGGCTGCTTCTAATCCTTGGCCTATCACCACTTGCGTTAGTGGGTGAACGATATTTTCACTGCCCACATCAAACGCAGAGATCTCAATATTCAGTGGAGCACCTGCTAATGACATCATACGAGCGAGCTGACCTGCGCCTAAAACCAGTACGTGCATGTGTTTAGTCCTCTGCTGGGTTTGGATTCGCAAGAACGGTTTCGGTTTGTTCGCTGCGGAACGCTTCTACTTTTGCCATCACTTCTTCATCGTGCGTGCCAATGATTTGTGCGGCCAAAATGCCGGCATTTGCGGCGCCTGCTTCACCAATGGCTAAGGTACCAACCGCAATACCTTTTGGCATTTGAACGATAGACAGTAATGAGTCCATGCCCTTCAGAGCGCGTGATTGCACGGGAACACCAAGTACAGGTAGGCTGGTAAATGCCGCAGCCATTCCAGGAAGATGAGCGGCTCCGCCTGCGCCTGCGATGATGACTTTGATCCCGCGTTCTTTAGCACTGTTGGCGTAATCAGCAAGAAGTTGAGGAGTACGGTGAGCAGAAACTACTTTTGTTTCATAAGGCACATTGAAGCGATCTAGCATTTCAGCGGCATGTTGCATGGTTGGCCAGTCAGATTTCGAACCCATGATAATTCCAACTTTCATTCCGATCTCCTGTTGATAACTTAAAACGTCGCAAATAATACGTGTTGGCCGCATTATACGGTGATTTTAAACGAAGGAAAACGTTTGCGTCGGTGTATTTGTCTCATTGTATTACCGTCATGGAGTTGCTTGCTCAGAGTGGGTAAACTAGTAAATAGGAAGTTAAATGATAATCAGCTAAATAATAATGAGGGTGACGTGGAAAATTTTGCGCAAGTGATCACCGCACTGCAACAGGGAGAGGTTATCGCCTACCCGACTGAAGCTGTCTTTGGCGTGGGCTGTGACCCCGACAATGAGCCAGCAGTTATGAAATTGCTCGATATTAAGCAACGTCCAATAGAAAAAGGTCTGATTTTAATAGCCGCAGATTATGACCAGCTGTTGCCTTACATTGATGATAGCCAGTTATCACCAGCTCAGCGTCAGAAAATTAAAGCGACATGGCCGGGACCTGTGACTTGGGTTATGCCTACCAAAGCGAGCGTGCCTAGTTATTTGACAGGGCAATTTTCAACAATTGCTGTTCGAGTAACGGATCACCCGTTGGTTCAACAATTATGCCGAGAATTTGGTAAACCCATCACTTCAACCAGCGCTAATCTGTCAGGCCAAGAGCCGGGACGAACAGCTGCCGAAGTTGAATTACAACTCGGTCATTGTTTACCTGCTATTTTGCAGGGGGAAACAGGTGGTCGTGATAACCCATCTGAAATTCGTGATGCAATCACAGGTAATGTTTTTCGCCAAGGATAGAGAGCATGCAAACAGTAGATAAAGCCGCAGTTAAAGCCTTTTTACTCGATCTTCAAGACCGAATTTGTCGGGCGATTGAAGCGCAAGATGGTCAAGCGACCTTTGAGCAAGACGAATGGCAGCGTGAACAAGGTGGCGGTGGTCGTAGTCGAGTGATGCGAGGAGGGGCAGTCTTCGAGCAAGGGGGCGTGAATTTCTCTCATGTATTTGGGACTAAAATGCCAGCCTCTGCGACTGCACATCGCCCAGAATTAGCAGGTCGTAGCTTTGAAGCTATGGGCGTGTCATTGGTTATCCACCCAAATAACCCGTATGTACCGACTTCACATGCAAACGTTCGATTTTTTATTGCTGAAAAGGAAGGTGAAGCACCGGTATGGTGGTTTGGCGGTGGTTTTGACTTAACCCCATTCTATCCTTTTGAGGAAGACTGCCAGCATTGGCATGATACGGCAAAAACCTTGTGCCAACCATTTGGTGATCAGGTGTATGCTGAGCATAAAGCATGGTGTGATAAATACTTCTATCTACCCCACCGTGATGAAACGCGTGGTGTCGGTGGCTTGTTCTTCGATGATTTGAATGAATGGGGTTTTGAGAAGAGTTTTGCTTACATGCAAGCTGTCGGTAATGGCTACATTGATGCGTACCTCCCTATCGTTAAAATGCGTCACGCCCTACCCTTCGGTGAACGCGAGCGTGAGTTCCAGCTTTATCGACGTGGTCGCTATGTTGAATTTAACTTAGTTTATGATCGCGGCACCTTATTTGGTTTGCAAAGTGGCGGTCGTACCGAGTCGATCTTAATGTCAATGCCGCCATTAGCGCGTTGGGAATATTGCTACCAACCAGAAGCGGATTCTGCAGAAGCCAAGTTATACCAAGAGTATTTAAAACCACGATCTTGGTAAACGAACTGTTTGAGCTTCCATAGATGCAGTGTTAGGGTCGAATGATCGCCCCTCATTTATTGGAAGCTTTCCCACATGGATCAGTACGTTGTTTTTGGTAATCCCATCACTCAAAGCAAATCGCCTTTTATTCATACCTTATTTGCTCGCCAAACTGCGCAAGACATGGTTTACCATGCTGAGCAACCTGATAGAGATGGTTTTACTGTGGCTGCGGATCGTTTTTTTGCTCAGGGTGGTCGCGGCTGTAACATTACAGCCCCCTTTAAAGAAGAAGCTTTCCAATATGCGCAGCAATTAACTGAACGTGCACGCTTAGCGGGCGCAGTGAATACTTTGAAGAAACTTGACGATGGTGTGATTCTTGGTGATAACACCGATGGTGAAGGATTAGTTCAGGACTTATTGCAGCATCAAGTCCCTTTAAAGGGAAAACGTATTTTATTGGTTGGTGCTGGTGGTGCCGCGCGTGGGGTTATTCTCCCTTTATTAGCTCAGCAGCCAGCAGAAGTGGTTGTGGCCAATCGTACTGAAGCCAAAGCGCAACAATTAGCCGCCCTTTTTTCTTCATATGGCACAATTGCTTCGCAAGCGATCGATGAACTTGATGGCCTGACATTCGACATTATTATCAACTCGACGTCTGCAGGGTTATCCGGGCAATTACCTTCCCTGCCCCATAGCCTGATTTCAAGTCAAGTGACTTGCTACGATATGGTGTATAGCACGCAAACCACCACCTTTAATCAATGGGCAAAAGATTTAGGCGCGCATAGAACACTTGATGGACTTGGGATGTTAGTGGGCCAAGCTGCCGAAAGCTTTATGCTATGGCGAGGCTTGCGCCCTAGTGCGAAGCAGGTACAACGCGAACTGAGACTTCAGCTTCAATTATAATAAATAGAGAACAAAAATCATGAACCAAGATATTTTATTTGCTGATATTCAAACTTGGGATGCAAAACGCCAAGCGGTAAGCTTCCCTGCGCAACAAGCGGGTGCATTGATTGATTGCTGGGTATCGCTTGGCTGGTTACAACAACGGACTGCAGGTACCTTGGTTAACGAAGCCGATATTCTTTCTGCATTTATACATCTACGCTTCGACCTTGAAGATCTCGCCGAAGAAAAAATAGAAGATGAAGATTTTGAGCCTGATGGCTCTGTTGTTATTGGCTAATCTCAGCTAAGTAGTCATCTTTCAGGCGAACATAGTTATCAGCAGAGATAGACAGGAAAGCGCGTTCTTTATCCGTTAAAGAGCGCGCTTGTTTTATAGGGCTACCTATATAAAGGAAGCCACTCTCTAATATCTTACCTGGCGGCACTAAACTCCCCGCTCCGATGATGATGTCATTATGAATGACGGCACCATCTAAAATGATTGCTCCCATGCCGACTAATACTCGATCACCAATATGGCAACCATGCAGCATTGCTTTATGACCAACGGTAACATCATCACCAATGATTAAAGGGTGACCACTAGGGTTATCATGAGTAGCACGGCTGACATGGAGTACAGATCCATCTTGAATATTTGAGCGATGACCAATCGATATATGATTAACGTCGCCTCGCGCGGCGACTAAAGGCCAAATACTTGATTCATCACCAAGTGAAATTTCACCGGTCATAACGGCAGACGCATCTATATAGGTATTAAGACCTAATTTTGGAGCTTTTCCTTTAAAGGTACGCATAGAATCTGGCATAGAAATAGTCTGCTTTGATGATAAGAGTGAAAAGAATAACGCTGTAACGGTGTGAATAATACCTAAAACAAGGCTTATTGTTCGATAGTTGAGCGCTTAAACCTAAATGTCATAATTATCTCTAAATGCCCCTTGCCAATGTGATCGAAGTCTCTATAATACGACCTCACTGACACGGAGCAAGGCGCTAAGCCCGCTACGAAGTCAGTATGTTCTTTAACAATTTGACCATGCAATCTGTGTGGGCACTCGTGAAATGAATAGTCAAAACTGTTCATTGT
>NZ_NOIF01000251.1 GCF_002265265.1 Photobacterium sanguinicancri
GCATTAATTACACTTGGATTTTGACAGCTCTGGAGGATCGTTCAACCGATCATATTTACGCTAACTGATCGGCATTACCCTAGTGGGCGTTTTTTCAGTTAATCGTCATCATCTGACTTTTCAACATCTACAAGGTAGTTACCTTCTAGCCAGTTTCGGCCAATTAGTAGTTTATAGTCAAGTTTGCTTCTATCGCGAAGATTAACGGCAACCGTTTTATGTTCACCGTTCCATCCTAAATCCATTTTAACTGCATAGCGTCTTTCAACACCTTGTGCGTTACGTATCTTGCTCACTTTTACAATTTTACCTTTATAACGCGCTTTTTCACCTTGCTCGTTAAAGGTTGTAAACTCAACTGTTTCACCTAAGTGATCGCGCATGTCATCACTGTCGCTGTCTTTTCCTGAAACCTTTATATCAACAGCATGGATAGATGTCGTTTTCGCACCGGTATCAATACGCGCTTTATAGTCTAGATCGAGCTCATGGATCAGAATGGTTTCTACTTCACCGACAATAGACTTGCCATCTTGAGTTTTAGCAAGAGCAATAGAGGGGATGGCAGTACATATTGCCGCTAAGACAATCGCTGGTAGTCCGAATTTTTTCACAGAATCTCCTGATTATTAGTTATTGTTTTGTTATTTAACAAATATAGCCAATTGAGCAGTATTTACAGGGTTAGTATCACTATTCTTAATCAATCGACCTGAATATGCCATTAACCAGTTAAAGTTTGTCCATAATTTGACGTACACAAGCTTCATTCGGCACAAACTGAACAGATTCAAAACCTAACTCACTTGCCGTGATGATATTTTGAGCATTATCATCAATAAACAAACACTCTTCGGGTTTCAGTTGATAACGCTGGCAAAGCAATTCAAATATTTCAGGTTCTGGTTTGATCAAAAGCTCATTTGCCGAGACAATCCCACCTTTAAACTCACCAATAAAAGGGTGATTATCATTCAGTGTCTCAAAAAAAGCATTGCTCATATTCGTGAGATAATAAAGCGGATAGTTCAATGCTAACAAGTGTTCAACTAAGTTTGCTGAAATATTGATAAGCGTCAGATGATTTTGAACATGCACGAAAAAATCTTCCATCCTAGATTCAGGAAAACCAACGCGAGCAGAGAACTTAGGGATAACTTCTGCAAGTAACATGGTCCCACGATCTAACGATAACCAATCAGAATGACCAAGCACATTACTGAGCAGCAGTTCTTGCTCATATTCTGATGAGGTAAATTCAGCCACAATATTGCTCGGATTCCACTCAAACAGCACTGCACCAAAGTCAAAAACTACATTCCGAATCATAAGGGTTTCCGATCGACTGTCATTTATTGATAATATGACCCATCAACGATTGTGCAAGTGAGATTAGCGAAGTTAATACTGAACTCACAAAACCCAGTAAATTCATGAGATTCTTACATAATGAGTGATAACAGCCGATTAGTGTTTTCGACCGAAACAGGCCGCATTAAAGAAGAAAAAGAAAAACCATCTCGACCTCAGGGTGATGGTATTGTCAGAATCCAGCGTCAAACCAAAGGCCGTAAAGGTAAAGGTGTATGCATTGTTACTGGTTTAGACATGGAAGACCCACAATTAAAACTGCTAGCGGCTGAACTTAAAAAAGTGTGTGGCTGTGGTGGTGCTGTTAAAGACGGTACTATCGAAATTCAAGGTGATAAACGTGACGTTATTAAAGCCGCGTTGGAAAAAAAAGGCCATACAGTCAAATTAGCTGGCGGCTAATTTTAGCGGGCTATATCCAAAAAGCTCACAAACAAGTGAGCTTTCTAATACCACACAAAGATAGAGAACTTACTCGTTCACCGCTTTCGGTTCTGAGTTCATTTTCTTTGCTGACGCTTTGTCTTTCGGTTCTAACGTTATAACCTGCTCTTTTTCTGCAGGGTAGGTACTGCCTAAGAAGCAGCCACCACGCTCTATGCTGAGGTCATCGCAGTAGATCGTACCTGTCACTTTTCCTTTATCTAGGATTTCAATAGCATTAGCGTAACAAGTACCTTCAACCAGACCGTTAACTATAATCTTATCCGCGTAAATCTCACCCTTTAAACGCCCAGAGTTACTGACTACCAAGGTTTTTTCCAAACGCAATTTACCTTCAATAATGCCATCAACTTGAATATCACAAGCTAACTGGAGCTCGCCTGTAATGTTACAGCCTTTTGCGATGACAGTTGTAGTTGCGTGCTGACTTGTTGTTCCACCTTTTTTATTAAAGATACCCATTTTATTTTTCTCTCTTTCTCGAAAATATGTTCAAAATTGTTCATGCCCCAATCGACAAATGGGCGAGGGTTCAGTGGTCTACCTATAAATCGGATCTCATAATGTAAATGAGGGCCCGATGACAACCCAGAATTACCGGAGTAACCAATCAACTCTCCCTTATCAACAAAGTTTCCGCTGCGAACAGCAAACTTCTTAAGGTGCGAGTAAGATGAGGTAATACCAAATGAGTGTTGAAGCCGAATGAAATTACCTGAACCTTTATTACTAGGACGAACCGTTTCCACAACACCATCTGCTGGCGCATAAATCGGCGTTCCAATATTTACCGCGAAATCCAAACCAGCATGTAATCGTACTTTTCCTGTGACTGGATGTTTTCGCTTACCATACTGCGATGATTGACGAGCATTTTTCACCGGCGCACCATTGGGTAAGCTATCTAATATGGCGATTCTGACCGCTGAGTTAATCGCTGCGACATCAAGCCGAGATTCAATCGGCGCTTGGGCATCAACATCTACACCAAGCAAATTTTCCAGTTCACCCAAACGGTCTGACACTAAAGAAAGCTTGGATTCTCTTTCACCTAGATCACTCTCAAGTTCATCCTTGAGTTGATTAAGCACATCCACTTCTTCATTTAACGTATAGGAACGTTTTTCTAATTCTTCTTGCTTCTCCTTAGCAAAATCGACTTCGTTTACAAGGAAGAAGATTGAACCAATGGTGAGTAATGATGCAGCTACTGCTGTTACCACTGCATAACGAACCCTTTTTTGCGCCTTCATCCCCAGGTGAAAGTGCTTGGATCCGTTGATTGTGGACACCGAAATAATGATTCGTTCCTTCATGGGAATCCGTTTTCTTTGAAACTCTTTATAGAAAAGCGACCACTTCACCATAGGACTTAAGAAAATCGTCAGGCTTCTGTTTTATTTTGGTAAATCCTGCCATTGATTAATATCTGATCTAATTAAGTTTCACTGAAATAGAAGCCCATAATACTTTGGTATTAATATGATGATGAGTGACTCTTCTTTTTTATATTGAATTCAGGTGTAATCATTCACCCGAATAAATCATGGACGATGCACAAAACAAAGCCTCTCTATAGCAATAATTAATAATGAGATAGGTGGTAGTGGAATAGGAGAGTTAACAACAGCTGTAACTTGAACCTAAAGGTAAGTAATTATGACGACCATAAAGCATTTAAAATTAGTAACCGTTGGTTCTTTTGTCGTTATTATTAATTCTTTACTCGCATCTAATGCGATTGCCCAAGGGAGTGAATTTTCTCCCTATGTAGATAACGAAGGTAAGATCAGCTTTCCGAGTGATTTTAGAACGTCTATGGTGCACTTAGGATCTTGGTTCGTACCTGATGGTGATGCGAGTGGTTTTCACGATGTATATACCGAGAAGTCATCCGTTGAAGCATTTCGTAAAACTGGATAATTTCCTGATGGTGCAACGCTGGTCAAGGAGTTGAGAGCATCAAAGAAAGGAAATTACAGTACCGGGCAAGATGTGAGTCATTCAACCCAGCAAAACAAAGCGATTGGATATATACCGAGGCTTATCCGATTCTCATGGAACCCAATTAATCCTTTTCTAATCAGGGTTAAGCTTAATGTCTTTAAGCCGTTATCCTGCGCCTAACAATGAAGATCATTGGGTACCAATAAATATAGCTGTCACCGCACAGCTAGCATGATAGACCTAACTCATGAACTCTCGGCAAGCAATTGACTCAGCTGTCGTTACTTGCCATTTTTAATCGTGTGCTGTGTGACATCTACAACAGCAGCGAAGCAATGTGATTGCAGATCTAGATCTCTGTAGCTATTGGTAATGAGTACCGAACTTGAAGGACAAGGCAAACTGACCATTTGCAGCTGTACCTTAAAGTAAGGTGTTAATTACCTATTTTATGGTAAATGCGATTATGTTCAATGAAGCTCATGACTTTCATGAACTTATTTAAAATACCAGAACCTAATATTATCAATGGGGAACAGCCTAAGCTAAGTTATTGATTTTAAGTATCTCGTGAAGTTATCTTAAATTCCAGACTATTTAACATAACTTACATAATGCGCACTGAGGGGTACTTTTTTAACATACCTGAATGCATTCCTAGTTAATGCCAAAACCTATGATTTCAATACGTCGAAATCCCTTTAAGCAACTATTTATATAACTTCCTTGTGGTTTTATCACTTAGTTGCTGTGGTTATCTTGCCAGTGCTTGATAAGTTTGTACTAGAGTTTGAATCTGAATTTGTTAACGATAATCGGTTTTAGCTATCACCACATGCTTTATCAATCGAAAAATACAATCAAACTTAGATATTTTTTGCGAGGTACATCATGCTCCACGAATCGTTTGTTAAGCTGTTTTGGCGTTGTTTCGATGATATTCCCCAAGGCGCGGCATGGTTTCATGTTCAGCCCGTCACCGTAAAACGCTGGTTATCTGGCTGGATGGACGTTAATCCGATGGCTGAAAAACTGCTGTTGATTCGCGTTCGTGGCTATTTGCCTGATGATACTCGCTGGACGGGATTTCGGATTGATGAGGAACGCTGTGTGATCATTACACCTGAAGGACGAATGTTCAGCCCCAAAGAGCTGGATTCTGTCGCGTTACGGTTTGATGAGTATCATCAGTTAAAACGTATGTACGAACTGGATTACATTCCCGTACGTTCCAATGTGGTGACGCCGTTACCGTTTCGTGGTGGCCGTCGTATCAAACAGCCACAAAGTGACACGGTAACTAAAGAGAAAAAGAAGATGTATCGCGAGGTAGCCAAGAAACGAATGTGACAACTTCCCTAGCCTGCTGTTTTAAGCAGGCTTACTTTTTTATTATATCTATGACATTTTTCAGTAGAGTACTGTCATTCGCCGAGGATTTTGATGTAATAACACTTTCATTTTTATTCATCTTGCTATGAAGAAGGTATTCTTTTATAACTTCAACTTTTGCATCTACTCTCAATTTCAATGATCGCTCAGGGTCACTGCTAATCTCTTTATTTAACTCTGTTTCAACTGCTTCTTTTACTAAGAACTCAATTCTTT
>NZ_NOIF01000252.1 GCF_002265265.1 Photobacterium sanguinicancri
ATATAAAAAAGGCCTGCGACTGCAGGCCTTTTTTGTATTGAGGTGTAGCTTAAATCAGTTGTTCTGTGATTCCCAACCTTTTGCTTTTTGGATCAGGGAGGTAATGGTTGAACCTTGAATTAAAATAGAGAACACGACTACGGCATAAGTCATGACGAGGATGATTTCTCGGACATCAATGTTCTTTTCTGGAATAACAATGACACCAGCAGGAATTGCCATTGCCATGGCGAGCGCTAAGCCACCACGCAAGCCACCCCAGGTAAGGATTCGTACAGAGTAAGGGTTGTAGTCTCGGTATCGGTTAAAGCCGACATACGATAAACGTACGCTTAAGTAGCGGCTAAGCAGTACTAGCGGTACGGCAATCGACATTAGAATCCAATCTTCAGAGTGGAAATTAAATTGCAGCATACTCATACCAATCAATAGGAAAAGTACACCATTTAGGAATTCATCAACGAGTTCCCAGAAGTGATCTAAGTGATCTTCACTCTCTTTTGAGAAGCCAATGTAGCGTGTCCAGTTACCAATCATGATACCTGCAACCACCATTGCTAGCGGGCCAGATACATGAATCACATCAGCAAAGACGTAACCTGCAGTAGGAATACCTAGTGTCAAAAGCAATTCCATTGAGTGATCATCGGTTGCGCTGATCAAGTAATGGAATAGCAGGCCGAGTGCAAAGCCGTAGGCTATACCGCCAATTGCTTCTTGTAGGAATAGTTGACCTACACCTAATACCGTCGGTGCTTCTTGGCCAAAGGCGACAGTAAAAAGGGTGACGAAAATTACAAGGCCAAAACCATCATTGAAAAGTGACTCACCTTCAATTTGGGTTGAAATACGGCGTGGCGCATCCATTTTCTTCACAATGGCCAGAACAGCGATGGGGTCGGTCGGTGAAATAAGAGAACCAAAAATCAGGCAGTAAATGAAATCAAATTGAATGCCGATAACTTGGCAAATTCCCCAGAGAGCACCACCGATAAAGAAGGTTGAGAAAAGAGTGGCACCTAATGCCAATACGGTGATTTCCCATTTTTGGTCTTCGAGGTTTGGTAGTTTAATGCCAAGGCCGCCAGCAAAAAGAAGAAAGCCTAAGATCCCTTTGAGAAGGAAACTTTCAAAATTTATTTTCCCCAGTTGTTCTGCGGCGATGTCTTGAAGATTAAACCACCCATTTTGTCCGGCAATAACGATCCCTATAGATAAAACCAGCGCTCCTGCTGTAATGGCTATGGTTGTTTGCATCTTGCCTATTTTGCTATTAACAAAAGCGATGAGCATCGCCGCTGCGGCAAGGAAACATAAGGTACTGTATACGGACATTCGAAACCTCGGGTTGGTGAATGTGTAAAGTTAAAAATTGTCACAAAATATAAAACCATCGGGTCATGATAGCCATAAAAAAATCAGGCTTTTGATGAATTAGTTTTTCTATTCCAATTATCTTTAGACGTCTAGATTTCCATTGTTGCTGTGATAGGATGTGAATTAGCTGTAACACTAAAAAAGGAAGTAGATAGTGGCTAAGGGCAAAGGAATACTTGAACAAAGGTTAGCACAACAGATCCTAATCATAGATGGTGGCATGGGCACCATGATTCAGGGATATAAATTAGAGGAAGAAGATCACCGAGGTGAACGCTTCCGCGATTGGCATTCAGATCTGAAAGGTAATAACGACCTACTTGTCCTGACCCAGCCACAGTTAATCAAAGATATCCATCTTGCTTATTTAGAGGCAGGCGCTGATATTTTAGAGACGAACACTTTCAATGCCACCACGATTGCGATGGCTGACTATGATATGGAAAGCTTGAGCGCAGAAATCAATTATGAAGCTGCGAAGCTTGCTCGCCAAGCTGCTGATGAGTGGACAGCTAAAACGCCTGATAAACCTCGCTTTGTTGCTGGTGTGTTGGGCCCAACGAACCGTACGTGTTCTATTTCTCCTGATGTTAATGATCCCGGCTATCGCAATGTCACCTTTGACCAGTTGGTGGTAGCTTATTCTGAATCGACGCGTGCGCTTATTGCGGGCGGAGCTGATATTATTTTGGTGGAAACTATCTTTGATACCTTGAATGCAAAGGCCTGTACTTTTGCTGTTGAAACGGTATTCGAAGAAGATGGTATCCACTTACCTGTGATGATATCAGGTACGATCACCGATGCTTCTGGTCGTACACTCTCAGGTCAAACGACCGAAGCATTTTATAACTCATTGCGTCACGTAAAACCGATTTCATTTGGCTTGAACTGTGCGTTGGGGCCTGATGAGTTGCGTGAATATGTGAGTGAATTATCGCGTATTTCAGAATGTGCCGTTTCTGCTCACCCTAATGCAGGCTTACCTAATGCTTTTGGTGAATATGATTTAAGCCCTGAAGAGATGGCTGAACATATTCAAGAATGGGCGCAAAGCGGTTTCTTAAATCTGGTTGGTGGGTGTTGTGGTACAACCCCTGATCATATTCGTCAAATGTATGAAGTCACGCGTGACCTTCAACCTCGCCAATTACCTGAAATCCCGGTTGCTTGCCGATTATCCGGCCTTGAGCCACTGACCATTGATGCGGATACTTTGTTTGTAAATGTTGGTGAGCGTACTAACGTTACAGGCTCCGCTCGCTTTAAACGGCTTATCAAAGAAGAACTATACGACGAGGCATTGGAAGTCGCACGACAACAAGTCGAAGCGGGAGCACAAATCATCGATATTAATATGGATGAGGGGATGCTGGATGCAGAAGCTGCGATGGTGCGCTTTTTAAACCTTTGTGCCACCGAGCCTGAAATCTCAAAAGTGCCCATTATGGTCGACTCCTCTAAATGGGAAGTGATTGAGGCGGGCCTTAAATGCGTTCAAGGTAAACCGATTGTTAATTCGATTTCTTTGAAAGAAGGAAAAGAGAAATTTATAGGCCAAGCTAAATTACTGCGTCGCTATGGTGCTGCGGTGATAGTGATGGCATTTGATGAAGTAGGTCAGGCCGATACCAGAGAGCGAAAAGTTGAGATTTGTACCAATGCGTATCGAGTATTAGTCGACGAAGTGGGTTTTCCACCTGAAGATATTATCTTTGACCCTAATATTTTTGCCGTCGCAACCGGTATTGAAGAGCATGATAATTATGCGGTCGACTTTATTGAAGCGGTCGGTGATATCAAGCGCACGTTGCCATACGCCATGATTTCGGGCGGTGTGTCTAACGTTTCTTTTTCTTTCCGTGGTAATAACGCGGTACGTGAAGCTATTCATGCTGTTTTCCTTTATCACTGCTTTAAGCAAGGCATGGATATGGGGATCGTCAATGCAGGTCAATTAGCTATTTATGATGATTTACCGGATGAATTACGCGAAGCCGTTGAAGATGTTGTCCTTAATCGTCGCTCTGACAGCACTGAACGTTTACTCGATATTTCAGCAAAATACCGCGATAGCGGCAAAGTAGAAGAAGATCGCAGTGCGCAAGAGTGGCGTGGTTGGCCTGTTGAAAAGCGCCTTGAACATGCGTTAGTTAAAGGCATTACAGAGTTTATCGTTGAAGATACAGAAGAAGCGCGCGCCAAAGCGAGTAAGCCTCTTGAAGTGATTGAAGGCCCATTAATGTCGGGCATGAATGTGGTCGGTGACTTGTTTGGTGAAGGTAAAATGTTTTTACCTCAAGTAGTCAAATCGGCTCGTGTAATGAAACAAGCCGTTGCCTATTTAGAGCCTTACATTAATGCTGAAAAGCAGGCGGGTTATAGCAACGGAAAAATATTGCTGGCGACGGTAAAAGGCGATGTCCATGATATTGGTAAGAATATCGTAGGGGTTGTTTTGCAGTGTAATAACTATGAGATTATTGATCTTGGAGTGATGGTATCTTGTGAAAAGATCCTCAAAGTGGCGAAAGAAGAAAATGTCGACATTGTTGGGTTAAGTGGCCTGATTACCCCATCGCTTGATGAAATGGTCCACGTAGCCAAAGAAATGGAACGACAAGGTTTTGATTTACCGCTTTTGATTGGCGGTGCCACCACTTCAAAAGCACATACAGCGGTTAAGATAGAGCAAAATTATCATGCGCCTGTGGTGTATGTATCGAATGCATCTCGTGCTGTTGGAGTATGCTCTGCCTTATTGTCTGATGCGCAGCGACCAGCTTTTGTTGAGCGGTTAGATAAAGAATATGACGTAGTACGCGATCAACATAGTCGTAAAAAACCTCGCACCGCCCCTGTCACGCTAGAGCAAGCTCGTGAGAACTGTGCTGATATTGATTGGAATGAATACACGCCCCCTATTCCTGCAAAGCCGGGTGTACATATATTCAAAGACTTTCCGGTTGCGGAATTACGCCAATATATCGATTGGACACCCTTTTTCATGACTTGGTCGCTAAGTGGTAAATACCCGACGATTTTACGGCATGAAGTGGTGGGAGAAGAAGCACTGCGTTTGTTTAATGATGCGAATGCATTATTGGATGAGATCGAACAAAAAGGCACGATCAAAGCAAATGGTGTTTGCGGCTTATTTCCGGCTAATAACATTGGCGATGACGTTGAAGTGTATACCGACGACACTCGCACGGAAGTATTAACAGTGCTGCATGGTTTACGTCAGCAGACAAAGAAAACCAAAGGGGCTAACTACTGTCTGTCGGACTATATTGCACCGAAGAAAAGTAATAAGCCTGATTGGATTGGTGCGTTTGCGGTAACTGGTGGTATTGGTGAATATGACATTGCCGAGCAATTTAAAGAAGCGGGTGACGATTATAATGCCATCATGATCCAAGCCGTTGCGGATCGATTGGCGGAAGCGTTTGCTGAATGCTTACATAGAAAAGTACGCACAGAACTATGGGGATTTGCCCCTGATGAAGCGCTGACGAATGATGATTTGATCCGAGAAAAATACCAAGGTATTCGCCCTGCACCGGGTTACCCTGCATGTCCAGAACATACTGAAAAAGGCGCGATTTGGTCACTGCTAGAACCTGAAAAAAATGCTGGAATGACGTTAACTGAAAGCTATGCGATGTGGCCGGGAGCTGCAGTTTCAGGTTGGTATTTCTCTCACCCAGAATCTCGTTATTTTGCAGTCGCGCAAATTCAGAAGGATCAGGCGGAAGACTATGCACAACGAAAAGGTTGGACATTAGAAGAGGCTGAAAAGTGGTTAGGGCCAAATTTATAGCGATTACTCTTATGCATTAAAATGGAAAGGCACTCACTGAGTGCCTTTTTATTTTTGTGCGCCGAGCATGGTGTTGATCTAGGAGGTGAAAGTCCTCTACGGGCTCAGTCGAGCGAGAACCGTTAGCCTAT
>NZ_NOIF01000253.1 GCF_002265265.1 Photobacterium sanguinicancri
GTTGCTGTTGCTGTTGCTGTTGCTGTTGCTGTTGCTGTTGCTGTTGCTGTTGCTGTTGCTGTTGCTGTACTTGCTCAACAACGGAACGGTTTTTCTGCGCTTGAGCAAAATCAGGTTGCTGCTTCAGGGCTTGATCATAAGCTTTGATCGCTTCTTCATATTGACCGCTTTGCGCGTAAGCATTCCCTAAATTGTACTGAGATGTCGCATCATTGAGTGGAGCTAATGATTCTATGGCAGCAGGAAAGTCGCCGTTTTTATATTGGCTTGCACCTTGCCACGCTGGATCGGTGAAATGCTCAGCTGCTGCAGCGTAATCTTCCTGTTCGTATAATTTAATCCCTTGCTGATCACTTGTTTGCCATGGGCTTGCGTGAGCATCGTGAACAGGCAGTAGCACTAAAGGAACAGCCACTAGTAACCCGCGACGAAATCCGAATAAAGCGAATAAACAAATAGGGATGAGTAACCAAAAGCCATTATTGATACGCTCATCGAGTGTTTTATCTTTGCTTTGATTGGCTTGTTGTAACGGTTTTCCTGTTAATGCAATTAATGCCTCGACATCGCGGTTATCATTCTGAGAAAGCTGCAATGTTCCTCCTGTTTGGCGAACAAGCGGCAACAAGGTATCAAGGTTCACTTTATCGATAACAGGCTGCCCATTTTTATCATTCAAAATACGTCCATCAGCCAGTTGGATGGGCGCACCTTGCTGGGTGCCAACTGCTAAAATAGATAAACGGAATTTATGCTGACTAAGCAGGGCGAGACTCTGTTCAGACTCTTTTTTACTGAGGCCATCAGTCACCAAAACAATATCGCCAACAGTGTGGCCTGCTTGCTTTAACAAGCTGATGGCTTCTTCTATACCGGTAGCGGCATTACTGCCTTGGATAGGGAGTAGCTCTGGCGATAGATGCGGGATTAAGCTCGCCAGTGTATTGCTGTCTTGTGTCAGTGGACTAACGATGTAGCCGTCTGCTGCGTATGTCACTAAGCCCGTACTACCTTCTTGCCAACCTGGCAGTAAATCTAATGCCTTGAAACGAGCTTGCGTGAGGCGGTTAGGTGTAATGTCAGTGGCATACATAGAGCGAGACATGTCCATGACCAATATGCGAGCACCTGAAATAGAGTAAGCGGGTACAGGCGATTTTTGCCAACTGGGACCCGCTAATGCCATGACGCTGATCAGCCAAACAAGCGCTAACCCATACGTAAACGGGGTATTGTTTTGCGGTGTGATACCAAAGTGCTTGGCTAGGTGTGGTGCAATTAAGCGTGTTTTCTGGCGTGATGAATGAAGCCACGGCAATAAGATTGCAAGTGGAATAAGTGCCAATAGCCAAAGTGGATGAAGAAGGGTGAAATCAGCCACGTGCCCTCCTAAAAATAACCAATAAACAAGAGAGAATGAATGCAAAAGCGAGTGGGTAACGGAAGAGTTCATCCCGTGGTCGCCATGTTTGTTGTGCGGTGTTAATTGGTTCCATTTGATCAATTAACTGATAAATGTTGCTCAGCTCTTGTGGGTTACGAGCACGAAAATATTGGCCTCCCGTCATATCGGCGATGCGTGTTAGCATGGCTTCATCCAGATCTTGTGAAGGGTTAACAACCCGATTACTAAACAGCCCTTGTTGGATCATTTCTTCTGCGCCAACCCCCACGGTATATATCGTAACTTTACTTTCAGCAGCTAGTCTTGCTGCTTCTAAAGGCTCAATAACGCCAGCGGTATTTGCCCCGTCACTGAGTAAAACGATAACGCGCTGTGGTGCTTCACTATCAATGAACGTTTTGGTCGCTACACCTAAGCCTTCACCAATGGCGGTAGCCTGACCGATTAATCCCAGTACAGTACGATCTAGCTGTTGTTCAACGGTCTTACGGTCAAACGTGAGCGGCGTTTGTAAGTAAGCATGGTTCGCAAACAACACCAGCCCGAGGCGGTCGCCTTTGCGCTCTTTGATAAAATCAGTCAGTACATTCTTAACCGCAGTGAGGCGATCAATATTATTGCCTGAAGGCGTTACCATGTCTTCGATCGACATTGATCCTGATAGATCCACGGCAAGTAGCATGTCGCGGTGATCAGGGTTGATCTCGATCGGATCGCCGTACCAAACGGGGCGTGCCAGTGCTGCAATTAGCGCTATCCAGATCAACGACATGGTGATTAAGCCAACTTGACTGCGTTTTTGTTGCTGGCCTATACCCTCAGGAAGCTGAGGAAGAGTGACCGCGGCTTGCTGGTGGACGGGTTTCGCAAACCGATAGATAAGGTAGGGGAGTGGTAATAATAGACCTGCCCATAACCACGTAAACTCAAACACGGTTATTCTCCGTTTTTATTTCAGTACTGCTTAATCCAGCTTTTGGCTTGCTCTGTGATGGTGGAAGCGCATGGGTTAACCAAGTTTCAGCTAGACGGTAACATTGTTGATATTCTTCTGATGTGAGGCTGGTTTCAGAGAATAATCCGCGTTGCCAAACAGCTTCACTTTTAACGAATCCAATCAGAGAAGGCTTTGTAAATTGCTGGTCTAAAAAGAGCAACCAAGTATGGCCTGTCAGTGATGCGACATGCTGTCGCGGAAAATAGCTGAGGGCCGCTTGGCGAAGCAAGGTATTAAGATCACTTAACGATCCGTTGTGACGGTATGTCGCGAGCACTGCCAAAGCGGATTTTTGTGCTTTACGGTGCTGAAAATAACGATGAATGCCCCGTAGAGCTACAGCAATTGCGATCAATAATATGATGGCAAGCACCCACCAACCCCAAGCGAGTGCCCACTGGCTTGGTGGTGGCGGTAAAACGATGTCTGCAAGAGGCAGTGTTGCTGTCGGCGTTGATTGTACTGACATAATTTATGACTCCCCTTTCTGTTGCCCTAGCTGCTGGAGCAAAGGTAAAGCTGCATCAAGGCTATACAGAGGAATGGCTAATGAATTAGCGAGTGTTTTGATCAGCTGTTGATGATGTAGAAATTGAGTGCTCAGCTGTTCTCGCGTATTTGTTGCCGAAAAATTCAACCAAACAGACTGTGTCTGATCGGCGACCTGCTCGGTGCCACGGAATGCCGTGATGCCTTGCTCTAATGGGTCATGGATTTGCACAAATTGGATACGATTGTGATGACGTAATCGACTTAATGACTGTTTATCATCTGCCTTGAGAGCATGGAAATCACTAACAATGATGATTTCGCTGCCTTTCGGGCATAAATGGCTGAGGTGGCGCAGTGCCGCAGAAAATCCAATCGCAGGGCTGGATGTTTCTTGGGCTGCATCATGAGGCTGAGTGTGGATATTGGTATTAATCTGTTGCTGACTCGCAATCAACTGATTAATAACGCGTAGTGCACCTTGTTGGCGGCCTGTTGGTTTTATTTCATGCAGTGTTTTACCGTTATAAACGATAGCCCCAATACGGTCTTGTTCTTTGATAGTCAGCCAGCAAAGTAGGCTGGCAAAGTGCGCAGCTTGTACTGATTTCAGCATCAGTTGAGAGCCAAACTGCATGCTACTACTAAGATCAATCAATAACATGACGGGTTGTTCACGTTCTTCGGTAAACAGCTTGGTATGTGTTTTTCCGGTACGCGCAGTTACGCGCCAATCAATGGCACGAATGTCATCACCAGCTTGGTACGGGCGGACTTCTGAAAAGTTCATCCCCCGGCCTTTTTGGCGGCTGCTGTGCTTCCCGTTTAAGTGTGACCAAATACTTTGTGCTGGGGCTAACCAGCGAACGGCCTGATCTTTATATTGCAGCAATTCTGCAAGGCAAAGATGAACGCCGTCACTGTGTGTCGGTAACACGTTGGCTGGTGTTGCTAACGTCATACGCTGGCAACCTGTGCAATTAACGTGGCGATAATGGTGTCTGGCTGAATGTTTTCAGCTTGTGCTTCATAGCTAAGTAATAAGCGATGACGCAGAACAGGGTAGGCCATTAGCTGTACATCTTCGGGTGTTACAAAATCACGGCCATTAAGCCAAGCATGAGCACGGGCGCAGCGATCTAATGCCAGTGTGGCGCGAGGGCTAACCCCCATTTGAAGCCAGTTATTAAGCTGATCACCGTAGCGTTCTGGTTGTCGTGTCGCCATGACTAAACGAATGATGTAATGCTCAATATCTTCAGCCATATAAGTACTTAATACGGCTTGTCGGGCTGCAAAGATGGTTTCTTCCGTGATATGAACAGCTTCTGGCTTTTCTAGACCTTGTGCTTCACCACGGTTTAACCGAAGGATCTCTAGCTCGCTGGCTTCACTCGGATAATCAACGTTTAGCTGCAACAAGAAACGGTCAAGTTGCGCTTCAGGTAGCGGGTAAGTGCCTTCTTGTTCTATCGGGTTTTGGGTTGCCATAACCAAAAATAAATCCGGCAGAGGGTAAGTATTACGTCCTGCGGTTATCTGTTTTTCAGCCATGGCTTCTAGCATCGCAGCTTGTACTTTTGCAGGGGCGCGGTTGATTTCATCCGCAAGGACCAAGGCATTAAAAATAGGCCCCGGCTGAAACGTGAACTCCCCTGTTTCTGGACGGAAAATATCGGTGCCTGTTAAATCGGAAGGCAAGAGATCGGGTGTAAATTGGATGCGATGGAAATCACCTTCAATACAGTCAGACAATACTTTTACCGCACGTGTTTTCGCAAGTCCTGGAGGCCCTTCCACTAAGATATGACCATCAGCGAGTAAGGCGATGAGCAGTTGTTTAACTAAGGCGGGTTGACCAATAACTTGGCTTTCTAAGTATGTGTTAAGGCGTTGAAATGTATCTGCTAGCATGGAGTAGATTGTCCTTGTTGATAGACAAAATAGGTTTAATACCTGATATGACTAAATAAAATGGAATAAGTTCGAGAAATAAAGACTAAATTAAGTACTTTAAATCTTCTTTCTGCGTTTTGTCTAACGCTTCCTTGTTTGCTTACGCTCCAATTCCGCCTCCTAGCATCGCTCTCTCGTCTGATTTGATGCCAGACCGACAACGATGCTTCTGCATTACATAATCCTAATCGTTGTGTGCAAGAGTGATAGTTGCAGCTAAATGTCTTGCCTACGATTCATTTCAATCTTGATAATTCAATTATTAGTGCTGCATTGAAGCTAATGAGAAATCTGTTGTTAGCGGGAGTCATTACTGTACGCATTCTCTCTTCCTTTATGCACGAGTGCTTTTCTTCTTGCAGCTTTGAATGAAATTTTCTTTATAAAGAATAGCTTAACTTTTATTCATTCTATTG
>NZ_NOIF01000254.1 GCF_002265265.1 Photobacterium sanguinicancri
AGTATACAAAGGAACTGTTTGGGCTTTATTTTCCGGTTTTCTATATACGCTTGTCGTCTTTTCCTTTACTTCGCTTTTATATTTGTTATTTATCTTCGTTTATAGCGGGTTCAGTATTTATTCTTTTCATGCATTTACATTATTTCCACTAGTAGAAGTTTTCTTTAATACTATTTTAATTCTACCTTTTATTTGCCTTTACATGCTGTTCTGTAACTTTTCCCATGGATTAAAAAGTAGAATCGAAAGGTTAATTTTGGTTTTGATGTATTCGCTAGCCTTATGTCTTTATCTTTACATTATTTACTATAGCTATATCCTTTAGTTGTTTTTATCCTGCCAAATCAGATGTTCCGTAACGAGAAAAAGTTGGAGAGTGATGAGTATGGATTTATATCAAACCATACTCGTAGCTGCGGCCACGGGTTTCTGCTCAGCGTTTGGAGTAGGTATTGCTATAAAAATGGATATTGCTTGGATAAAGAAGATGTTAGAGAGTCATGATAAGCGTATTTCACGTCTTGAGTAGTATTTTACTTTACGTAATTGTTTATCTTTGATGATAAGATATCAAAGATAAACAGAATTAAGTTTCACGCAAAGCTTACGTGAATACTGATGATGATTTTTGCAATTAAATTTGGGGCTAGAGTCAGTATGACAAAATGGTTTGGCGGTTTATTTGTAGTAAGTGCTATTCCAATTGTATTTTATTTTTATACGTTCGGTCTTGGTCTATGGGAAAGGAATGAAGATTGGGCATATTTAGGTTCATTTTTTGGCGGAGTGTTGGGGCCTGCTTTTACACTAATGTCGGTAGTTTTATTGGTTCTTACACTAAGAGAAACACGAGGGTCAAATAAGTTGCTCGCGATACATCTTCTTTTTCTCTTTAGTTACCGTGTCACTTTATGGCTATTTAAGACGACGGCCACCACGAAACGGTAACGGCGTGACCACATTGGAACGCACGGGAACATAGTCCAGCTCATACATACATTTTAACTAGATGATACTCATCAATCCGAAATCCCGTCCAGCGAGTATCATCAGGCAACATTTAGAGCTACGACCTTCAAACCAATCATGATGGGAGCCATCGATTTGAATGAGCTCACCAAGACAATCGCGACGGTAACGAGGTTGATAAACTCGAGGTTTACGTTTGGTATGCGGAACCCAAAGGCCATCCGTGATCATCCATTGGCGGAGTGTTTCAACTGAAACATGAATATCGTGACGTTCAGTAAGCTTTTCATGCGCGAGTGTTGGACCAAAATCTGCGTAATGTTCACGGATCAACACCAGACATCGAAGTTTCATTGAATGGTTAATTCGGTTACTCGAGGATTGACCTCGGCGTTGATGAACAATGGCCGCAGCACCATGTTGTCGAAAGCGTGTTACGAGCCGCTGAACTTGACGAACGCTAAGGGAAAGAATACAGGCAGCATCTGCACGACGGATCCTTTTTTCACAAACATCTCGGATAGCACCAAGTTTTAAAATCTCTTTGTCATTCATAGTCACCAACATCATTTAAAGCTCGCATCAACCAAACAGATACGAATTAAGATAGGTAAAAACGGGACATTTTAGTTTTGCAGAAAAGAGACATTTTAACTTTGGGCTATCACATTCTGTTCAGTGCGCATTATATATATTATGTTAAATAAGGTATCTAGAGATGGTATTGTCAGCACTACTGCATCTATTTGTTCTCCTCTTCTCTTGTTTAGGCTCGTTACGGCGTGTTATTTAACAGTATTGTGTATTTACCATAAAATAGGTAATAAACACCTATGTTTAAGTACTGCTGCAAATGTTCAGTTTGCATGGTGCTTCAACTTAAGTGTTTATTACAGAGTCAGCGTTATGCTGACTCTGTAGATCTTTTTAAGCTATTGCTTAACGCTAACTTGCTTTAGCGGCTTGCGTAATGGACTGATACTTGCGCAAAATCAGTTCAAGCTCAGAAACTTGTATGGGTTTAGCAAGGAAATCATTCATCCCTGCGTCTTCACACAAAATCCGATCCGAATCCATCGCATTTGCTGTTAACGCGATGATTGGAATTTTGTAACCGCGCTCTCTAAGAATCTGTGTGGCTTTTAGCCCATCAAGGACCGGCATGGAAATATCCATCAGGATAATATCGTAGCTGTTTGGGTTTTGATTATACATTGCGATAGCTTCATCACCGTTATTGGATATCTGAACCTTGTGACCTCGTTTCTCTAACATCAGCTTCGCAACCAGCTGATTCGTTTGACTGTCTTCTGCAAGTAAAATACTCAATCCATGATCACTGGCTGGATATATTTCTTTTCGCTGCTCTGAAAGCTCTGTATTACAGTTTAAGCATGGCAATATCATAGTAAAACAGCTACCAGATCCTAAGTCGCTTTCCAGTCTTATTTCACCACGCATTTTAGTAATTAAATGTTGGCTAATAGCTAAACCTAGTCCGGTACCACCATAGCGTCGTGTGATACTACAATCTGCTTGAATGAATGGATTAAACAAGTTTTTCTGAGCTTCTTTCGCGATGCCAATGCCTGTATCAGTGACTGATACGTGAATTTTACCTTCAGTGGCTTTTGCTACAATATGGACAGCGCCTTCATTGGTAAACTTAATAGCATTTCCCACTAAGTTAAACATGATTTGAGCGATTCTGTTTTTATCACCATGAATAAATTCAGGAATAGAATCTTCAATATACGCGGTCAAATCTATATTCTTAATGATAGCTTGTTCTTTCAATTGGCTAACAACCAGATCAATGCTCTCTTGGATGCGCATTTTTGAATGATAGAGCTCAAAGTTTCCTGACTCTATACGCGATAAATCTAAAATATCGTTAATGATTGTTAGTAGTAATTGTGCTGACTGATCCATTTGATTGAGCCAACTCTTTTGCTCATTATCGAGTCCGGAATCAGCTAATGTATCCATTAATCCTAAAACACCATTGAGCGGTGTTCGAATCTCATGGCTCATCATCGCTAAGAATTGTGATTTGGCTTTGTTTGCTGATTCAGCTTGTTTACGTGCTTCTAGTAAATCAAAGAGACGCTGTTTACGGCTGGTGATGTTTTTGGCTGTTCCGCGGTAGCCAAGCAACTTACCTTTTTTATTAAAGTATGCTGTACCACTTATACTGATCCACAAGCCCCCTTCACTATCAGGCAACTGCCACTCAACATCTTCAAACGATTCTTGGCTTTCAAGCTTTGTTAATAATTGTTGGCGAACACTTTCTTGATCATCAAAGATATCGAGGATGTTTTCATTATCGACGATATGGCCAGCAAGATCAGGAGCGGAGATATAGGTAAATATATAATCGGTGTCGATTTCCCAAAACCAATCACCGACAGTATTTGCGAAATCTTTAAACCGCTGCTGGCTATAGGTGAGCTCTTGGGTTCTTGCCGCGACAAGCGACTGTAATCGTTCTCTGTAATCGATATCAATGATAGCCCGCTCTAATAAAGGTCGGAAGCGATCAAGTACACGTCGGCAATGTGGTGTGAATTGCCCTTTTTCAGAGTGGATAAAAATGAGTAAAGCATCACCTGTGCTTACTTTGACCCCTGTGATCAATGCTGAATGGCAATATGCCATTTGCTCTGGCGAGCGTTGATAGAACTCTTCAACACGATCTGGCGCAAATAGGACAATACTTTCACCATTCATACAGCGAATGAATGTATTAGAGACATCCCAAACAGTTGATTGAAATACTGGGCTCGTTGATACCAGCTCTAGTAATGGCGATGATTCATCTTCTCTGGTTAATACAATCGCATTTTCAAAGCCAATGTACTTACGAAGAACAGATAGTAAGCTATTGAATACTTGTCGTTTATTGTTAGCACCTGCCATTGCTGAAATACCAGCTAAAATAGCCGCGTTTTCGTCACGAAGCTGTCTTTCCCTTTCATTACTACGTAACAAATCGAGCAATGTTTCTTGTAATTTCTCAGACTCAAAACGAGGCATTGGCTAATCCCTGTGAAATAATACGGCTGAAATCATCAGGTTTCCATGTGCATTTTCACCCCCCGTAAACTGACCTTGTTCACCAAACGTAAAGGCGCATACAAATGGAGCGTCATACATCGCAGTGTTAATATAAGTAGCAACATCATTCATTTTATCTTGAACTCTTAACATGCAACCTGCGCAGTAAATAGCGATACCACCTATGGGATCAAGTGCTTGGCTACTGCCTATTTCATTAGCAGATTCAATAACCCGACCAGCTCTACTGACAAGCCTTTCTTCAGTACCTTCCATAAAGTAAAGCTTTTCGCCTTCGTTAATAGTGGCAAAGAATTCGATCCCACCTCGACTAGTCAACTTACACGGATGTGATAATTTAAAATAAGGTAAATCATGCAGCTTACCAACGATACGTCCCAGCGGGTTTAAGCTACTTTCTCGCATAACCCCCGAAGCCGTTAGCGGTTTTCCCAACCAACCAGAGTACACTTCACTTGCTGGACGGCCATTTAATTCAATAATTTCACGACCTTCAACTTTAGTGGCATAAGCATTTTTCCCTGTACTTGCATACCCAGAATGAAACGAAAAACTGATTTCACAAGATGGGTAAAAAACACAGATCCCAACACCATCTTGGGTACTTTGTTCCTGATTGAACAACTTCCAATTGCCTTTTACGTAGTCATCTGCAGCACTACCACCAATAATAGGAACAGGAACGGTGAGCTCGTCTTCTATTCCTTTTAATACTTCTTCTTCCGCACCTGGAGTAGCATGTAGCAAAATTAATGCCGGAAGTTCTCCAAAGCGGTTACTATTTTCAATTGCTTGAAGAACGGCTTGTTTTGCCATGTCGTATGGTGACTGATTTGAGGATACGATAGCGGTTCCATACGCCCCTCTATAATCACAAAGCGCCCACAGCGCAATCCCCTCGCCTTGTTTATAACCTTCGTCAGTCATCACACCTTGGCAAGATGTGCATGCCAAAATTTGACTATCAGGGTAAGCTTCTGCAAGTCTAGCTTGAATGGTGAGTTCGTCGTAATGTTCAGATAAGTACGCTAATACTAATTTAGGGTTCGCAATTTTCATGTTGAGTTTGCGAATAGCGTCTGAAATTGCTTGTTCTGATGAATGAAAGGCTGAAAAGCTAGTGGCTACATCCATAATTTTAATTATTCTTAGCATTAATTTTCATTAATGATAGTCATTTTTTATCTAACAATCAGCCTTCTAT
>NZ_NOIF01000255.1 GCF_002265265.1 Photobacterium sanguinicancri
TCGGTGATGTGTATAAGAGACATGTTTAATATAATTACGCATCGAAATTGTTGTTTTATTTAATTGGCATGTAAACATGCCAAACTAACTATTTTAGCGAGAGGGTAAATTTCGGTTAATAGCAACCAAGGCGTTGTACTATTAACAGGATGAAATATGCAGTACCCACAACTATCCATAAATCTCGACACGATTGAATCGAATGCCGCCAATATGGTGAAGTCTTGTAAAGACTACGGTGTTAAGCCTGTCGGAGTAACCAAATTATTACTCGGTGCACCTGAATTAGCACAAGCAATGGTGACCGGAGGAATTGAAATCCTTGGTGATGCTCGGTTAATCAATCTTGCTCGTTACCAGCATTTGACGGTCGATAAAATGTTGATCCGCTTACCGTCTTTTTCGGAAGTTGAAGAGGTAGTCGCGCTGGCTGATATTTCACTGAATTCAGAATCGACCGTGTTGTGTGCCTTGTCAGAAGCCGCGGTTAAAGCCAATAAACAGCATCGCGTAGTGCTAATGCATGATTTAGGCGATTTACGCGAAGGCTGCTTTGATGAAAATGAAACCCTATGGTTAGCTGAATTAGTGTTGTCGCTTCCTAATCTTGAGTTGATTGGTTTAGGCAGTAATTTAGCTTGTTATGGCGGTGTTGCGCCAAGTGCCGATAATCAAAATCAGTTGGTTGCACTGGCTGAGAAAATTGAATCGAAATACGACATTAAATTATCAGTGATCTCTGGTGCAAGTTCTGCAGGTTTAACGCTGATGATGGCAAAAGAAATGCCATCGCAAGTCAATCAACTGCGCCTTGGTGCTTCAGTGATTATGGGCATTGGCCTTAATGATGAACCAGTTCCCCATACTCAGCAAGATGCCATCCATCTGCACGCTGAGTTAATTGAAATCAAACATAAGCCTTCAGTTCCCACTCTTTCCACTGCACTTGATGCATTCGGTAACACACCTGAGTTTGTTGATCGCGGTATTCGCTGTCGTGGCTTGTGTGCGATTGGTCGTCAAGATGTCGATATTGATCAAATCATCCCGAGTGATAGCAGAATCACGGTTGTTGGTGGTAGCAGTGATCATCTCATTTTAGATCTAACAGACTGTGAGTCTGAATACCAAATTGGCAGCGTGGTGACCTTTGAGTTGGGTTACGGCGGTGTATTGCAATGCGCTACCTCTGAATTCGTACATAAATCTTATGTGCGTAACTAATCAAATTTTTCCTTGTACGCGTGAATAATAATAATGCGAGGGTTCCATGTTTAAAATTAAGAAGTTTCCAAATGCGTTCACTATTTTATTGGGGTTAATTGCTTTTTTTGCTTTGTTGACACACATACTGTCAGCGGGGCAATACGAGCGGGTATTTAACGAAGCCTTAGGGCGTGATGTGCCTATTCCTGGGTCATATCATCAGATTGAAGCATCACCACAGGGGGTGCTTGATACGCTAATGGCACCGATCTCAGGCTTTTACGATCCAGCCACCAACATTGTTGGCGCTATGGATGTGAGTCTGTTCGTGTTAATGGTCGGTGGCTTTTTGGGCATTATCACTAAGACAGGGGCGATTGATGCAGGTATAACACGCATTATGATCCGACTAAAAGGTCGAGAAATCATGATGATCCCTATTTTGATGACCTTATTTGCACTTGGCGGTACCAGTTACGGTATGGCGGAAGAAACCTTGGCTTTCTATGGCTTGTTAATTCCTATCTTTATTGCGGCTGGCTTTGATGCCCTTGTTGCGGTGGCGGTTATCTTTGTCGGGTCAGGTATAGGTACGTTAGGGTCAACAATAAACCCATTTGGTAACGTGATTGCATCAAATGCGGGTGGGGTCGACTTCCTTGATGGCTTTGGGCTTCGTCTTGGTATCTTGGTTATAGCACTGATCATTGGCTGTGTGTATGTTATTCGCTACGCCAAGATGATCCAAAAAGATCCGAGCCGCTCGCTTATTGCGGATATTAACAAAGCTAATGCAGATCATTTCTTAGCGAACCGTAACGACAGTGATTTAGATGTTGCACTAACGCTTAAACAAAAAATTGTATTGGCATTGTTTGCTGCGACCTTCGTTATCATGATTTACGGTGTATCTACCTTAGGCTGGTGGATGGCAGAAATGAGTACCTTATTCATTGTGATGGGGATCATTTGTGGCATCGTGGGTCGCCTGAGCGAAGATGATTTGATTAACTCGTTCGTAGCAGGAGCTGCTGATTTAATCGGGGTGGCACTGATTGTCGGTGTGGCTCGCGGTATCGTGGTCGTGATGGAAGCGGGTAATATCACTGATACCATTTTGTTCTACGCTGAAGGCTTAGTGGCTGGTAAAAGTTCAGTATTGTTCATTAATGCGGTGTACTGGATAGAAATGTTATTGGCATTTGTTGTGTCATCAACATCAGGCCTTGCGGTAATGAGCATGCCAATTCTGGCTCCGTTAGCTGACTTTGCTAACACAGGACGTGAGTTGGTGGTAACTGCGTTTGTGTGTGGTATTGGTACTGTACTATTCGTTACACCAACTTATGGTGTGCTAATGGGTGGTCTGGCGATTGGTCGTGTTCCTTACATCACTTGGTTGAAATTCATTGGTCCACTGGTTGCTTTCTTCGTGGTACTTAACACCATTATGTTGTCATTGGGTGCGAGTGTGTTGGGTTAATGCCTAAATGAAGCGCTGTAGTACAAATCAAACAGTGAGAATTTAAACGTTAGAAATTAAAAATACAGTGATAGATACAATTTATGCCTTCATGTTCAATAGTCGTCTGAACATGAGGGCATTTTTTTATCTGCGCTTGACCTGATTTCCCGAGTTATTGGGGGGGATTGACTGGCGCGAGTTCAATCACTTCAGGTCTTGCGACATTCGAAACATCGGCATTTAGCGCAGTTTCTGTATTAGGCGCAAGCTCTATAGAGAGTAAACAAGGACTATTGACTGGCGGCTCACTGAATTTCGTTGGTATATTATCGAGCTGATCGAAGATACGGCTTCGCCATGCCTCGTAATCCGCAGGCAGTGGCATCACGCTAATCGCTTGGCGGCGTAGCCGAGAATAAGGCCGTATTTGTTGCTGCTCTAATGGCAGTTCCTGATCTTGTGGTAGTGCTTGGTCTTGTGGCAGTGTTTGGTCTTGTGGTGCTGAAGTAGAGCCTTGACGGCTGTATGCATCAAGATAGCCAAGGTTAGCATCTGAACTATACGGGTAGCGGATTAAGATCTGATCATATAAACGCATGGCTTGCTGTGGATGGCTGACGATCAATGCTTTCGCTTCACTCAGTTGTAACGCTAACTTTTTAATGCTGTTAGCTGACTCAGTGTTGCTCCGCAGTGCATCAATACGCTGTAAGCTATGGCCATCGAATTGGTCACGCAAACTTAAGGTCTGATGAACTTCGCTGATCAGCAACACTTCTCCCAGGTTGATCAAAATAGGCAAGAGTTCGATCAAAATAACTGATGGCAGTTTAGTGATTTTCTCAAAATAATAACTCAACCCAATTAACGCGCGGCGTTTCGCTTTTAGCGGTTTATTTTCGCTAAGGTAAAAACGTGCTCTAACGATATGACCATAGGTTGTTAAAAATGGTTGCTGGGCGGGTAATAGACGGCTAAAAGCGCGTAGTTGGATGCCTTTGAGCTCTTGGCGTAACTGTCGACGCGATTGGTTGGTGCGTGGCGAGAAGTACAGCTGTTCAAAGATGGCATTAAACTCGGCAAAGCGCACAATCCAACTGATATCAATAATAGGAAGGTGATTTGCCAATACGCGGCCTGCATTGAGCAGTTCATCCGGTTGATTTAAATCAGCAGCTTGTTGAGCAACAATTAGCGCCCGATGACTTGCAGACGGTGTTAATTGAAATGCACGTTTAGCGGTGACGAGAGCATCAAAGGGACGATGGCTAACTTGCTGATATTGCACTAATAGATCAAAGGCTTCAATGCAAAGGGGCGTGCGTTCTATTAAGGCTTCTAAATGTTGAATAGCTTGCTCTAAGTGTCCTTCATGCGCCATTACTTTCGCTTCAACAACGGCCACTTTATGGCTGGGATGTTTAGCCGTTAAAAATATCAAAATTGGCTGGAGTTGCTGCCAAGCCTGTTCTTCAACCAAGAGATCGAGCAATAAATCCGACAGTTTCTGGTTATGACCAAATTGGGTTAATTGCTGCTTACACAGTTCGATCGCGCGTTTTGTTTGTTGCATTTCAAGCGCGTGATAAACGGGTTGACGGATCTCGCTGTCTTTTAGTGTTTGAGTCAGCTTTTGTTTGAGTGTGGTATTGGTGATCGGTTTTGATAAAAAACAATCTGGCTGAACAGAAAGGGTAGATAAGATCACTTCAGTGGAGTGATCACCCGAGATCATCATGATACCGCAGGCTGAGGAAAGGAGTCGTTTACTGCGCAATAAACAAATTAATTCACTGCCGTTAAGTGCTTGATTCAAATGGTAGTCTGTTATGAGTACGTTGTAATGGGTTTTTCGGCAGGCACGGACCGCTTCGTCGTAGGTATCTGCAAGATCAATATGCTTAATACCTAATGGCGTGAGTAAACTTTTCAGTAGAGTTGATGCCGAACGTTGGTCATCGACAATCAATACTTTTATTTTTTCCCAATGTATAGCGGGTGTAGCATTGAGGTTAGTTGTCGTCATCCTTGATCCTTAATGCCAATCGCTCGACACAAGTAATTATACGTCTTACTGCTTATATTGTGTTTTTTATTATGTGTAATACTATTATATGCAATAAGTGGCATTTTGCGTGATATATGATGAAAGCAGTATCTGAGGTGGCTTATAGAACACAATGAACCCTAGTTTTAAGGTCTAGTTTTGAGGTCTAGTTTTTGACCTCTAGCTTTTGTGTCATAGCGCTCTTTGAGTGCTGTTGCTCTAGATATGCAAAGAGATTACATGAAAAACAGGCATGAAAAAGCCAGTTGCTTTCGCAACTGGCTTGAATGATGGTGGAGGGAGATGGATTCGAACCATCGAAGGCAGAGCCGACAGATTTACAATCTGTTCCCTTTGGCCACTCGGGAACCCCTCCACGGGGTGTTGCTACACTGTACTTGGCAAAAATACAGCAATTGAAACGCGCTATTGCGAATTTCAAGAAAGATGGTGGAGGGAGATGGATTCGAACCATCGAAGGCAGAGCCGACAGATTTACAATCTGTTCCCTTTGGCCACTCGG
>NZ_NOIF01000256.1 GCF_002265265.1 Photobacterium sanguinicancri
CTATTCGTCGGCAGCGTCAGTTGTGTATAAGAGACAGATTGAAAGCTGAGGGCTATATAGTGGAAAGTAATCGTTGTGGGTGGGCGCAGCACCATCCATTAGAAAAAAGTTACCATGATATTGAATGGGGAATGCCCATCATAGATGATATTCTGTTGTTTGAATATATCACTCTGGAAGGTGCTCAAGCCGGATTAAGTTGGTTAACGGTATTGAAAAAGCGAGAGGGCTATAAGACGGCTTTTTTAAGCTATGACCTGGCTCGTTTAGCTGAGCTTAACGAGAGGCATGTCGATGCGATTATTGCACAATATGACGTGATTAAACATCGCGGGAAGATAGCCTCTGTGTTCACTAATGCTGCAGCAGCAATAGCCCTGCAAAAAGAATATGGCTCGCTGTCAAAAGCGCTTTGGCAATTCACCGACGGTTCACCCATTAATAATCAATGGGCTTCTATGGCTGAGGTACCGACATCGACTGAAGCATCCAAAGCCATGAGTAAATTTTTGAAGAAAAAAGGCTTTAAATTTGTGGGAGAAACAATCTGTTATGCCTTTATGCAGGCAACAGGGATGGTGAATGATCATGCTGTAAATTGTGACTGCTATCAGAAAGTGATAGCAAAACAGAAGCTAGTCTTTAGCTCGGCTCCTCGCTATCATACGAGCAATTGATGTAATTGAGAGTCCTCATGTCAGAGCAGCCAGTAAAGATAATTCAAAAAGCCACTTGGGTGGGTTCGATTGCTAACGTCGCGTTAGCCATTATTAAAATAACGGTGGGTAAAATTACCGGTAGCCAAGCACTTATCGCAGATGGTGTTCATAGTTTTTCGGATCTTGTCACTGATACCGCTATTTTGATTGGTTCTCGCTATTGGACAGCTCCAGCAGATAAAGAGCATCCTTATGGTCATGGCCGATTTGAAACCTTAACCAATATTTTTATCGGAGTGATCCTTGTTTTAGTGGGTCTAGGTATTGGCTGGGACTCCATCAGCAGTATTGGTCATGAACCGACAACGACACCTGGCATGCTTGCATTCGGAGCTGCTGTCGCTTCTATATTGGTTAAAGAGGTACTTTACCGATGGACGATTATTCAAGCGAAAAAAATTAATAGCCGCGCATTACATGCGAATGCATGGCATCATCGCTCAGATGCACTCAGTTCGTTGCCCGTAGCCATTGCCGTTATTGCAAATTATGTTTTACCTGATTTGTATTATCTTGATCAAATTGCAGCCTTACTTGTCACAGCGATGATACTAAAAGCGGCATTTGAGATTTTATGGCCTGCTATCTGGGAGTTAACAGAAGCGGAAGCCGATAGCGAGCTTGAACAGAAAATCCAAAGTTATGCTGCTGATGATAAAGACATTGGTGAAGTACATGCGATTCGCAGTCGCCGTACGGGAAGTAATATTTTACTGGACTTCCACTTATTGGTTGATCCAAACATGTCGGTAGATAGGGCGCATACCATTGCCGAAAATTTCAAAAATCATATATTAGAAGAAATCGATGAAGTGGTGGACGTTATTATTCACATTGAGCCCTATAACTGCGCTGAACGTGTCCACAATCCTTGCTGTGGCGATGGTGAATGCAAGTGATTATGCAAGATTGCTTAGTAAGCTGAGATAGAAGCGTACTGAGAGCATAAAACACTTAAAGTGCTTAAAAAGAACGTCAACTTAGGTTGGCGTTTTTTGTTTGTCTCATCGATAAGATAGTGCGTTTATTTGTTGTTTAGCTAAGATTTATTAGAGGTGTCCGATTGCAAACTAAAATTTGGTCGGAGAAGGAGAGGGCAACAGGGAGCCTAGCTATGCCACTAATAAGAATTAAGTCTTTACCTTTTACGCAACAAGAGGTACCGATACCACAGGTATTGAATAGCCTTTCAAGCGCTATTTCAGCGGAGACTGAGATTGAATCTCACCATATCATGCTGACATGGGAATACATTCCTGCTGGACATTATGTGCATTCTGGTAAAGCAGTGCATCATCAACCTATTAACACCCACCCAATATTAGTTGATTTGATTGCACCGAATTTTAATACAGAGCAGCAAATTGCTTCAATGTTAGAGCTTATTGCTAATACATTGGCAGAGCAGGTTCCCATTGCTAAAAATAATATCTTTATTAATTTCACCCCTGCTTATAGTGATGGTGTTTACGACTGTGGTCAGGTCGTAGAGTGGGATGAGTAACCATTGTTGGTAAGTCGTTGTAATTATAATAATGATAACGAAATAATTAATTCGATTTAGGGTTCTTGACCATAAGAAATACTTATTGCGATATAAAGAGCATTTAATGATGATTGTTATTTCTTTTTCGTAATAATCACGCAGTATTCTTGGTTTGTCATTAAACCATAATTGTAGTTTATGCTCTCTTTTTTAACATCCTTGTCTCCAATGATTCCATTATCTATCGCGATTGTGTGCGAAGTGATTGCAACGAGCTTCTTACCTAAAACAGAGCAGTTTACTAAGCCTGGCCTGACATTATTAGTATTAGCTGGCTACGGTATCGCTTTTTTTATGTTATCGCTTACTGTGCGTACCATGCCTGTTGGTGTTGCGTATGCGATTTGGTGTGGCGCGGGTATAGTACTAGTCGCGATGTTGAGTTGGGTGTTTTCGGGTCAGCATCTTGATAAATACGCAGTGCTAGGGATAGGTTTAATCATGGCTGGTACCATCATTATTAATGTGTTCTCTAAGTCAGTTACGCATTAGTCATTTGTATTTCGAGTTCCTTTATATTTGCGGTATTAAAAAGAAAGCCCACAGGTTAATGCTCATTAATCTGTGGGTTTTCTTTACTGATTTATCATGGCCCTATGAAGTCGATTTTGGCTGGATTTATCAGTTTTAATGTATTTTCATGCTGTTGCTGAGTTACTACGTGGCATATTTGTATTGTGACTCATATTTTTGTCTTTCTATGCAAGCACTTCGATTGGGTTAATGGCCCGTCATCTTGTAAGAGATCTCTTACAAAGTGGTGGGGTTATATCTGAATGTATTGCATGTTATTTCTCAATAAAAACATTAATCTCATATAAAACAATGGGTTGAATGTTTAATGTTAAAATAAGTTAATGGTAAAATAAAAAGTGTGATCAGGGAGTGTTGTTTCAAATCGCAGATCGAGTAATCTTTATCTCGTCGGAAGGAACTGACGGAACGGAACAGGAACAAGCCAAGGATTTGGTAGCCTCAGGAAGAGGGCGATAGATTAGGATGATTTATCGAACAAGGACTGTGAAGGGACAATTGGAAGGAACCGATATAGTAAATAGGATATTTACTAGTCAGGAAGACAAATGGAACACTTCAGGATGAAGTAGGGACACCTCCAGGACGGAGAAGAGAGTCGAAACAGGAAGAATCGACGGGTCAAGGATTGATCAGTAGGACATCTCTAGGATAGAGACATAAAGGACTTAGCTGAAGGATTCAGCATAATCATGGAATGATGCAGGGAGCACCATAGTAGCCGGATTGCTGCAAGTAAGACCTAAGGGCGCGACGAAAGTCGCGCCCGTTCTTTTTTAGGTGCTATTTACTTGTAGCTCACTTCACAATGCCCAATCAATGCTTAGCTTGCCAATACTTCTGGCTTACGTTTCGCACTCGCAATAAGCATGTAAATCGCCGTAGCCAGTAAAATCACGAAGAAGAAAGCGGTTAATCCATCTTCTGTTTTCATGAACTTGTCAGCCACGATTGGACCCAACGCAGAACCTAAGCTGTAGCTAAATAGCATGACTTGCGTTGCTGCTACAATGAAGGTGCTATCCAGTTCATCACACGCCAGCGTGATAGCTATAGGGTAAAGGGCAAAAGCCGACATACCCAGTAAAGCTAACATCATCATCATCATTGCAAAGCTGGTTTCAAAGTGAATGATGCCCATCGCAAAAACACCCACTAAACATGCTAGAGCCATCAGTAGTGATTTGCTCATGCGAATTGAAAGCCAGCTAATAATTGGCTGGATAAACATACCGCCTAGAATGATGGCTGCCATCAGTACACTGATTTGCTCGTTAGCTACGCCTTCTTGTTGCAAGGACAGTGGCATAAGGCCGTAAATCGATCCCATTAAAATACCAGACACTAGGCAGCCTATAAGTGCAGGCTTACGCAGTTGCATGATCTGCTGCAGCGATAAGCTTTGTGGGTGCTCTATGCTTGGTTGACCTTGTCTGCACAGTAATGGTGGCAGCATTGCCATGCACAATAGTGCAAAAATCATGATAAAAGGTTCGAAACCTTGAGTGCCAATAACAGAAATTCCAAACTGCCCCAACGTTGTACCGCCATATAACGACGTCATGTAAAAGCCTAGGCGTTTAGCGCGCTCTTTCTTGTCGCCAATCAGCAACCAAGACTCAACAACAACGAAAACACCAGCAACTGCAACGCCAGCAATAAAACGAGCCAGAAGCCACACTTGCTGTGATGGTACGAGCGGCATCATGATCACTGTTGCTGCTAACAAGCTTAAAAAAGCAATGAAAGAAACACGGTGCCCTAAACGAACAACGATTGGCTCAACAATAATGGAACCAAGGAGTAAGCCACAGTAATAACTACTTGCTAACCAACTCACTAGGTCCTGACTCATCTTAAATTCATTTGTAATTAACGGAATAAGACTCATCAAGTAGCCAGAAGCGATAGCAAAAATAGTTAAGCCCGCGACAGGCACAAAGGTGCTGCTACGACGAGCTAGAGTAGTAGTAGTTGTCACTACTGTGATCTCCAGAAAAAGTGTAAGTAATAAAACAGCTAAGGAAGGGCTGTTTGGTTCTATATGTGTATAGATATTTGCAAGGAGAGTTGTCGCGTACAACGGCAGAGAGGCTGTTGAGGTCGCTGGAATTTCGAGCAAATAATCTCAGATGGCGGGACTATATCTGAAAAAACTAAAACGTAAAATGAGAAAAAATAATCCGAATAAGCAGGAAAATTAATGGT
>NZ_NOIF01000257.1 GCF_002265265.1 Photobacterium sanguinicancri
ACAGCTAGAAATATAGAGTAAAGCAATAGATGACTCCGCTCGCCTCTGCTTTCACACATGCTTTTGCCAGAAACAAAAAGCCGCTGTAAAAACAGCGGCAAGTACGTATGAAACTTTTCTTATCAACAAACATCAGCCTCGCTTTAATCTAGCGAAAAGACTAAAGAAAAGATAAGTGGCTATAGACTTTCACACAATCGTTACGATGTCAGCCGCTTGAGCAATACAATTGCTATCCCACTAGCGATATAAAGCCCGATGACAGGGAGTGTTGTTAATTCGTCTAAAGGCCTATCTCGAAAAACACGCCAAAAGAATTGACCGAAATACGCCCCCGCAGGCATACCTATGCCATAGGCCAATGGCCATTTCCAACTTAATTGCTGCTTACCCGGCTCCATAACATCTCACTCATAACTCTTGGTTACTTTACGGTTCGGCATACTAACTAGCTTTTCAGCCAACCCTTTAGGAAGATCGGTAAGACGGAACTCGCTCACCGTTGATGCTTGATACCGTGCTTTTCCATCTAAATCATAAGATGTTATCGTCAACTTTTGCTTAAAGCTGTTACGACCTGACTTCACTGGTTTCCAATGCATTTCATGGTCAAAATCAATTTGTACTTTCCACCCTTTAGCGACCTCAGGGTACGGTATTTGAGCCATTAGCTCACCGTAAGCAATACTTGTTGTTGTTCCCACGGCAACAGACACCCATAATTTTGCCAGTTCGCTCGATATCTTGGAAATAGCGCCAAATGGAATAAATGCAATCGCTATGTTTAATCCAATAGTTCCGGCATGGCTAATAATACGTATTTGTTTGTTACATTCCGCATTCCACTTAAATGCCGCTTCATCTGAATCAAAAGTAAGAACTTTTGATAAACGGTTTCGTGATATTTGCGATTTATAGCAATCGGGAGCACTTCCTGGCCCCATCCAGTGACCGCCATCGGTCCAATTTGATCGCGTATTACACAACCGCTCTAACTTATGCCTTTCATTACTATTTAATACTGTAATCGCCATTCCATTGCCCATGCAAAACTATTAACAAGCAGACATCATAAAATTCCCTTTCATCAGAAACTGCTTTAAAAATACATTATTCGAGTGACGTCGAAAAATAGGCGATTCAACAAGCAACAACCAAAGACAAAACATTAGCTGAAGCCTAATATGGCGAATCAATAAAAAAGGTGCCATTGGCACCTTTCTTTATTCACGCTTAGCGCACACATTCTAGACTCACGTGCTTTACGCTACTTTTTTACGTTTTTTGTACACCACGCAGAAGTTACCGCGACGGGTACGACACTTAGAGCAACGTTCGCAATCAACTTCGGCTTTATCGCCACTTTGCCAGCGTTTAATCAAATGCGGTTCTGCCAGTAATGGACGTGATAATGCGAAATACTGAATATTGGTGTTCTCTGCAATGGCTTCAATCGCATCAACATCGCTTAAGCCCCCCACAGTGATCACTGGTACACTGACATCCTGACTGATCACGTCGCCATATTGATGGAAATAGCCTTCTTCTTGCAAGGTATAGCCATCAAACTGCTGGCCGATCATGTCATTGGCTTTACCGTGAATGTTGCCCGAGATGATGATCGCATCGACACCAATCGCTTCTAGCTGCTTACAGATAATGCGCGTTTCATCGAAGGTTAAACCACCTTCAAAAAATTCGGTTGCCGTTAATTTCACTAGAATAGGGAAATCATCCCCCACCAGTTTGCGGATTGCCGTGTAGATCTCGACCAGAAAACGCATACGGTTCTCTAAGCTACCACCGTATTGGTCTTCTCGACGGTTGTAATAAGGGCTTAAGAACTGGTTGATCAGGTAAGTGTGCGCAGCATGAATTTCTACCCCATCAAAACCGGATTCTTGTGCGCGACGGCTGGCCTGAGCAAATGCCTCAACGATATAATCAATCTCGTCTTTGGTCATGGCTTTACCCTGGGTTTTCGTCCCCATTTCAGGTACATCACTTGGGGCAAAAATAATTCGTTCACCGACGTTATAGGTCGTTATTGTGCCACCGTACGCCAATTGCATCACGATTTTAGAGTCATTAGTGTGTACTAACTCAGTCAGCTTTTTGTACTCGTCGATAAAAGAATCGTTATACATGCCCATCATGCCGGCGTTGGGCTTTTCTTCTTCAACAATGTTCGCGTAGCCAGTCACGATTAAACCGACTTCTCCTTGCGCAAGTTCTTCGTAGATGGCGTACAGCTTATCCGTCATGTGACCATCTTCTGTTGCCATATTTTCCCATGTCGCGCTGCGTACAAAGCGGTTCTTCAGGGTCATGTTGCCAATACGGCCTTGTGAAAACAAAATGCTCAAGTCCAGTCCTCTCAAATCGTGTGTAGGGAATCATCTATCCTCCAGTAATGCTCACTTCTAATGGCGAGTGCTAATACCGAGTGCGATGAATAGCCGCCATACTGACGCTAAAAACAAGGAAAAACCTTAATCTGGATTAAGTTAGTGTGAGATATATCACTAAAGAATGTAGGGAATTACCATGACGAACAGGATTTTTGAATGACCTTTGTCGCCATTCACGACAGAGCTGGTTTTCAGGCTCACAGCACCTCAGGTCATCAACCCTACCGATGACACTAGATGTAAATAAAGTGGACGCTAAATAACGAAACGAGCCCTAATACCGACGACCCATGTGCTGCTTTCATTAGAAAAAGCGGGATCGTTGATGTATTGAAGATTAGGGGTTAATTCGACAAAATCGCCGAGTAGCATTTTGTAATAAAGCTCACTCGTCAGCTGAGACTGGCTAGGATCCGAGACCGAGTTGATGCCTTTCATCACAGAAGAAAAGTCTTCATTCACTTCGCTCCAGTTGAAAGCAAACCCAAGATCGTTTTTCTCGCCGCCAAGGCCAAAATACCCAACACCCGCAGTGATAGAGCTATCGTAGAGCGCAACATCCCCCTTCGAGAAGCCACCACGCAGGAACGGCATTATCTGGGGTGTAACCATAAAACTGGCAGAAAAGTTAACGCCCTGCCCACTACCGCCATTCACTAAACTATGCTGAGTCCCTCCATCTAAATGCCAAAAAGTCACGTGGATATTATCCGTATAAATCTGTTCTTTTGAGGCAGTCCAACCCAATTCGAATGTGCTAAAAAGCTTGTGATCATTAAACAAGGTGTCAAAGCCATCTTGAGGTGCATCAGACTTACCTTTACCATCAGCTACACCCACTATGGTGTAAACGTTGTCTGTTATCATATGGCCTACAGCCAACCCAAGAATACCGTCATCAGGTAAGCCTATTGCCCCCGCACCTGTACTGAATGCAAGATTAGTAAAACCATTCCACGGGCTTGCTAAAGCATACACATCCACATAATCCGTGGTATCTAAATAACCCACAATAAACGAGGTATTGCCATCATTAAGCTTCTGTTTCCAATACAAATTAGTTAAGCGAGCACCTTGGTCACTATACGCAGGGCCAATCATGCCACCATAACCAATTCCGTTACCTGCCCCAGTAAAGTTACCTTGGAAAGCAAATTCTTTCGGTGTCATATCACCATAACCATGGCGATGCTCAACCTTCCACACTATTCCTCCACTATTTCCCGTTTCTAATCCAACGAGGTTCCATGAACCATAAAAACGGGCGACACCCGAAGATGCCTCGCCTTTCCCTCCCGCTACCGGATCCGACGCGCTGAGCCCAAGTGCCTGATAATCTAGGCCAAAGGTAAGATTATGCCGCTCAGCTAAGTTTTCGCGCCAGCTCCTTTTTTCTCTAGTATTCTCCGCCAGAGTATTATCGACAGTATTCGGGCTACCAAAGTTTGCACCCGCTAACGTTGCCGATGGATACATCGCCATTACAATGCTAACGCTCAAAAGAAAGGCTTTACCGCATGTTTGAACAGGTAAAAATGGGAGCAATATCTGAGGATATTTATTTACATTCATAAGGCATTCCGAAAGTGGTTAAGCTAAGATGATTATGGCTGCGATTCATCTTGAAAATCGTCCAGTTAGCTTGCTGAAAGTAGGTAACAAACTAGAAAATATAACGGCTATTTCTCTAACAAAACCTTTAGTATCAACGCATTAAATAAAAGAACGTTACTTTTATACGGGACATAATCCCTCTAGTTAAATCTAGCCACTTATCCCTTTACATTCTTATTATTTCTGAGACCGATATTGCAGTGGAACATGCCTTTGCTAACCCCTAAGAAAGCGATCAAAGAATAAACGCGCAGAAACGAAAAAGGCGTTAGCAAACTATAGTCTGCTAACGCCTTAAATACACATGTTTACGTTTAATGATTACGCTTAGTTTAGCTCTTAATCAATGTCGCAATCAGTACAGCTTTGTAGTGCGATTTCGTGTTCAAAAACTGCAGTCTCGCTACCGTCTGCCAGTAGACCTGCGATTTCATCCGCGACTTCTTGCTCTTCTTCCGCTTCAACTTGATCGGCTAGTTCTTCTTCTGAGTAACCGTAGAAGTTCAGCAATAAGTAATCACGCGCTTCGTCTTTAGTACAAGTCACGTTCACCGAAAGATCTGGCTGAACGTTGCCTTGCTCGATAATCGCAGCCACTTGCGCTAAGACATCATCTTTCATCGCCACAGTTAACCAACCAAGATCAGTGCTTACTGTGGTTTTTTTACAATTAAAACAAGGTAGTTGATGAAAGTAATATTGAAAATCAGTCATAAGTAATTTCTTCTTTGAGTGTTGTATAGCAAGATTATGCGCGTTTTCTCGCAAAATACTATCTCAATAAACATTGAAAGCTGGATTGCAGTAAATGATCTTGGGCAAGGCGCAGAGTGAGGGAATGTTGATCGCTCTGTTAATACTAAAAAGATGATTTGTGGCTTAGAAAGTAAATGGACAAAAATGATTTAGCTTATTTTCTTTGACTAACCGTTTCAGATAAGAAAAAGTAAGCCAAGGTTCAATTTGGCAAAGATCAATACCTGACCCTAGCTTTCACGAGGCTCTCAATTATTTATCCTAGATTTTCTACTACATTCTGATCTTATGAGATAACTC
>NZ_NOIF01000258.1 GCF_002265265.1 Photobacterium sanguinicancri
ATAAAATACCCTGTGGTTCATGACGACTTATTACGAGTATAAATGTGCGTAAACATTAGATAATTCCATCTTATTACCTAAGTCTATTAAATCTATGATGAGATAACCTCGAGAGGATTAAGATATTGTCAATTTTGGTCGCTTGAAATCATCATAGTTATCCATAATTGAACTTCATATGATGCAAGATATAGCTTTTACAGGGAAGGGGAAACTCTATTTTGAGGAACAGCAGCAGCAACAACTTGAGAAAGGGGTTCGTTTATTAGTTGGCGCATCTGTGTTCTTGATTTTTTTGATGGCAGTCGATTTGATGACTTCCGAACACAGCCTATACATAACAAAGCTTTATTTTTTTATGTTAGGTGTTACGACACTGTCATCGAGTATTGTGTTTTGGTGGCTAGCTGGAAAAATTTATAATGATGAAAAATGGAAGCCGTTATCCCTATTATTTGCAGGCCTATTCAGTATTTTTTGGGCTGTATTATCACTTGTTCTCGATCATCCTTCACACTTACAAACCGTCTTTTTGTTCGGTGAAATATATATATTAGTTTCTGTTGTTGCGTTTTTTGGTTATCGGCCGGCATTATTACTCGCAGCGACTCCTATTGTGTGCTCCTTTTTAATTGCAAGTCCTAGCTTAACGCCTACTTTGATTTTCGCTTACGCATCAAAGCTGTTGTTGGCTTTAGGCATCAGTGAGTATCTTAATCACTGCTTTCGTGATGTTGTTTTTCTCCACCTTGATAGTCGAAATTTAAAGCATCAATTAAAAGCGGTTGGTTTGATCGACCCAGTTACGCAGCTTCACAATAATAGGCATTTCAATATTGAGTTAGACCGTGAAGTGATGTCAGCTCGGCGCAGTAAACTTCCGCTTTCAGTGCTGGTCATTAATATACAACCCATTCGTTTGTATACTTTTACTTGTGGTCATGAGGCAAGTGATGATTTGCTGAGAATTGTATCGAAAGCTTTAGAACACGGAGCTTATAGGCCGAGAGATTTTATCGCGCGAATGAGTGTTGATGAGTTTGCGTTGATATTGCCAGAGACTGATGAAAATGGTGCCACTGTTGTGGCCGAAAGGATAGAGTCTAATATTCACCACAGTTGTGATTTATGGATAGAAAGAGACTTGCATGAAGCGCTATTAATGAAATCAGCGATCGTTAAGTGGGAGCAGAATATGAGTACGAAAAAAATGTTGAACCGCATTAAACGCGTGACTGCCGAGATCAATGTATATGATACTGAGTAAATTATCGTTTTAATCTCACTGCGCGCCGCATGAACATGCTACTTATCAAAGGCTACAGTAATTGTATTGACACTGTATTCACTCCTAAAGTTTATACTTTTAGGTATGTAGTATTTATAATTGGAGGGGGCTTTAGTTCCCTCCTGAGATATACAATTAAGCCGCTCTAATCCCTTCTAAATGCGTCTGGCACTGTTGGCGTGCTGTTGCAAAAAATGCCTGTAAGTAATGGCGCTGATTTTCTGATGCGCGAATTGCCGCATATAAACGTCGCCATAACCCCTTTCCTAGTGGTTTACTTACAATTAGCCCCTGCCTTGCAAAGTCATGAATTGCCCAGTTAGGTAAAGCTGCAACGCCTAAGTCGGCCGACACCATTTGTACTAGCATCAGTGTGTTATCGGCTTGCTTCCACTTGTTTGGCTCAACACCCGCAGGCTGTAAAAAGTGCTTCACCACATCTAATCTGTTTTTCTGAACAGGGTAGGTCAGCATAGTTTGATCAAGAATATCGTTAGGTTCAATAAAGTCTTTATCTGCCAATGGGGATTGTGGAGAAACCACCAATCGCATTTCAAAATCGAACAGGGGTTCGTAATGCACTTCATTGCGTGGTTGAATATCAGATGTAATGACTAAATCCAATTCACCCGCCGTGAGTGCAGGAAGAGGCTCAAAGCCAAAACCTGATGAGAAATCAAGAGAGACCGACGGCCAGTGGATCTGGTATTCCTTTAATGCTGGCATTAACCACTGAAAACAAGAGTGGCAATCAATCGCCATGTGTAATCGCCCGTTGGCATCTTCTTTTAAATTTGCGAGAGCGTGCTCTGCTTTGGTGATACGAGGAAATATCTCATCAGCCAGTTTAAGTAGGATATCCCCCTCAGGCGTAAAGCGAACAGGGCGCGTTTTACGCAAAAAAAGCTGCCCGCCTAAACGTTGTTCTAGATCTTTAAACTGATGTGATAGCGCAGATTGCGTCAAGCACAGCGTATTGGCCGTTGCTGTTAACGACCCTGTATCACGTAGTACAGATAAGGTACGAAGATGCTTTATCTCGATCATTAGTTTTCTTCAATATCCGTTTGAATAAATTAATTAAATTCAATGTAACTGTATTAACAAGCAGTGTAAACATCTAGATGGCTAAGTATGCCCATGGTCAATATGAATGATTTGCACTATTCCTATGATTGATTATGAATTTCCTTCAACGTGAATGTGAGTTATTCGAGATTGTTCAAATAGGGTACATACGGCATTGTTTAGACATCCAGACTTCTGAAGGAATTAGAACAATGACTACGAACTCAACAGTAACAACAGCAACCTCATCGCTCACGACAACAAACAATGCAGCAAAAACAGTCACGCATATTCTTGGTTACCCTCGTATTGGTTCTCAGCGTGAATTGAAATTTGCACTAGAAAAATACTGGCGTGGCGAGATTGATCAGAAAGAATTAAAAGAAGTTGGTAGCTTACTGCGCTACCGTCATTGGAGTGACCAAGTAGGGGCAGGTTTAGATTATGTAACCGTGGGTGACTTTGCTTGGTACGACCATGTGTTAGGCACCAGTATGCTATTAGGCCACATCCCACAGCGCCACAATAATGGCTTCCCCGATTTAGATACTTTGTTCCGTGTGGGTCGTGGTAAAGCGCCAACAGGCTGTGCATGTGCTGCATCAGACATGACAAAGTGGTTCAATACGAATTATCACTACATTGTGCCTGAGTTTACTAAAGATGATGAATTCAACGTCAGCTGGCAACAGCTTTTTGAAGAAGTGGCTGAAGCGAAAAAAGCCGGTCACGATGTAAAACCTGTTTTGCTAGGCCCGGTTTCTTACTTATGGCTAGGTAAAGAAAAAGAAGAAGGCTTTGACCGTTTATCGTTATTGCCGCGTTTGCTAAACGCGTACCAACAAATCCTAAATAAGCTAGCGGCCTTGGGTGTCGAATGGGTACAAATTGATGAGCCAGTACTGGCATTAGAATTACCAAAGGCCTGGGCAGATTCATTCAAATTGGCGTACCAAGTATTAAAAGGGGACACCAAGTTATTACTAACCACGTATTTCGACAATATTACCCACCATCTAGACAAGATTGTTGAGCTTAGTATTGATGGCCTGCATGTTGATTTATCAGCATCACCAGAGCAGCTAGACGAAGTGGTGGCGAAACTTCCACAATCTTGGGTGCTCTCAGCTGGTGTTATTAATGGGCGTAATGTATGGCGCGCAGATTTATCAGCACAACTTGAACGCTTAGCACCTGTAAAAGCCGTATTAGGTGAGCGTCTATGGGTCGCAAGTTCGTGTTCATTACTGCATAGCCCAATTGATTTGGATTTAGAAACCGATGTTGAACCAGAAGTGCGTCAGTGGTTGTCGTTCGCGAAACAAAAATGCCGCGAAGTTACCTTGCTGGCACACGCTCTCGATGGTGATGCCATTGCAAAAGCCGAATGTGATAAATACAGTGCGCCGATTAAAGCACGTGCAACCAGCGAGCGTGTAAACAATGCTGATGTTCGCCAGCGTACCAATGCTATAACCGCTGCGTTGGCAGAGCGTAAAGCGCCGTATAGTGAACGTGCTCGCCAACAGCGTAATGCATTGGGTTTACCTCTGTTACCAACTACTACTATTGGTTCGTTCCCACAAACTAATGAAATCCGTACGCAACGCCGTGATTTTAAAGCCGGGCGACTGACAGAGGCGGATTATAATACCGCACTGAAAGGGCATATTGCTGATGCAATTGCTCGCCAAGAAGCACTCGACCTTGATGTGTTTGTGCACGGTGAAGCTGAGCGTAACGACATGGTAGAATACTTTGCAGAATTGCTAGAAGGTTTTGCTGTAACACGATTTGGTTGGGTACAAAGCTACGGTTCACGCTGTGTTAAACCAGCGGTGATTGTGTCTGATATCTATCGTGCGCAACCAATGACCGTTGAATGGGCGACGTATGCACAATCGTTAACCGACAAGCCAGTAAAAGGCATGCTAACAGGCCCTGTGACTATCTTGGGTTGGACATTCCCGCGTGAAGATCTTACTCGTGAACAAATCGCTAACCAGATTGCTCTCGCACTGCGTGATGAAGTCGCTGACTTACAACAGGCTGGTATTAATATCATTCAAATTGATGAACCTGCTATTCGTGAAGGTTTACCGCTTAAAGCAAGCCAATGGCAAACGTACCTTGATTGGGCAGTGAATGCCTTTAAGATTTCAGCGGCAAGTGCCGAGCCACAAACGCAAATTCACACCCACATGTGTTACAGCGAGTTTAATCACATTATTAAATCAGTTGCGGTACTGGATGCTGATGTGATCACCATTGAAACATCGCGTTCAGACATGGAGCTGCTGAAAGCATTCGAAGAGTTTGCTTATCCAAATGAGATTGGTCCGGGTGTGTATGACATTCACTCGCCAAATATCCCGTCGGTTGAACAAATTATTCACTTAGTGGAAAAAGCGGAAGCCTTGATCCCAGCAGAACGTTTATGGATTAACCCAGACTGTGGTTTAAAAACACGTAATTGGGAGGAAACAGAAGCGGCACTGAGGAACTTAGTGACAGCGGCCAAGACGCTACGCGAACAATGGCAAGCAAAAGCGGTTTAATTTATTAGCTGAGATACAGTTTAAATACTGATGAAATAATCCAAAAGGACGCACTATAAGGGCTCTGTTCAGCAACTTAGTTGAGAGCCCAGCATCCAGCGATTCTCTCTGTGAATGTAGCCTTTGATAGTGAATCA
>NZ_NOIF01000259.1 GCF_002265265.1 Photobacterium sanguinicancri
CAACGAGTGGAATAATTATGTATTATATCACCATAACGAAAACAGACACTTAAATAGAATTGGCTAGGTTATGCTCTGTTCTAACAAATAAAATAAGACAGATAACAGATAACCATCTTCTAGACGTGTAGAAGCCAAAGGAAAAATAAAGTAGCAAGGAAGCTACAAATAAAAAAGCGCTCAACAAGTAGCTATCGTTACTTGTTGAGCGCAAAAATATTAGTCAGAGTAATAGGTACATTATTCCATTTAAGGCTAAAAAGATCGTCTCATCCCTAGTTGGTATTTTCTATTACCGCTTTCATCAGTATTAAATTCGACCCGTTAATGGGATCACTCTGACCTTGTCACCAACTTCCGCATTTGGCTGTTCCGGCAAAATTTCTATCAAACAATTCGCTTCACTCATTGAGCGTAAAATCCCCGAGCCTTGTTGTCCTGTTGATTGTACCGTGAGTCGTCCATTGGCATCGAGTTGGTAAATTCCACGAGTATATTCAGTACGGCCAGGGCGTGAACGCAGTTTTTCTGTGGCAATCGCTGTGTAGCAAGTTGGTTGCCAATTACAACCTTGCATCTTGCGTAGTGCTGGCTCTACAAACTGTAAGAAAGCGACGATGACAGCGACAGGGTTACCCGGTAATCCGAAAAATGGTGTGTCTTTAATTTGACCGAACGCGAGTGGGCGGCCAGGACGCATGTTGATACGCCAGAAGTTTATTTGACCTAAAGCATCAAGCACAGTTTTGATGTAGTCCGCATCGCCTACAGAAACACCACCAGATGATAAAATCATATCAGCTTGTTCGCTCGCCGCATTCAGCGTGGTTTGAAGTGATGTTTCGTTGTCTTCAATGATACCGAAGTCAATCACCTCACAGCCAATTTTAGAAAGCATTGCTTGCAGGGTGAAGCGGTTAGAATCGTAAATACAGTTTTCTTTTTGTGTCTCACCGGGTTGCTGTACTTCATCGCCTGTTGAGAAGATAGCAACCTTTAGTGGTTGCGTGATGGTGACGTTATTAAGGCCCAAAGAGGCAATCATACCGACCTCTGGAGCTGTAATTACACTGCCAGCAGCGATGGCGACTTGGCCTAATGCGAGGTCTTCTCCTGCTTGACGTACGTTTTGTCCTTTTTTAATGCCAAATTGAGTGGTATCAAAGCGCACAAGGTCGTCTGTTTGCTCTGCCTGTTCACGCATAATTACGGTGTCAGCACCTTGGGGCACGGGTGCGCCAGTCATAATACGAACAGCTTGGCCTGCTTCAAGTGGCTTGTCATAGCAGTGGCCAGCCATCACTTGACCGACAACAGTAAAAGATTCTAGCTCGCAGTCAGATCCTCGAATCGCATAGCCATCCATTGCTGAATTCGTGTGCTGTGGAACATTTACTGGTGATAAAATATCTTGTGCGACAATCTGTCCCAGCGCATTTTCAAGCGATACAGCGACCTCACGAGGCGACGTTACGATTTGATCTGAAATCTTAGCGCGACCTTCGTCAACCGATAACATGTCGCTATTGTTTACATCACTGCAATCTAGGCTCGGTTTTTCTAACGTGCCTTGAGCAAAATTGACAACAAAATCAGTGATCTGATCGAGATTGTTGATGTCCATTTGCGGTAGATGTGTGTTTGCAGGGATGTTAGCGGCAACGGCGATAATATTGCTGTCGTCAGGGTGCAGCCAAGGTTTGCCGACTTCTTCACGGTGCAATTCAATTTTTGGGAAGTCGAGTTTTTTAAATCCTTCAACCAAAATTAAATCCAGTGCGGTTTGATCTAATTGGGCAATTAGCTGAGGAAGGTTAGCTTCTTCTTCTGGCGTTTCAGTGACTAAGGCTCGGCGGTAGCGCGAAGAAATCAACATCTGAGAAGCACCAGCTTTGCGTAAACGGTAGCTGTCTTTACCTTCTTGATCGATATCGAAGTTATGGTGAGCATGTTTAATCACGGCAATACGAATGCCACGCTCAACCAGTTTTGGCAGCATAGCTTCTAATAACGTCGTTTTGCCTGTTCCACTAAAGGCCGCAAAGCCCAGTAAAGGTAAAGAAGCGCTAATTTGACTCATGTTGTTTCCCAAATTGTTGGAGTTCTTCTGGCGTATTAAGATTTACAAACGCGTTAGGCTGGTCGCTAAAATCGACAGTTATCATATTGCATTGGCGGTACAGTAAAATGATTTTCCTGTCGCCATTGGCCAGAAAGGCTTCCAGCTTAGGGAGAATGCGACGATGGAGTAGGGTAACGACAGGTTGGATATGTTCACCATCATGAGCGACAGCAATATCGGTAGAGGCATCACAGGCTTGAGACATACGTTCAACAAGGTCTGAAGGCAGTTGCGGGCAATCGCAAGGTACAAAACCGATCCATTCATTGTCGAGTGTATGCAGAGCGGCATGCATACCGCCTAAGGGGCCGGGGTAGTCTTTTATTTGATCACCAAAGACTGCCCCAAACGCTTGGTATTTATCATGATTACGGTTGGCATTGATGGTGATGTGTTGTGTTTGTGCGGCGAGAATGTCAATAACATGCTCTATCATTGTGCGGTTATTAAGAGAGACTAATCCTTTATCGTTGCCCCCCATACGGCTGGCTTGTCCGCCAGCCAAAATTACCCAGCTTGTCTTTTCAGGCAAAGGCATAGTGATTTTTGTCCTCATTGACGAGTTGTAAATCGGCTCGTTCGACTAATTTATTATGTGAGATTGTCCAGTGTCGACGGCAGAGCTTAGTCAGTGCGTTTTGTTGGTGGCTTGTAATAACAAGGCTAGCACCACGCTCTAATAAATCTTCAGCTAATAACACTTGGCGCTCAGTGGATTCTGCATCAAGGCTGGCGCTGGACTCATCCATCAGCAATACGCTAGGTTTTAATACCCAAGCGCGTGCCATTGCAACGCGTTGGCGTTCACCACCTGATAATACAGAAATATGTTCATTAGCCAATGTTTCAAGCCCGACTAAGCGTAACGCATTGATGACTTCACTGCGTTGCGAGTGACGATCACTGAACCGATATTTTAAACCGTAGCATACGTTATCAAACACACTACCATCAAACATGTAGGGGGTTTGATGCATGTAAATCACACCGCCGCTGCGCTGACTTTTAAATAGTCGCGAAGTCCAAGATTGGTTTTGTAGATTGACGTGGCCAGTGGTTGGCTTTTGTAGCCCCGACAAAATCTTTAGTAGAGTAGTTTTACCCACGCCGTTATCACCACTTAAATAAATGGCTTCTTGAGGGCCAATGTTAAGTTGAGGGACGTGAAAAAGCAGACGATCTTTGTAACGCATTGACAGGTCGTGTGCTTGAATTGAAATTTGAGACATTACCAGCTCCTCAACTTAATTTGTGCGCAAGTGAGCTTTGCCACGGGCAACAGATAAAAAGAAGTTTAGCCCTAGAGCTAATAGGAGTAACACAATCCCTAGCGCGACACCTTGCGCAAATGCGCCTTTTGAACTCTCTAGTGCAATGGCCGTTGGGATATTACGGGTCGCATTAAGAATGTTCCCACCCACCATCATTGAACAACCCACTTCTGTAATTATACGGCTAAATGCTGCGATTATCGCGGCCAATAGTGGGAAGCGACTTTCCCACATCAAACTTAAAAAAGCTTTTGGCAGACTAGCCCCAAGTGTAAGGGCAGTTTCCCATGCACGTTTGTCACTGTTTTGAAAGGCGGCATGCATCATTGAGACTAAAATGGGAAAACAAATAAAGATTTGCCCCAAGATCATCGCTTCTTGAGTAAACAATAACTTCCAGTCACCTAACGGCCCAGCCCGAGACAGCAGCATGTACAGCAATAAACCGATAACAACGGTTGGTATCGATTGGAAAGTGTTAATGAGAGACAAAATGACCCAACGTCCGGGAAATTTCCCATACGCCAAAGCAAAGCCAATAAGTAAAGATGGCAATAGCACTGTTGCTATTGCCAGTAAAGAAACTGAGAAAGAAACGCCAACAATGCTCCACAGGGCAGTATCACCACTGAGGAGCAGTTGCACAGCTTCTTGGGTTGTTAACCAAAGATTCATTATTTAGTGATAGCATCAGCAACGAATAGTTGCTCTCCATGACGTTGATAACCATTGATCATTGCTTGTGCTTTTGGATTCACAAGCCAATCACTGAATGTTTTCGCACCTTGGTAGTTAATGTCTGGGTAGCGGCTTGGGTTAACCAGAATTACTTGATAAGGGTTGAATAAGCGCTTATCACCTTGCACCATAATTGATAGGTCAAGTTTGTTTTGGTAAGCCAGCCAAGTACCGCGGTCTGTCATTGTGTACGCTTGTAGCTCAGAAGCCATGTTTAGCGTTGGACCCATGCCTTGGCCAACCGACTTATAGCCACCAAAGTTTGGTTCGATTTGTGTTTGTTTCCACAAGTTTAGTTCTTTTTTGTGCGTGCCGGAATCATCACCACGAGAAACAAATGTTGCGTTGTAGCTCACAATGTTTTTCAGAGCTTTGGTAACGTCTTTCATGCCTTCGATTTTTGCTGGATCGTTATTTGGACCAACAACAACAAAATCGTTATACATTAATTTACGTGGAAGCACACCGTAGCCTTCGTCAACAAACTTAGCTTCAGCTTTTGGCGCATGCGTCATCACAAGATCAACGTCACCGTTTTGGCCCATACGCAGTGATTTACCTGTACCTGCCGCTAATACTTCAACGGTGTAACCTGTGTCTTTCTTGAATTCAGGAAGAAGATAGTCAAGCAAGCCAGAGTGGTAAGTACTGGTTGTTGTAGCAAGACGGATCTTCATCTCGTCGGCAGCATGAACAGCAGCTGCAGTGGTAAGAGAAAGAATAACAAGTGTTGTTTGTAATAGTTTCATAGGTCTTCCTGACAAGTATGTCATTGGTTGAATGCTTAGCGTTGCTATCTAAATAACCCCGCCCTATGGCGCACTATAAGCAATAGCAATGCCAACTTAACAATTTCGCATTATATTTGTCTCTTATAACCATCTGACGCTGCCG
>NZ_NOIF01000260.1 GCF_002265265.1 Photobacterium sanguinicancri
TAGCTCCGTCTCGTGGGCTCGGAGATTTGTTTAAGAGACAGGTGTCATGTAAGAGCCTTCAATCTCCGTATAAATAAAACCAATGAACGCAGATAGATGAGTTGTCAGTTTGTTTGCACTATTTCTAATTTCGTATGCACTGTATTGAGCATCTGACTTACGGATGCAAACATCAACGAAGCTTGTGTATATATTCATGCATGCACAAAGCTCACTGCTCTTCACCGTTGTAGAAATGATATTATGGATTTCTTCTCGGTACTTATTAGATAAGACAGTTTGAAGTCGAGGGAAGAATCCTAGCTGCTTGGCTCGCATTTTGATACCTCTTGAAATTGAGTGCTCAATACAGACTAGTTTAAGATTGACAGTTGTCAATGTGATTAATGCTGCATTTTTGATGAAAAAGTGTTTAATTACATTGATATAATGTTGAGTTGACAGGAAATCAAATTCTGGAAAAAGTCAGCAATTTCGCACGCAAGATATGAACAAAGAAGATGCGCTTAATCGTTTAAAAGAGCTGATTTTATCAGCCACTGTAGTGCAAAAGAATCGTCGAGCGACTAAACCTACCCGCAATTCACAAAAACGCCGTATGGATAAGAAAAACCAACGTGGGCAAACAAAATCGCTGCGTGGAAAGGTGAGCTTCTAATCTTTTTAGGAGGCAAAGTTGATGGTCTCGGTTGATCTGTCTCCTTGAAATAGCGGTTGCTATTTAAACACTGGTGTATGTTTTTATTAACTCTGCTGCCTGTTTTTTTATGGTGTTACTTATCCTTTTGTGAGCTTTAGGTCAGGAATGATACCTTTTAGATACAGCTACTGTGCTTTAAAAATTGACGTATTAAGCTATGTAGATTGATAATTTATAGGTAAATCTCATGAATAAAATGCTTATTGTTAGTGCGTTAGGGTTGGTACTTTCTGGCTGTGGTGGTGGTGACTCAAGCTCTGATGTAAGTAATGAAGGGACTTTTTCGCTCGCTTTCTCTGATGCTCCAGTGGATGGATTGAGTAAAGTTTGTGTCGCTTTTGATCAAATTACAGTGAAGCACAATAACGGTTCTGAGTCAGCGTGGGGCACAACATCATTTGCAGCCGATCAAAGTTCAAAAGGGTGTATCCCTAATGGACTTGAAATTCCGAAGGATGTTGCGGGTAACCCATTATTTATGGTGATTGATCTATTAGATTACCAAGGTGCGAATGCACTACAAGTTCTGAGTGATGAAAAGCTTGAGGCTGGGAAATATAGCCAAATGCGCTTATCTGTGTTGTCTACATGGAATGATAGCTCTGGTGTGTATGCGGATGGAACACCGTATTCACATGTAGAAGAGATCGCCACTGGTGATAAACTCGATATTCGCGTGCCAAGCGGTGAGCTTAAGCTCGATGGTTTTGATGTAACAGCAAATGCCACTCAAGCGTATACACTAGAGTTCGATTTACGAAAAAGCATGGTTTCTAACGCTCACGGCTATCAGTTAAAACCTCGTGGTTTACGTTTAGTGAAAAATGAGAATGTCGCCACGCTTCAAGGAACGGTTGCGCAAGGCTCATGTGCTGTAGAGGGTGACCTCACTAAGGCGTATGCTTATATATACCTTCCTCGAACGGATGATAACTACGGTGACTTAGGTTCTTCGAGCGAACCTTATACCTCTGCAAAAGTCGATCCAAGCACAGGGAAATATGCTGTTGGTTACCTTCCTTTCGGTCGTTATGACGTTGCATTAGCGTGTGATGGTGCTGCTGATGACCCAGAACAAAGCCAAGGTAGTGCTGTTATTAATTTAATGACGCCAGTGGTTAAAGATAAAAACTTGACCGAAATGGGCTTAACCGTCGATCTTCAATATTAATTAAGTCAGCTGTACCGTGATTTTTGAAGCCAACTTTATAATGAAGTTGGCTTTTCTACTGAGTAAAATTCTTTCCAATGTGGTTAGAACCCATTTAGAATGGCGTCATAAAAACTATATAAAGTAGAAATAAAGTCCATGTCTCTAATGATCCCTATGGTCATTTTCATGCAGCAACGTCTAGTGGAAGTGTCAAATAAAGATGATGCTATCGCTATGCAAGCATACATGAAAATCCAACAACCATTTTATGGTGTAAAAAGTCCCGCTCGAAAAGATGTATTTAAACAAGCAAGAGAGCATACACTGGTTGATGATTTTGCTAACTACCGTCGATTAGTGCTTTGGTTATGGTCAGGTACGCACCGCGAAGAGTTATATCTTGCGATGGATGTGGCTGAATACTATAAAAAATTTCGTACCCAAGAAGCATTTGAAGTGTATGAAGAAATGTTAGAAACGGCTGACAATTGGGATACCGTTGATAAACTTGCTTCAAATTTAATTGGCGGATTAGTGAAAGAACATCGCGAGTTTGAAACTAAGCTGATGGCTTGGGGAACTAGCGAGAATATGTGGCTGCGCCGTGCTTCTTTATTAGCACATCTTAGACATAAAGCAGACACTAACCTGCCATTGCTTGAAGAAACCATTTTGATGTTAGCGCATGAAAAAGAATTCTTTATCCAGAAAGCGATTGGTTGGGTATTGCGTGAATACTCTAAAACAGATCCAATTTATGTGAATACATTCATACGTGAGCATAGCGCTGTACTTGCATCTTTGAGCCAGCGTGAAGCCCTCAAGATTCTAACTCAAACCTCTTATTAGCTAAGTAAGAGCGATTAACGACAGACACCGCAGTTTGCATTCTTTATATTAATGCAGGGTGCGGTGTTTGTGTTTATATTCTTAAATAATTACAGCTTTAACGCTCGCCCTGAACTTCAAAATCATCAGTGACTAAACGTGCTTTTCCGTCGGCTTGAATTTGCCAATATTCACGGTGCACAGCACCAAATGCTTTGTTCATCGTCCAACTTGCGGTGAGGATAAAGCCATCATCTCCTTCTGCATCCCAAGTTACATTGGTGTAATCAACCTCTTTAAAGCCTTGATCCATGATGTTTTGCCAAAATGCTTGGATGGCTTCACGGCCTTCAAATCGGCCGAATGGACGCGTATCCATCACCGAGTCTGGTGTGTATTGTTCGGCACAGCCAGCTGCATTTTGGTTGTTAAAAGCAGTCTGCCAACGTGAAATAGCCGCTTTGCATTCGTTAAGAACTGAATTAGTCATGGTGTTTTCTCTGTTTATTCGTTTTAGTCTACTTTAGCGTTACAATTAACTCGGAAAAACAAAGTAATTAGAAAATACTGTTTAGTAAAAGAGGACAATATGTCTCGGTATCGTCAAATGACTGTGTTTCAACATATCGTTGAAACCGGCTCTATAACAAAAGCAGCATCTAACAGTGGCTGGCGATGCCTTTTTCCAGCAATGCTGTTTGATGCGCACTATTGCAGATAATGCTTGGCAAGATGCGCAAAATCAGCAACAAGTCCCCCAAGGTACTATCACAGTGACTGCATCCAATGCGGTAATGGATTATCTCGTAATTCCAGCACTGACTGCTTGCTTCCGTACATTTCCAGCCGTGAAGTTCGACTTGCGTTCTGATGATGGCAAGACAGATCTAATCCAAGAAGGGATTGATTTAGCGATCAGGGTGGGGGAATCGCCAAGCAGTAACTTAAAGCAAAGGAAGATAGGGCAATTTCGTGACGTGTTATGCGGCCATAAAACGTTATCAGAAGGACCTATCGAGCAACAAGCGTATATTGCTCATCATTGGCAACACGATAAAATTCACCATATGGTGACCCGTAAAGTGAATGTTAGTTATGAAGAGGAGGTGGTAGAGTCAACCTTGTCGTATGACTTTATCGCTACACATCGAACGAATAACTACCATGCGTGTTTGGGATTATTGAAGCAAAGTGCTGGCATTGGGATCCTACCTGAATTTATCTTCCAACAGCACCAAATGGACTTAGTTGATCTGCTTCCACATTATCAACTCGCGCAAAGTAATGTGTATGCGTTACATGCGTTACATGCGTATCATGGCGGGATGCCAGTTATAGTGAGTATGGCGATAGCTGCGATTACTGATCGATTGGCGACCTTAGCAATACAAGAACAATGAGATGTGAAATTGTAAGTATAAAAAAGCAGAGAATAATCTCTGCTTTTTAGTGATATGGTGTCAGTGAAGAGAGTGATTAGAAATATAAACGAATCACAGATTCAGCGACACAACCAGGTCGGCGACAACCTTCAATTTCAACTTTAATTTCTTGAACAATCTCAAGGCCGCGTTTAATCGGCGTAACAGATTGAATAGAAGTACGAGCACGCACGCGTACACCCGCTTTTACTGGATACGGGAAGCGAACTTTATTCAAACCAAAGTTAACGGTCATTTTCGCTGATGGGAACGTCTGCTTCGCTGGATCAACACTGTCAGTCAGTACAGATAGTAAAGACAGGGTTAAAAAACCATGCGCAATGGTTGTTTTAAATGGTGATTCAGCGGTTGCACGTTCGGGGTCGGTATGAATCCATTGGTGATCTTCAGTGACTGCCGCAAATTGGTTAATGCGGTCTTGATCAACAATAAGCCAATCACCCACGTGAATTTCTTCACCTAGGTTAGCTTCAATTTCTTCTTTTACGCGTTGAGCTTCTTCAGATAGCTCAATAACGGCTGTCGGTTTGATTTCTGGTTCTGGTGCGATGGCATCGTTAGATGCGGTGATTTTTTGATCGCGTCCCCAAGCAACAAGTTGACTGTTGTTCGCTTTATCTAGGAATTCGCTCCAATAATCGCGGATAGAGGGAGATAGCCAGTCTTTAAGTTCAAACGGATTGTGTGCTAGAGCTTCACGCTTTTGCTTAAGAAAATCGACTACTTTCATGAATTTGAACCTTGTTAGAAATCATGTCACCTCGACAGAGGTTGGCTAGTATAATGGCTTACAACGAATATCAAAAACCATTTTGTGCGTCAGATCTCATTTAAAAGCTCATCCGATGAGTGATAATCTTTTAATTTCAGTGTGATAGGAAATATTA
>NZ_NOIF01000261.1 GCF_002265265.1 Photobacterium sanguinicancri
TCATTATAGCTTTGTACTATTATGAGTGGATTGAAATGCCAAGTAGAATTGAAGCTAAGGTAACAATTGCAAAGTTATTAGAAGTTGCCTACTCAAAGAATAAAGGGATAACCACAGAGTTGATGCGGAGCAAAGATAATTTCAAAGTTACCGTAGATCAACATGGAAAGGTTTTAATGTCAGGAAGTGTTGGTGTTTTAACATTCAGTGCTGATGACGCTTTAAAAGAGTTGGGAGTTAACGTTAAGTTTATTTCAGTTTCTTTTAGTAAAGTTGATGAAAAGAATATAAAATACAAAGCCACATTTACTTTTATGAAAGTAGCTAGCTTATCTATTTCTGGAAATTTTGATATTGAAGATATGATTTTATCATGCTCAGGTATTTTATGTAGAGCTGCCAGAGCTTTAAAAAATCGACCTGCAGTGATAGAGCATGAGCTCCAAAGGGCAATTGGAGGGATTATGTAATGCGTTTATTAATTATTCTCTTGTTTTTTTTATCATCAATGCTTTTAAATGCGAAAGGTAATGTTGAACTTTATGATTCATATGCTTTATTTAAAGAAGCAGTAAAGATGGGTGATTATGAGTTGCTCACAGATTATCTTACAGTAGAAAATACCAAGTTTTTAAAGAATAATGGAGGCGTTGGTAATTTTAATGAGGTTTATCCGTTTCTTTTATCTCTCCCATTTTCCATCGAAAAAGAAATTAATAGCTATCAGCTAATCGAAGGCTATAAAGGCTGTTTGACTATTAACGGTTTAGATGAATCTGCTGAGCCAACAGCAATAAATATCGAATATAAGAAAGAAAATTCACTGTGGAAACTTGATTATATACATGTGGAATATCTATCATCGAAGGATGAATTCTCAAAAAAGGCTATTTGTCCTCAACGATATGATTCATAGATGTTATTCAAGGCAGCTAACAAGGCAATGCGTTACACTCGGCGGTTTTGATTCGGAGTTCAGTGTGGCTTACTGATTCAGTGAGGCACACTTCAATACAGTCTTATGAACAAGGAGGTTTTAATGGAAATGTCAGAGCTATTTGATCTTAGGGAAAAAGTTGAAAATAGAGTAAATCAATATTGGACATACTGGTCTGTGTCAATTTTTGCTGTCTGTGGTTGGATGTTTACGGAATCCGCTGAAAAACTAGACGGAGCAATGTCTATTTTTATTGCCGCAGGGCTAATAGTTTTTTTGTTGCTAATCTTAGCGTACTAAAAACAGCAACTGAATTTGCTATGTCTGTTAAAGAAGAAATAGCATCAAGGGTTAATGAGAGTAATTTTAATTCAGATAAGTTTAATGATGTGCTGCTGAAAAGTGATATTAAATATCGTCTTCAGCTTACTGTTGCTCTTCATTTAGGCGTTGATTCAGTTTTGATAATAGCATTAATTATGGTGGGTTTTTCTTGAGTCTTGTTGGCCAAGACAAATAGCTTCTTCATCGTTCTAAAAGCTAACAAACTCTCCCGTTTTAACTCGGGTCTGCGTAACTTAAAATACAGCCCAGCTTGCTGAATACAAGCCAGGCTGTATGCGACCCTAGTTATCTTAGAAGTGACTTGCTAAAGGTCAAGGTCAAGGTAAAGAGAGCTAGGTCATTGATTAGCTTACTCTCTTGTGCTCAAGGTGTAACATGGCTTCTAGTACACTACCTGCAATTGCGCGTGCTTTATCCGATACTGTCGTGTAATCCGCTTCAGGACCTCGAGGGTCAATATCGCCAATCTTAAAGCCCTCTCGAACGGTCAGGCCATCGTTTAATAACCCGCGTACCATTCCGCTTAGTGGCGCGATAACAGGGCTGTCACCGATATGGGCAATGACATCACCTTCTTCAACCAGATCGCCGAGTTTGACGTGGTTATGCATGACACCTGCACATGGCGCTCGAAGTACGCGTTGGTGAGTATAGCCAGCAATATTGCCGGGAATGCCAGTATTTGGCTGGGTTGAACCGTGGTAAATCACTCGACCTAAATGATGGCCTCGGTTGGTTTCAATAACGGCATCACAATCTTTACCTGCGGTAAAACCCGGGCCTAAGGCGATGGTAATTGGCGCCATGTCTTTTTGAGTACCGAGATTGTGCTTAGCAAGGATAGCATCGACTAAGAATGTGGGTTTCAGCGTCTCAGCCGAGCTGCAATCTTCATCAATCACGACCGGAATTTGGTTGCGGTCAATGATATCGAACACTTCGTCTTTGTTGTTGGCTTTGCAGGCTGTGATCCCTTCAACTTCGATGGGTTTGCCATATAAGCATTGCCCGAACGATACGCCGCAGCGAATCATGGTTGGTTTGGCTATGTCTGTCATCACGACTTTATAACCTGCATTGAACAAGCGAACAGCTACACCGGTTGATATGTCTCCGGCGCCGCGTAGTAATACCAATTTATTGCGGTTAAGGCGGGTGTCGTCTTTCATTTGGCCGCCAACTGACTCATGTTTCACTTTAAGGATTTCCGCCATAATGCTGATGGCGATCTCCTCTGGTGTTTCTGCTCCGATATTGAAACCGATAGGGGAGTGGATATTTTTGATCCGATTTTCATCGACACCACTCTGACGCAGGTGAGTAAAAAGTGTCTGTACTTTTCGACGACTCGCCATAAGACCGGTATAGCGGGTTTCACAATCCACGACTTTGGATATGGCATCTTGATCTTGATGATTCGTCGCGATGACGACATAGCTGTCTTTATTGATATTGAGTTGTTCGATGGCCTGTTCCATTGTATCGCCCAGTAGACGTTTGGTGCCGATTGGGAAATGCGCTTCGAGCAGACTATCAGCATAGGCATCGGCGACCGAAATATCGAAGCCAAGCACGTGGGCTGCTTGGGCGACGGCACGGTTGACATGCCCTGCACCAATAAGAATCAAACTGGGGCGTAAGCCGTAAACATCGATAAACACTGTCATCGCACCACCGCAATCCATATCCATGGCATCTGGGCCATTGCGGGTCATACGACCTTTAACAACGCGGGGCTTTCTTTCCTGTAGAGCTTCCAAGGCTTGATCGATCACATATCGCTCAATCATCCCACCGCCAACAGTGCCTGTGATGGTGCCATCAGCTTTGATGATCATCTGGCCAGAATGGCGCGGTGCAGAGCCGCGAGTTTCTATTATATTGGCAAGTGCAAATGGAACGTTCTCTTGTTCTAACTGGGCTGCCTTGGCAAATATATTCATTATTTATGACCTCTGTACTGGCGAAGTCAGGTAGCTGCTATGATTCAGTGGCATGACTCAGTGGCATTAGCTACTTGTTCCTTCAAAATTACTTTTTTGATTGGTGTTTCCGCTTGCATTTCCGTTAGCCAAACTGCGTTGAGTTGTGGGCAGTTTGCCAACACTTCTTCTGCTATGTTGCTCACTGTTTGAGCATCATTGGCCAAGTCTATTTTGTTTATCAACCAGATCTTTTTTGCTGTTTTTGGGGTTGATTTAAAGAGCCCTTGCGGATGAGATATCAACGATTGCAATACTTGCACATCAATCACATCACCTGGTTGGCACTTGGTCATCGCTGAAAAAGCTGGCCAACGGTGGATGTGACAGGGATCTGCCTTGCGGTTGATGGCTTCTGCGCCAGTGACACCAATCACCATATTTGAATAACTAGGGATGCAAGGTTCATTCCCATTAGGCGCTTTTATTGGTAGTGCTCGTGAACCATCGCCTTCAATAATAAAAACAGTGAAGGGACCATCGTTTTCGATCATTTTTATCTCTTTTTCAGATAACCCTAATACTTTATGTTTGGGTGTTTTTAAATGATCCGTTATCAATGATTTGTAGATAAAAGTGATTGTAGGGTCACAAATACAAAACGAGTTTTGTGCTGAAGAATTCTGGCTGTCATTTATTCCATCGTCTTTTTTGCAATTTATAGTATCTAGAGGAATAATATAATCAGCTTGATCTTGAGTAGGTAAATACATTTTGGTTGTCGTGGTTACACAGACCGAACAGCCCCATTGCTTGAACTTTTTCGCTAACCAAAATGCAGCCGATGTTTTTCCACCACCGCCGACTAGAGTAATAAATAAAGGGGTTTCTTTAGATGTTAAAGTGTATTTATATAACTCAGGCAAGATGAATTTATCTGGATTGCTTTCAATTAATCGTGTCTTCATCTGATAAACCATAAATGTTATTTAATGAGTGTCTTTATTATGGATAAATATTTAAGTCCCAAGCGTTTAGACTGTGTTATACCCGCTGCAGGTTTATCATCAAGAATGGGAAGTTGGAAGCTCATGCTACCTTATCAGCAGCATACAATCCTTGATGCAAGTATCGAAAATGCGCTCTCATTTTGTAGCAGAGTGATTTTGGTTGTGGGCCATAGGTGGTTAGAACTTGTTGAAAAGTATAAGGATAATGAAAGAGTGCTATTGGTGCGTAATGAGAGTTACAAAGATGGTATGTTTAGCTCTATCCAGCAGGGACTCAAGCATGTAGAGAGTGATTACTTTTTTATTACCCATGGTGATATGCCTTGCATTCCCTCATATATATTCCACGATTTATGGTTTGCACGAGGTGGATGTACTGTGTTTCCTGGCAGTGCTATACGACCGGGCCATCCTGTGCTGATCCCTCATAGCTTGAAAAATACAGTGATTAATGCCGATATAAAATCATCGATGAAAGAAATTCTTTTCCGTGATCAAGTTAAATATTTAGACATATCTTGCGAAGAAATACATTTAGATGTTGATACTCCACAAGCTTATAAATATTTGTGTGAAATGTCACATTAGCACTATCAATTTGATAGTTTATTCTGGTGTTATTATTAATGTGATAGATATAGCATGTTTATATCACATTTTGTTTTTCTCATTATCCTATTTGTTTTTTCCTTGCGAGGTAATACCT
>NZ_NOIF01000262.1 GCF_002265265.1 Photobacterium sanguinicancri
GGTTATTTAGCTTACGATCATACGAAAAATAAAAAGAAATCTATTCTGACGATTATTGATTACAGCAAACCATCCACACAAAAACGATTCTTTGTGATTGATTTAAAAAAGAATAAGCTTCTATACCACACTTTTGTTACTCATGGCGTTAACAGTGGTGGTAAGGTTGCTAATCGTTTTTCTAACGTAGTAAATTCAAAACAAACATCTTTAGGCACTTTTCTCACAGATACCACTTACCAAGGTGGCAATGGCTATTCATTAAAGCTTGATGGCTTAACCAAAGGCATCAATGATAACGCGCGTCGACGTTACATTGTTATCCATGGCGCCGATTATGCCAACGAAAGCTTCATCAAACGTAATGGCTACCTAGGCCGTAGCTGGGGTTGCCCTGCACTACCTAAAGCACTGTCAAAATCAATCATTAATACCATTAAAGGTGGAAGTGTTATTTACGCTCATGCGTAATGACCTTGGCAAATAATTGCATATAAAAATCAGTCACAACAATAAATAAAGAGTTAATTAGTAAACTGGTACACCTTAAGTGTTTGAGATTTAAATAGTATATTTTATTAATGACGGCGTAGGTTTATATAACCAACGCCGTCAGCCTTATATTGCAACGCGTTATTACTTCCTTGCTTTTGCTCGTGAAACCACTACCAAACGGTTCTCTAATACCTTTTTCTTGGTTGTGCTCGCCTTGTCTATCTCACGTAATACACGTGCTATTTCACTGTCTAAATACTTAATTGTTTTGGTTTTTGTTAAAGATCGAATGACCTTTTCTGCATTGGTAGGTATTGGCTGCTCAAGCGCCCACAGGTAGCTATAATCGCCACTTTTAGGCGGTGTTTTTTTTACTTCAACAGGTGGCTTTGCCATATCCGCAATTCGACCAACCTTATCGTAATACTGATGAACCAGTTCTGAGCGATAAAAAGGCACTTCACCTTGAAGATACAATGCATTGCCAACATCCGTGGCAATACTCACTTTTGCTTCAGGAACAAAAGTGCTTGCGCACAAACGCTCGCTATCTTTGGCATTTTCTGTGGTGTAAAACACATTTGCGGTTTCTTTTGCCCGCGTTAAGGCCACATACGCTAAACGGCGCTCTTCCTCTGTATCTGCACCAATACTCGCGGCAGAGCGATTAACATAGGGAAAGGCGTCTTTATCCCAATAGGGTAAATACACATGGCGGTACTCACAGCCCTTTGCTCTGAATATTGTCGTGAGTTGCACACCATGCGCCGCTTTCTCACGTTGATGAACTTGTCCTGTTTGGTGGGTATAGTATTCAAAATACTGTAGCGCTTTGGCACAGTTTTGATCCATAGTGTCTAAAACCGTTTCAATGCTATCTAAGCGCTCTAATGCTTCTTCAATCTCAGAGTTAGTCGCTTCGGTTTTCCAAATCCAATTGTCTAACAGGCTATCTTTTCGGTACTGTCGATAAACTTCAACAGCCTTGAATGCGCCTTTTCGCTCGATGCGGGTCAGTAGATCTAGCCGATCGATGAAACTATCGAGATTAGCTTCTTTGTTCTGCGCTTTTTGCTTCTCTGCGTAACTTAACCATTGCGTTGTTGGCAACGCGGCGACAGCTGCACACATTGGTTGCAACACTTTATTGGGCACATAACAGTGGGGAAAGCACATTAGGTTAAATAATAAGCCTGATTTTTGCTGCTCCGTCCCATCTCTAAAACGACCCGTTGTAAATATCATCAAATCCATCAGCAGTCTAACTTCACGGCTATTGGATAACACTGACGGTATCGGCATTTGATATGGGATCTGCTTAGAAAGAAAAGCGAGCTCAAATAGCAAAGCTTGAGACCAGCGACGGACTAAAATCGCCATATCATGGCTTTGAACATCATTCGTAATATGATTGTGGATCGATTGTGCAATTTCGCCAACCTGACGGCTACTTCCATTCACATGCACATGGGTATTGTCCGGCTTAGCATTAGCGACAGTGATAAAATCTTGAAATCGATTTTTATTTTGTGCAATCAACTGCCCAGCGGCCAGTGCTAAAGAGTGACCAAAACGAAAAGTGTTAGACAAGGTGTAGGTTGTTGCAGGCGCAAAGTCACGTTCAAAATTGAGCATGAATTGAGGGGCACTACCCCGCCATTTATAAATACACTGGTCGACATCACCCACAGCAATAAGCTGTGCTTGGTCACCCAACAATGCCTTTAGCAAAGCATATTGCGCGTTATTGATATCTTGGAATTCATCAACCACCAGCAAGCGGATCTGATTTTGATACTGGGTGCGAATCGCCTCAGATTGTTTCAGCACTTTTACCGATTCAACCAGCCAATCATCAAAGAACAATTTCTTGTGTTGCTTTCGAACCGTCTCAAATTCTCGATACGCATCGAGAATAAAACGATATTCATGGTTAATATCTGTCAGCTCAAAAACTTCTTTCGGCGGCAGTAAATAGGCTTTCACTAAGCCTATAAAATTCATCAAAAGTTCGATGGTTTTCGGATCTTTAATCAACTGCTGCCGTTGATACGATTTTTCCTGCTGAGCAATACCACGAAGGATCTGCTTCGCAAAGCGCTTATCTTGCTCGCCTTCATTAAAATCAATTTGATAGCCTGTTTCTCGCAAGTACCCAGTTTGATTTAAAAACTTCAAACAAAAGCTATGGAAGGTATGCACAGGGACATCCTGCATAACACCCGATGCATGAAGTTTTTGTTTAAAATCAGACCGAATGTCTTTGTTAAACATCAGAACGAGCATTGAATTAGCCGAAATCGATTCCAGCTTTTGCCCAATCAAGCCAACTAAAGTTGTTGTTTTACCTGTGCCCGCACCCGCGATACACACGGCATTACCATCTTGGTGCTGAATAAAAGCATCTTGTTCTGAAGTAAAGGTCGTCATAATTCTAACAGGCTAAAAAATATGACTGCAATTTTGCCATAAATTGTGAAGTTAATGGATTTAATCCACCTTATTCCCATGCTTCTGGCTAGTTTTTGCTCGTCGGCAACGTTCCGAACAGTACTTTACTTCATCCCAGCAACGCTTCCATTTCTTGCGCCAACTAAAAGGCTTTAAACAAACAGGACAAGGTTTTGTTGGCAGATCAGTCTTTTTCATTAGAGGCCTTATTGATAACTAAAAAAGTAAATGTGATCGCCATATCGACAACCTTCGTAGATTAGAGACCAGACAGGAGGAAATATTATGAAAGCTTGGTTAAAAGTTTCTTTATTCGCAATTGCGGCAGCCTTTATTACTGGGTGTAACGATGACGATGATTCATCAACAACACCTACAGAGGCGCAACTTCGTGTAATACATGGTTCGGCTGATGCGCCAGCAGTCGATATTTTAGTGAACGATGCAGCAGCATTTACCAATCAAAACTTTAAAGATGTGACTGAATACGCCATGCTGCCACCAGCAACTTACAACGTTAAAGTCGTTGGGGCTGGGACAACAACAGCAGTCTTTGAGGCCGATATTCCAGTAGAAGCAAATAAAAAATACAGTGCGATCGCCCTCGATAAATTCACAGGCGGAACAGGACCATTCACTGTCATCTTGCTTGAAGATAATGTTGAGATGAAAGATGACATGGCACAGATAAGGTTGATTCATGGTTCAGCCTTTGCAAATGATGCATCTGCAGCAGGTGTTGATATTTATGTCACAGCACCGCAGGCGGATATTACAGGCTTAACTCCCAATGTATCTGCGCTAGTCTTTAAAAAAGACACAGGCTATATCGCGCTACCAGCAGGTCAATACGACGTAACGCTAACTCCAACAGGGACTAAGACTGTTGTTAAAATGGTGACTATTGACCTTGAAAATGGAAAAGTTTATAACGCGATTGCATCTGATATGGACGCAAACTTTGCGGCAGTAGATTTAATTTTGATGGACGGCTTTGTGGAATAAACCCTTTATCAGAACCTTGTTCCTAACAAACAAAAACAGCCCATGATGGGCTGTTTTCATTATACCTTAATACCCGTTCAATTTACGCAGGAACAAACATTGAGAGTAAGGCATGACTGGCTGTTGACTAGCCCGTCTAATTAGAAGCTGTATTGTACACCTAGGCTAACAGCTTCTTTAGATACTTTTGAATCGCCATCTTTGTATTTACCGTAGTGACCCACTTCAGTAGTAAGTGCAATTTGCTCAGTCACTTTGTATTTAGCACCAACACCGTAAGACAGACCTTTCAGTGATGCTTTTTCTTTTTGACCGTTAGCTTCTAAAGACACTTTACCGTATGAGTAACCAGCAAGACCGTATACAGAGAAAGAGTCAGTAATTGGGTAGCTAGCTAATGCGTAAGCACCCACATTGTATTTTTCTTTTGCTTTTAGCTCTGTGTTACCAGCAGTGTATTTACCGTTCTTAACGCCCATACCCGCACGGCCTTCTACCGAGAAGTATTCGTTAACTTCGTAACCTACTTTACCATTGATTGCACCAAGCTTAGTCTTTTGCTTGTCACCGTCAGCTTTCATTGTTTGTTGCTGTAGTTGTAAATCACCACCTACATATAGACCTTCTGCTTGTGCAGCTGTCGCACCAAAACCAATAGTTGAAACGATTGCTAAGGCTAATAACTTTTTCATGATAGCTCCATGTATTTGTAATGTTGTTTTTAACAACGTAACGAACAATTTTTAAATTCCGTTTCGAACGCTGTTTTATTCGATGGGGTGAAATTTACTCGAGTTGCTGAGGCTTGTAAATAGCAAAACTTAAATTAATTAAACATTGTTTTATTGTGGTAATAGAAAACAAC
>NZ_NOIF01000263.1 GCF_002265265.1 Photobacterium sanguinicancri
TAATAAATCCGTTGATTTGGACGAAAACTTTCTTAAGAAATATAAAAATTTTTTAACAGGTAAGTTGTCCGGTTATTTTACTAGAATACAACGAGAAATAGTGAAAGCTGGTTACTACACAATGGTTGATGGCAGCTGGTCTGAATATATAGAACCAGTTGAAAACTGGTTGGTTGAGGACTATATAGTTAAAATTAAATCGGGGCATAGACCGTTTCTAGTCGTAATCAAAAATATCAACAAATCTTGTGATAAAAGATATGTATGCCCAGATCATGTGGCTGCATTGTATGCATATGAAAGTCTAGGTATCACTATGATACCTGTGATCATTTTGGATCGTAATCCAGTTTTAAGTGAAAGTGCATATTTAACATCCCACCATTTCATTGATGGCAAAGATCTAGGATGTGTAATGTACGGGTATAAGCCGTACCACTTTACAGAGGTTTACTCATGCTTTGGCAGCAAGAATAATTCGAGAGATATTTTAGTATTAGATGCTATTGCAAGTAAATGTGATGTCGTTTTGCAATTGGTCAAAGATTTCCATCATAAAGATAAAAGTGTGGTTCATTATAATCATACAACTTACTCTACCGTTTATCGTTTGAAGGAGAATGTGTTAGCAATTAAACACCTACTATCAGAAGGCTACTTTTACCAAGCAATGGGCTTAGTTCGAAGTGTCTATGAGTTGTCAATTGACTACTATCTTGATTGGTTGGCTCCTGAATTTATGGGACCATGGCTCCAGCATAAATCTCGATTTAACAAAAACGAAATCAATAAAATGCTATCAGAGATTGCGTCTGAGAAAGTTAAACCAAAGCATCGAGATATATACATTAAGAAAAAAGAGTACATATTCTCTTTCTTATCTAATGTATCAGTAAAAGCAGAAGTTTTTCCTTTAGGGGCGAAGTTCTATGATGATTTCTACAGGTATCTTTCTTCGATTATTCATCAAGATTTCCATATGACTGAGCGTCATGCCTCGTTACTAGATGATATCGAACCCAACTCTTCAAATGACATCTCCATTGAACAAATGGTAGTTTTTCTAGATGTAATATCTTCAAGTGTTTTAGTGAGGGTAAATCAAGACTACGGTGGAAGTGAATTTTAACAAACAATTTAAGAATGATTCAGCACGCTTGGCATTTTTGGTTTGAGTCAAGTTCAGTGATTTCGGAGTTCAAATTAGGTTATGTGGTTGCGTGCTTCACACCTTAATTGGGCGTTAGAACAATTACTGAGCATCGGCATTTGTTTCAGTTTAAGAGAGGATTTATGGAGTTCATTAGTTGGTTATTTCAGTCTTTCACTGCAAGGGATTACATCAGTTCTCTGGCTCTAGCTATGACCATTTTTGGATTTATATTGGCATTTAATCAATACAGAAAAATGCAAAAATGGAAAAGATCTGAGTTTGCAGCAGAGCATTTGAGTAAACTGCGCGAGGATGATGCTCTTGCTTTGTCTGTAATGTTGCTTGATTGGGAAAATCGTGAATTTGCAGTTCCTGAGTCATATCAGCACTTAACAGAGGAAAATAGTTTTGTTCACAATAGAGTTGCACTAGGTCGTGCATTGTTGCCAATGAACGAAGCTCCTGACGAATCTCACCCATGTGGTTATTCTTGGGTTGATTGTATATATAGGGATACATTTGATGCTCTATTTTCTTATCTAGAATTAACTGAACATTTTATATCCAATAAACTCATTACAGCACAAGATGTTAAGCCAATCGCTTATATACTTAAGCAGGTCAAAGGTCAGAATGAGTGTGAATATACTGGTTTTATTCCTTACATCGAACAGTATGATTTTACTGGGGCTACTAAATTGATCAAAAAGTTTGAAGATGAAAAATTGTTCTAAAAAAGCGTTTAAGACGGATTCCCAACGCTTGGCATTTTCGGTTTACTTTGAGCTAAGTGTTTATATCACAATGGTTTAGGTAGGGTGGTTGGCGTTGCTCACCACTTAACGCGGCTACATGGATTCCCCCAGGTTGTCAAACATCCGCTAAACTTATGTCGATGGGTTTTGGACTGCCGCTCTACATTCGGCCTACTTATCGACGATTCGCATACGTCGTGGCCCTGATGACTTTGCGCGACTGCGGTGCCTTATTCGTTAGATGACATCTAGTGTGTCCGCCGCATTAACAGGCTCTCCGCAAGTGGTCTTAACCTATCTCCATCATTAGCGTCTGCTATGACCCGGTGGGTTTAACTCTTTATGCTGCTTAGGTTTTTACTTAAGCAGCATAGTTTTCATAGTCTGTTTGGTTGTGTAAAAGCGACCATATGATCCGTGCATTTTTCGCAGCGAGAGCCACTATTGCTCGGTTCATTCCTCTTCGTTCTAAAACACCTCGACACCATTGGCTGAGCTTATCTTGCTTGTCACCAAGGTTGGCAACCACGGTTCTTGCACCGTGAACTAATAGTGTTCGTAAGTATTTGTCACCGTGCTTGGTTATCCTGCCTAACCGAGGCTTTCCGCCAGTAGAATATTGTTTCGGGACTAAACCTAGCCAAGCAGAGAAGTCGCGGCTTTTATCAAATTGAGAGCCATTGCCGATCGAAGCGAGTATCGCAGTAGCGGTTTGCGGCCCAACACCTCGAACTTTCATCACTCGTTGAACATTTTCACTGACCTTAGTTAAAGAATCGAAGACTTGTTCCGTATCCGCTATGCGTTGATTTAGTTCGCCAAGATGGTGGTAAGCATCGGCAATAATCATTCTCGCGAGGTGTGGCAGTTCATTTTCTGCATCCTTCATTAATGAAGACCGACCAACAGAAATGATTAATCCGAATTCAGAAAGTAGGGCACGCATACGATTCATAAGCGCGGTGTGCTCGCGAACCCAATGTTCTCTCATTCTATGTACCGATAAGATGGCTTGTTGCTCGGGGGATTTTACGGGTACAAAGCGAGTTGATGGGCGTTGGACAGCTTCGCAGATAGCAACGGCATCATTAAGGTCGTTCTTCCCCTTAGTTCGATAAGGAATTACGTATTTAACGGCCATAATACGGGCATCGTGACCCAGTTTATTGAGTGTTCTTGCCCAATAATGTGCACCACCACACGCTTCAATACCTATACGCATGAGTGGCATATTTGCTATTGTAGTCAGTAGTTTAGAGCGGGTCACTGACTTATGAAGTATGACCTTGCCATTTTGGTCTACGGCATGAAGACTAAAGTGGTTTTTAGCTAGGTCGATACCACAGAAATAAGAATAATCAGACATGGTGCCTCCGATGCAATTAAGTACCACATAAGTGTGGCAGATCCTCGGTAGGGGGAATCCATGTCATTCGTTATGCCTATGTGCTGTGCTGTGCTGTGCTGTGCTGTGCTGTGCGGCTAAGGCTTAATTTTGCGATCAGAATAGTTTTAATCGTACGCGTGTTACATAGTGTTTTGTTTCTTCCGTTGTTAGTCTTGTGCTGATACAAACTAATTGTGAGGAGATATGATGGCTAAATTAGGTTATTGTGAAATTAATGGAATAAATCTAAGCCGAAGAAGTAGGAAGGCTGTTTCTGACGTAAAAGAAATCATGAGGAATGGAAATATATTTAGTACGGCTGTATCAACAATTCCACTATTTCAAATATTTGCTAGTCCGAGTATAACAACTACTGTTGTTGAAACGGGTATAACTATCAGGGAATATCACTGGGACTTGTTTGCAAGAGCAATGAATTCAGCTGCTCCTATTGTTCGAAATCAGATATTTAAAGTTGCTTATGAACAAGAGATATTCACTTATGGTAAAGAAAGAGAGTTTTGGAGGTGCGTAAGTGAAGCTTCAAAATAGTCTGGTTATATTAACTTTGTTGTTATCAGCATGTACAACAAGTCCTAATAGTGTAGATGCTTTAAAAAAATGGGATGACAAATATGCAGAGTGCTCTAATTTAGCTATATCTAATGCAAATCCCTTTCCTGAGTCCGATTGGTTTAATATATTGTCATTTGAAGACAAGAAAACTGTTATTGGTTATTTGTATAATTATAACAATAGGCAGTGTATTGAAACTGAAACAAAACAATTACGTGAGGCTTTAACTCGTGATGGTAATGAGTCACTTCTTAATATATTTTCTGCTGATTTAAATCCTTTAGAGGATATTGCTAGAGAAAGGATTAAGCATCTAAATATGTCTGAGTTAATGAAACTCCAACAGCAATATCCATGGCCATTCAACCTTACAGGTGTGGTTGAGCAACTAAACTTGGACTCTAGGCATTAAAATTTGGCATAACACATATGAGCCTTCGGGCGTCAAGCGGCAAAGTGGATCCTATCGACCGCGTAAGCGGTCGACTCAAAGTCGATTAACAAGTGCGTCCTCTTCGTTAGTCAGAATGGCCTTTAAGTCACGCTTGCGGCAAACACATATTGAGGATCTCTTACGCAGACTCAACTGCTGCCTGTTTAGTTGCATTCCATTGCGGTGAAACAGGGTCGCTAGACATTTATCGGTTAACCCACATCTGGCACTATTCAAAGGGTGATGGTTACGACATTCGTACCAGTTAGTTTCAGGCTCAGTGCGGGTGCAAACGTTCTTGTTAATCGTATTAAGGCACTTCAGTGAAAGGGCTAATCAAAGCATCGTGCTCTGGTTTATGGGTACACGCGTCAGTTGTAAGGTCATGGCCTTATCTCATGGTTTAATGACAGCGATTCGTACTCGACCATATTGGCACAGTTAGACGATGAGCCTCTTTCACTGCGTGACTAACGCTTCATAAATTGATCTTCAT
>NZ_NOIF01000264.1 GCF_002265265.1 Photobacterium sanguinicancri
AATGTAATAATAAGTGTCGCTTTAAATTTCATAATTTTTCCAACTTAAATCTGAGTTAACAATAGACGAGCAAGTAATCCCCAAGGCGTTGTCAGGCCCGTCGTTATCGTTTTAATTTCACCGTTATCAATGATTGCTATGGTCGGAGTTACGGATATTCCCCATTGGCTAGATATATCATGTTGCACATCATTGATATTGTTAAAGTGGTAATCTTTCGCGTTGAGATAGCGCAGAACCCGCCGATCTTCACCGGAGTTTAGGCTAACCCCAACAACCGGATAAGAATCGCTAAGCCAGTTAATTGTTGGCGTCACAAACTTACAGGCAGCGCACCAAGTCGCCCAAAAATAGACAACGACAGGCTTTTGCTTACTCATTGTTATCACATCAACAGGCACATTATTTTGTGTCATCCCTGTTATTGCTGGCATCGAATCTAATGGCATATCTTGGGTTCGCCAAGCATCCATCACAAAACCAAAAGCAATAAATACCATTACGTAAGTGAGTACTTCTTTACGCCAATTCTTTACGCTTTTCTTCGCCTTCACTTTTCCTTTAACCATTATCAATGCCTGCTTGCTTTATCGCCTGCATCACAACATTGCTGGTTAAAATAACGGGCAGCTTAATGCCTTGTGGCGCATTGGGGCCATAAACCACGTTGAAAGGCACCCCAAAACGATCATGACGTTGTAAGTAAGCCGTTATCGTTTTACTTGGCACCGTCCAATCACCTTTCATAGCAATAACATCTTGGCTATTAAGTTTACTCAGCACTGGCTCTTGTAGAATAACGCCAATTTTATTGGCTTTGCATGTCACACACCAATCGGCAGTCACATCAACAAAAACAACTTTACCATCAGCAACATAGTTATTAATCGCATCCACCGAAAGTGGCTGCCAATCGGGTTCAGGAGGGAGAACTTTTGCCGTTACCGACTGTTCAATAAATACCGAAGATGAAACCACGATAGCTAACAATATCCCAGCGAATCCCGTTGCTTTCAAGCCATGTATTTGCATCATTCTGATTAAGAAAGTTCCTCCAGAAACCCACGCTAATGCATAGAGCCACTGTGGAGAAATATGATTAGACAGCAAGGAAAGTAGCCATAAACTCGTTATCAACATCATGATTCCGAACAGGTACTTAATACGGTTCATCCAAGCACCAGGTCTGGGTAACGCAAGTGCTATCGATGGAAAAGCAGAGACAAGGATCCACGGTAGAGCCATACCAAAAGCCAGTGCAGTAAAAATAGCAAACATAGTCGGAATGTTCGTCGCAAGCGCATAAGCGATAGCTGTCCCAAGGAAGGGAGCAGAACAAGGCGTTGCTAATAATGTTGCAAACATGCCCTGAGTGAAATGGCCTAAGTGCGAGTTATCCCCTTGTGAAGCCATCCATGTATTGGTATTTGAAGACAAACGGATCTCAAACAAACCCAACATATTTGCCCCAAACAAAGCCGTTATCACGAACATCAATCCGATAAACCAACCACTTTGGAATTGGATCCCCCAACCAATAGCACTACCTGACAGCTTCAATACGGCCAAAAAGGCTGCAAGCAGCCAAAATGAAGCAAAAATACCACTAGCTGACGATAAGAACTGGCGTCTAACTTGCCTCTTCTCTACCCCTTGAGCACTAATAATTCCGCTTAACTTCATGCCTAATACAGGGAATACACAAGGCATTACATTCAAGATCAAGCCGCCAAGTACTGCAAACAAAACCATTTTCACTATCGAACTATTACTGCTCGAGGTAACAATCGTATCAGCCTTGATAACAGCCGATTGCTCAGCAAAGAAATCACTATCTTTAAATGTAATCGCTACTTTTTCATCCGATAAGTGTGGCGTTCCCATCCAACTACTGACATCAAACGTTGCAATCAAGTTGTTTCCGTCTATCTCAACGACAGGGCGCGAAAATGTTGAATCCTGCACTTCATCGCTTTGTCCATCAACAATAACATCAGGTGCTTTCCACCCCATTTTATTGACAGTGGTCACTTGAAGTTGTTCTTTAGTTTGATCCCATACCGCGTTTACACCAGATAGCAAAGGTGAGGCTTTAGGCACCTTGCTCACACCTTTCGCATAGGTACGCATCGCGTCATCTGACACCGTTAAGTGGCTAGGGTCAAAAGACAGTTTTATTGGATAATCGGTTAAAACACAGATCGTCGTACACGATGACAACGTTAACTTTGCATCCAATACAACGGGCTTTGTCAGATCCTTGATATGCAATGTCATCGGAAAAATAACATCTTTCTTATACCCAAGTGTTTCTAATCCAAGGGTTTGAAAACGCTTTGGGTACGGCCAATGCCAATCAACAGCACTGATATTTTTAGATTTATCCCATCGCATTTCAGGCGCAACACCGCCTTCACCAGGACTACGCCAGTACGACTTCCAATCTCCGTCGAGGCGAACTTCAAGGTATCCAGCTAATGTCTGATCAGACTCGTTAACTTGGCCCGTGACAACAAATTGTGTCTCTATGGGTGGATGGTTAGGATTCTGCAGCCAACCTGTTGCTTGTGTTTCTGCATTAGCATTCACTGCGGTAAGAGCGTAAAAAATCGCGAATAACCAAAACATGGCTAAACGTCTATATCGCTTGTTTTTTTGCACGTAATTATTCCTTAAAGATAAATAGTTAGGGTGTTATCAAAACAACCTAAGATTTATTCTCTAAAGACACACAATGTGAGATGAAGCCGCCTTCCTTTATGCAGGATAGGCTCTGTAAATGGCGGGTGGTAATTGGGTATTGAAAGAAGCCACAATATAAGCACCAATATCACAAACTGCATGATTAGCGCATATTCAGCAACTTGGTGCTGCTCAAAATTGATCAAATGCTCAGACAACTCACACTTATCTTGATCATCTACATCTTGTTGCGATTGCTGAGCTTGCTGAGCTTGCTGAGCGGAATGACTGACAGCGTTGTATTTCACTGAGCAAGTACCCAACAAGCCAATATTGTTCGCTAAACAGACACAAATAACCCACCACACTAACAAGAGCGTTAGCTTGGTCAGTTTATTCTGTTTTTGCTTAGCTACATACATGCAGGCATCTTTCAATTAACACAGTGAGGATAGTTATGACTGACTAAAGGATTGTTAGTTCCACTTAACGTGAAATTTATTAATATAAATAAAAAGCACTCCCTACATGGTGAGTAACTGAACAACCCAACACCTAGAGAGTGATTAAAACCAAGCGACTACGACTAGCTAAGCATTTGAGCTTTCAGCTTGCGTACTTAGTGTGCCATCTTTATTAAAGACACCTTCCAGCATTAATGTTAATGCCCCGTCACCCGTTACATTACAAGCGGTTCCGAAGCTATCTTGCAATGCAAAAATGGCAATAAGTAAGGCAACACCAGCAGGATCAAAACCAATAACGCCAACCACGATTCCCATCGAGGCCATGACAGTACCGCCTGGCACACCAGGTGCACCAATGGCAAAAATCCCGAATAACAATACGAATAAAGCCATGGTGCCAACAGGTGGTATCGCGCCATAAAGCATCAATGAAATCACCATAATAAATAGCGTTTCGGTTAATACAGAACCCGCCAAGTGAATAGTGCCACCTAACGGCACCATAAAATCGACCGTTTCTTTACTCAAAACATTGGATTTTCTCGCGCAATCTAAAGCAACGGGTAAAGTTGCTGCGCTAGACATAGTGCCCACAGCTGTCAGGTAAGCCGGACCATAGTGCTTTAACACTTCCCACGGATTTTTACCCGACACAGCACCCGCTAATGAATACAGCACACCCAGCCAAATCATGTGGCCAACTAAAGCAAGTACGACAATCTTCAAAAATACTGGAAGTTGCAAAGTCAGCGTACCTTCGTAGGCCAAACCAGCAAATGTCGTCGCAACAAAGAAAGGGAGTACAGGGATCACCGCTGACTTAATCACCATCAGCATCATTTTTTCAAATTCTTGTAAGCCCTTTTCAAACACCTCAGCTTTGGTTTTAAGCGTCGTTATACCGAGCAAAATGGCGATAACCAATGCCGACATCACAGGCATCACAGGTGGAATCGCAAGTTTAAAGCTGGCTTCAGGCAACTCTTGTAAACTATCCATCACACTGGGAACAGAAAGATGAGGAATTATCATCAAACCCGCAATATAAGCAAAACTTGCGGCACCAACAGCTGATAAATACGCCATCCCAATGCCCATACCTAACATTTTATTCGCATTGTTTTTCAATTTAGTTATGGCAGGAGCAATAAAAGCAATAATAACCAAAGGTACCGTGAAAAATATAAATTGCCCTAACACATATTTAATTGATACAACCACAGACATTACCGATTCAGTGGCTAACAACCCAATAACTGAACCAAATAAAATTCCCATTAATAATTTAATGATCAGAGACCATTCATTTTTAGCATTCCCTTTATTTTTCATAACATACAACTTCTTAGTATAAGTATATTTAAATCCATCCGAAACAAACGCACTTATCATATCACCAGCTAATTAAAGCAGTAATTAAGCACGCATCTAGGTAAAAACCAGCAGAACATTCACCCATACTATAATAAAAAACTGAAATAAAAATGAACGTTTTGCTATATATTATTCAGATAAATACGCCTTATCACATTTACGACACAATATTATAAACAGGTAGCAGCAATAAATCGTGACTAGCAACATATTTACAAAAAGAGAACACTTTTACATCTCATTTTGTGCATAAAAAACACTACCTTTAAATA
>NZ_NOIF01000265.1 GCF_002265265.1 Photobacterium sanguinicancri
AGCATGAATAACACACATTAATAATCTTACTTTATGTATGGATATATTGGATTTTTGCCACATAAATCGAGATGTATTATGGATATTAAACAACGCTTTCTTGGCTACACAACAATAAACACAACCACAAATCAAAAAGCGGGCGCAGCAGGGATCATGCCTTCTTCTCCGGGGCAAATCGAGTTAGGTAAACGCATTGTCGGCGAGCTCCAAGCCATGAAGGGGCTTGTCGATATCGAGCAGCGTGACAACGGCATTGTGACAGCCACCCTACCCGCAAACTGCGCGGGTAACTACCCAACAGTGGCTTTCTTTGGACATCTTGATACCTCCAGCGAGCACACGGGCGACACCCATGCAGCTTTAATTCATTACCAAGGTGGCGACATTGCACTGGGTAACGGCGCTGTACTTACACTACAAGACAACCCAGATCTTAATGACTACCTAGGTCAGGAGATCTTTGTTACCGATGGCACCAGCCTACTGGGCGCCGATGATAAAGCCGCCATTGCTGCCATCATGCATACGTTACACGTACTCACGACAGATACCACAATTCAACATGGTGAAGTCAAAGTCGCCTTTGTGCCCGATGAAGAGCAAGGTTTGCTTGGCGCGACAGCATTCAACACCCCAGATTTCGCTGATTTTGGCTATACACTCGATTGTTGTGGCATTGGTGAGTTCGTAAAAGAAAACTGGAATGCAGGCGGCGCGGTGATCACCTTCCATGGCCAAAGCGCACACCCAATGAACTCCAAAGGTAACTTAAAGAACTCGCTTCTAATGGCACACGATTTCATCGGTCTTTTCCCTCGTCTTGAAACCCCAGAAAACACCGAAGGGCGAGAGGGTTACTACTGGATGAAGAAACTCGAAGGGAACTCAGCCCAAACGGTACTGAACATTGATATTCGAGACTTCACCAAAGAAGGTTACAGCCAGCGTAAAACCTTCGTCGAGAACGCGTGTCAGTCATTTTTAAACCTCTACGGTGAGCAGTCACTGAGCTACAAAATTGCTGACCGCTACGAGAACGTTTCGAATTACCTTGAAAACGACCTTGGCCAACAAGCGGTTCAGCTTGCCGAGCAAGCGTATGCAAGTAACGGGATCAAAATGAAGGTGATCCCAATGCGTGGCGGCTACGACGGTGCTGTATTCTCAGCCAATGGGATCCCATGCCCGAACATCTTTACTGGCGCTCATAACTTCCACTCGATCAATGAGTATCTCCCACTGCCTTCGTTGATCGCAGCTTCCAATGTTGTGCAAACCATCATTACTCGAATAGCACAAGGTGACGACCAATGATCCAAATACTCGTTGTTCTACTGGTTATCATTGCTGCCGCTCGGTTGATCCTGACAGGCTACAAAACCGAAGCCATCTTATTTATGGCCGGTATTATTCTGATGGCTTGCACAGGCCTCTTTGGTTGGGGAGATGTACTCCCTGCTAAGGTAGCCTCTACCAACCTTGCAGCATTTGATCCGTTTAAGTTTATTAGTTACATGCTCGGTTATCGTGCTGGCGGTCTGGGTCTAACGATCATGGTGCTCATGGGGTTTGCCGAGTTAATGACACGGATAAAAGCCGATGCCGTTATTGTTAGGCTGGCGGTGAAGCCATTATCTGTCGTAAAAAACAAAAATATTCTGTTGTTCTTCGGCTACATCATAGGTGCATCGTTACAGTTAGCCATTCCAAGTGCCACCGCATTAGCCGTGTTACTCATGGTGACCTTGTACCCGATTCTGACTGGTCTTGGGATATCACGCGCATCGGCATCAGGGGTTATTGCCTCTACGCTAGGCTTAACCTTAACGCCATTAGGGGTTGATGCGATTAAAGCCAGTGAATCTGTTGGAATGGGTTTGATGGATTACCTGTCTTACCAAGCGCCAACCAGTGCCGTAGCAATTGTGGCCGTGGGTGTCGCCCATGTAATGTGGCAATCACACCAAGATAAGAAAGATGGCTATGTGATTGATGCCGATCTTGAAGCCGCGACTGCGTCTGATCCTGATCCAGCGCCTAACATTTACGCAATTTTGCCTATGCTACCTATCATTGCCGCGATCATGTTTAGCAAACTGGTGATCAGTACTATCCACTTAGATGTCGTGACTATCGTGCTGATCTCTGTGTTTATCTCGTTGGTCTTTGAAGGCATAAAAACACGCTCGCTCAAAGAGAGTTTAGATTGCTTTGGGGCATTCATGAAAGGGTGCGGTAACGCATTAACAGGCGTGGTGTTCTTGTTAGTGGCAGCTGGAGTCTTTGCTTACGGCATTCAATCGACTGGTGCCATTAATCATCTGATTGAATCGGCGCAAGGCGCAGGTATGCCAACCTTAATGCTAACATTGGTGTTCGCTGTTGTGGTTGGTTTAGCTGCCTTGGTGATGGGTTCTGGTAATGCGGCTTTCTTATCGTTTGTCGATATTGTTCCGACTGTCGCTCACTCCATGGGCGCTAATCCAGTGGCAATGATGCTACCTATGCAGCAAGCCTCTGCACTCGCAAGGGCAGCTTCGCCTGTCGCGGCATGTGTAATTGTTTCTGCGGGTGGCGCTAAGTTATCAACCTTTGAGGTCGTCAAAAGAACCAGCGTGCCAATGCTCGTTGGCTTTGTGGTTCACTTCATCGCGGTGATGATTTTGGTCAATTAGCAGCATATAAGACAAACAATAACGTACGTTACGCACCTTAAACCAAACCCATAGGTAAACTTGGTAAACATAAGGTGCGTAACCTTATTCAAACTCCAACCTTAAGCGCTTATCTTTGCGCTATTACTGACAGCAAGCGCTCGATACAGCAGAACAGCTTGATAACTCGCAATTCCCTTCCTCACCGTTCATCACGTCAGCAAGATAGGTGTTTGTTAGGTAGAAATTGCTGAAAGTCGTCACAAAATCTTGCGGTACAGTTTTTTCAGTTAACCCTGAAGCTATCAATGCTGCCTGCCATTTCTGCACTTTTGGGAAGCCCGCTAACATATCCACTCCCGATTTATTTTTAATCACAAATGCACGGTGCAATAGCGGTAGCCAAGCAATATCCACATTCGAAATATAATCCCCTTTGAAGAACGGGCTCTCACCGAGTTTATTTTCTGCTTTTGCAAATGCTTTTGCTAAGTTGGTTAAACGCGTTTCAAAGGTTTCTTTGTCTTTACTACCCATAGTGCCGCACTGTGGCATGTAGTGTTTACTTGCTTGATAAGACCAAGCACGATCCTGCGCTTTTTGCTCTGGCGTTAATGCTTCAATCGGCGTGTATTTGTCATCGAGGTATTCGACGATCGCATCAGATTCAAACAATACCGTTTCATCCTCGGTAATGAGTACTGGTACTTGACCATTTGGTGCAATATCCAAGAACCACTGCGGCTTATTACTGAGCTCAATATACTCAATTTCAAATGGAATATTTTTCATTATTAGAGAACCCATAACACGTTGTACAAATGGGCAGTTCTTAAAGCTAATCAGTTTAATCATTGGGGAACTCCAAAATCGGTCAATTCATTTTGTTTATACCTATAAGACGAAGCGATCTGGAAAAAGACGAAATAACTCGGATCTTTTTATTATTTTAAATCAAAATAAAAGAAGCCCAGTAAAAATACTGGGCTAAATTCAGGCCTTAGGCAGAGTAAATCTCAAGAAGGTTATATTGTGACAACTTCAATACTGCCTGCGTTGTCTTTCCACGCTGCAAAGCCACCCGCCATATTGAGTACCGATGCTAAACCCATTTCATGTGCTTGTTTCGCCGCATATAAAGAACGAAGACCATGAGCGCAATAGAATACATACGTTTTGTCTTGGTTGAATATTTTATTGTGTACAGGGCATTGAGGATCAATCAGAAACTCCAACATACCTCTTGGGCAAGTAAATGCGCCAGGAATCACACCTAGCTTGACTCGCTCTTCCGCTTCTCTCACATCAACAAACACATAGTCGTCATGGTTGTAAAAACGCTTTGCATCTTCAATCAACATATCTGCAACAATAAGACGCGCTTCTTCTGTTAACGCTTGAATACCTTTAGTTATATTTTGTGCCACTTTCTCTATTCTATAACTGCACGCACCAGCCAAATCGCATATTGCGTGCTATTTATTATTATGATGGATCTATTGGTTAACCGAAATATGCTATTAACTCGCTTGCACTCTCGGGGCTAAATTCAACTCGCCATTTTTATTAAACAAGCCTTCCAGCATTAAGGTTAAAGCGCCATCGCCAGTTACATTACACGCAGTACCAAAGCTATCTTGCAGAGCAAAAATCGCTATTAGCAAGGCGACTCCAGCTGGGTCAAAACCTAATACGCCAACCACTATGCCATCTTTTGTAGATTTTCATCTTCTGATGTCAGCTCTTCCACCGCAATATCGTCAGGAAGCTCATCATACGGCTGACGCGTACGATAAAAATCCATCATCACATTATGCGTAATACGATATAGCCAGCTTTTGAGGCTATCTTGAGATTTGAGCTGGCTAAGATTGGCACTCGCCTTAATGTAAACATCTTGCAATATGTCTTCAGCGGCATCTGGATCATCAATTTTTTTCAACACATAGTAGCGAAGCTGATCTTTGTGGCGCAGCCATTCAGCGAGCATAGTCTCTTCCTTTGGAGTTCATTTCTAGATGATAATTCGATATTACTAGAAATATAGAGTA
>NZ_NOIF01000266.1 GCF_002265265.1 Photobacterium sanguinicancri
TCATATATATCCTCTATTTTAGCTTTCATAATTAACAGTTTGTTTTATAAGCGTCCAATGATTAGTCACGTGATTGGTGTCGCTGAAAATAATTTAAAAGCTAAAGGGTATCACTTTTTTTCAAAGATTTTAGATCCAATAACTCGCTTTGTGTTAAAGAATGTAAATGAAAACATTACAGTAAGCCATGCGTTGTCTTTACATTATAATTTAAAAGAAAGTAGTGTTATTTGTGAATCAAAGCTATATGCCTCTTGGGTCGCAGAGGCGAAAGTTGTACAAGATATAAAAGTAAAGAAAGTTGTATTTGTGGGTCGATTAAGTGAAGAAAAAGGTTTAATCGAGTTATACGATGCCCTACAGGTACTTGTTGATAGAGGTGAGAAAATTTCATTAACATTGTTTGGTGATGGTCCATTACGCTCTGCTATTGAAAAACATTCTTTAAATGATTTTGTTGATATCTCTTATCAAGGTTGGGTTAAATGGGATGCTTCTTTTGTTAAGAAATTAAGGGAGTATGATTATTTGGCATTGCCTTCTTATACTGAAGGATTACCTTTAGTTATAATTGAGGCTTTTTCTCAAGGTGTTCCTGTTATCGCTACCAAAGTGGGGGGGATACCTGAGATTATTAAAAATCGACAAAATGGTGTATTAGTTGATGCTCGAAGCTGCAATGATCTTGCTAGAGGCTTCGATGAACTATTTTCTTTAGATTACTCCGTGCTTTCAAGTAACTGTGTAAAAACCGCACATGAGTATACTCGTGAGCACTCGACGGGCAAGATGCTGTCTATTATAGGTAAGTACATATAATATTATGAATATTTTATATTTTCATCAACATTTCTCAACACCTAAAGGTTGTGTTGGCATCCGTTCTTATGAAATGGCTAAAAACCTTATTCGTCATGGTCATAGTGTCACTATGGTTTGTGGTAGCTATAATGGCGGTAACACTGGACTTAGCGTCGACTTTATCAATGGAAAGAGAGAGGGGATCGTAGATGGAATCCGAGTTATTGAGTTTAACTTAGCTTATTCTAATAGTGATGGATTTTTAAAACGTACATTTAGTTTCTTTAAGTTTGCATTTAAGAGTATTGGTTTATCTTTAACTGAAAAATACGATATTGTTTTTGCTACAACAACCCCGTTGACCGCTGGAATCCCAGGTATTGTTGCGCGCTGGTGTCGAGGGAAGAAATTTGTGTTTGAAGTTCGAGATTTGTGGCCTGAGCTACCTAAAGCGATGGGGGTTATAAAAAACCCTTTAATTTTAGCGGCAATGTCTTTATTAGAGTGGGTCTCATACCGTTCAGCGCATCGTTGCATTGGTTTATCTCCTGGTATTGTTGAAGGGATAAAAAAACGAGGTGTTTCTGCTGATAAAATTGCAATGGTCCCAAACGGTTGTGATTTGACAATATTTTCTGATGTAGTGTCACCATGGAGACCTAATGGTGTCGATGATGCTGATTTTATGGCTGTTTTTACTGGAACGCATGGGATTGCAAATGGATTGGATTCGGCTTTAAATGCGGCGAAAGAACTTCAATCTAGAGGCCGAACTGATATAAAGTTAGTTCTTATTGGGCAAGGGAAACTTAAACCAACCTTAGAGGCTCGAGCTAAATCAGAAGGCATTGATAATATTATTTTTCATGAACCAGTAGACAAAATAAAGTTAGCCGGTTTAATGAGGAGTGCTAATTTGGGGATGCAATTACTTGCTAATGTTCCTGCATTTTACTTTGGTACATCGCCTAACAAATTTTTTGACTATATTGCTTCTGGGTTACCTGTACTTAATAATTATCCAGGTTGGTTAGCAGGGATGATTGAGCAGTCAGATTGTGGTTTTACTGTTTCGCCAGAAAACCCAAAGGCTTTTGCCGATACATTAGAAAAAGCTGCTGATAATCCTGATTTAATTCTTGAAATGGGACAGAATGCTACATTATTGGCTAAGAATTCATTTGATCGTTCAAAGTTAGCGGATGACTGGCTACAGTGGGTCATAGAGGTAGACTAATGAAGCGTTTTTTCGATTTTATAGTGGCTTTTGTTGCGCTATGTGTACTATCTCCGATTATCGCAATTGTTGCTTGGAAAGTACGGAATAACCTAGGATCGCCTGTATTATTCAAACAGGTTAGACCTGGCTTAAATGGTAAACCATTTGAGATGATGAAGTTTCGTAGCATGAAAGATTCAGTTGATAAGAATGGGATATCGTTACCTGATGAAGAACGAATGACGCCATTTGGAGATAAACTTCGTTCAAGTAGCCTTGATGAATTACCCGGTTTATTAAGTGTAATTAAAGGTGATATGAGTCTTGTTGGCCCTCGTCCTTTACTTATGCAGTATTTGCCTTTATACAACAATGAGCAAAAGCGTCGTCATGATGTAAGACCTGGCGTGACAGGGTGGGCTCAAGTTAATGGTCGAAATGCTATTTCTTGGGAAGACAAGTTCAACTTAGATGTTTGGTATGTTGATAATCATACGTTTTGGTTAGATATCAAAATTCTTTTTCTAACAGTAAAGAAAGTATTGATTAAAGAAGGTATATCTTCTGATGGACATGTAACAATGGAAGCATTTAAAGGAAGTAAAAATGATTGATGGTAAAATTTACTCTTTAGCTAAAGTTGTCGGTCAAAAAAATTTAATTTTAGGTCGTCATAGCCAAATAGATGATTTTTGTTTTATCAATGCTGGGATTAAAACAGTTATCGGTCGCAATGTTCATATCAGTTCATTTTCATCAATCATTGGTGGGGGGGAGTGCGCCATTGGTGATTTTGCAGGCCTGAGTGCTGGTTGTCGCTTAATCACTGGGAGTGATGATTTTTCAGGACCGTACCTAACAAATCCGACAGTGAATTCGGATTTTACAAATGTGACTATTTCAAAAATAGAAATTGGCCGTCATGCGATAATTGGGACAAATAGTGTTATTTTTCCTGGCGTTGTTATAGGAGATGGTGCTGCCGTAGGTGCTGGTGCCATTATTAGAAAGAATTTAAAACCTTGGACGGTTTACGCAAACGTAGATGGTAAATTACGCGAAATTAAAACGCGTGATAAAGAGTCGGTGCTCCAGGTTGAAAAAGAATATTTAGAGAGTAAACATGCTTAATTCAAAATTTTCTTGTTGGCCTTCTTTTAATCAAGAAGAAGCAGATGCTGTAAGTCGAGTATTACTTTCAAATAAAGTTAATTATTGGACTGGCCAAGAATGTCGTGAATTTGAAAAAGAATTCGCTAGTTGGGCTGGGACATCATACGCAATAGCTTTAGCTAATGGAACTTTGGCGTTAGATCTCGCATTAAAAGTACTTGGTGTAACCGATGGTGATGAAGTCATTACAACCCCTAGAACTTTTTTAGCCTCTGCTTCTTCAATTGTAACTGCTGGGGCAAATCCTATTTTCGCTGATGTTGATTTAAACAGCCAAAATATTACCGCTGAATCTATTGAAAAAGTACTTACACCTAAAACTAAAGCTGTCATTGTTGTTCATTTAGCTGGGATGCCTGCTGAGATGGATGCCATTATGGCATTGTCGGAAAAGTATGGCTTCTATGTTATTGAGGATTGCGCGCAAGCGCATGGTGCAAAATATAAAGGTCGTTCTGTCGGAAGTATTGGACATATTGGCGCCTGGTCTTTCTGTCAAGATAAAATCATGACTACTGGCGGGGAAGGTGGCATGGTTACAACTAACGATGAAACTTTATGGTCGCAAATGTGGTCTTATAAAGATCATGGTAAGAGTTTCGACGCGATATACAATCGAGAGCATCCCCCTGGATTTCGTTGGCTGCATGAGAGTTTTGGTACCAATTGGCGTATGACAGAAATGCAAGCAGTTATCGGTCGCATTCAACTTACGAGAATGGATGATTGGTCTGCTTTTAGGCAAAAAAACGCTCAATTACTTGATCATGCTGTATCAGACCTTGAATTAGTTCGTACAGTTGAAGTTCCTGCATACAGTGACCATGCAGAATATAAGCATTACTTGTTCATTCAGCCTGAATTTCTTAAAGATGGCTGGAATCGAGATAAGGTTATTGACGAAATTAATAACTTAGGGGTACCAGTCTTTCAGGGGAGCTGTTCAGAGGTTTATTTAGAAAAAGCGTTTGATAATACACCTTGGCGACCTGAAAATCGTTTAGTAAATGCTCAATATTTAGGTGAGACGAGTTTAATGTTTTTAGTTCATCCTACTCTTACACAGACTGAGATGGATAAAACTTGTGCGGTAACTCGCAGAGTGCTACTCAAAGCTATGAAATAGTTATAGAATGAGAGGTACTAAGATTGAGCATCTAGATAGATGCTCTTTTTTTGACAGACTGTTTTTATTAGCGTTGAAGTGAGCCATGAGTAAAATAGAAAAGTTATGGGAGCTACCCAGAAAACAGAAGTTTTTAATTAGTCTAATATGCGATGTATTGCTCGTTTTTTTGGCGTATTGGTTTGCTTTTAGTGTCCGCTTAGGTGATTTATGGGCTATAAATAATTTAGAATTATGGCTCTGTAGCATGGTGATTATACCATGCACTGTATTTATTTATTTTAAGTTGAATGTATATCAGGTGATTGTTCGGTACCTGAGCTATCGTGTGTTACTTTTAATATTTATAGG
>NZ_NOIF01000267.1 GCF_002265265.1 Photobacterium sanguinicancri
AATTTGATGAATATACTAGTCCCATACTTTCAAAGACTAATCAGTAAAAGAATTGAGATGATTATGAAAAAAGAAAAAATGCCATTGCAGGTATGGATTTTAACACTAGCGGCATTCGCTATAGGTACTGCAGAATTCGTGATAGCAGGTCTGCTTCCGCAAATTGCAACGTCACTATCAATTACAGAGGGGCAAGCTGGTTATCTCATCAGTGCGTACGCATTAGCCATTGTTTTTGGTGGACCGATTCTAACGATATACCTCGCGCGATTTAATAAAAAAGCGGTGCTTGCCAGCTTGATGGTGCTGTTTATTCTTGGTAACGCGATGTCAGCATTTGCACCCAACTACACAATTTTAATGATAAGCCGAGTAATAACCGGCTTAGTCCAAGGTCCTTTTTACGGTATTGGTGCGGTTGTCGCGACAAACTTAGTGTCTGAGAAAATGGCAGGCCGAGCGGTTGGTCAGATGTTTGCAGGTTTAACATTGGCGAATGTACTGGGTGTTCCTGGCGGTACTTGGATCGGGTTGCAATTTGGTTGGCACAATACTTTCATTACTGTGGCTGCTTTAGGTTTAGTCGCGATGGTATTCATTCTGGGCGTGGTTAAATCAACGGGTCATGGTGAAGCAAAAGATGTGAAAGCACAGCTAATGGCATTTAAAAACCCAATGTTGTTGATGAGTTTGGCCATCACGGTATTTGCATGGTCTGGCTTCATGACGCTTTACGGCTACATTGCACCTATTGCCACTCACATTACAGGCTACGGTGAAGAAGCCGTAACTTGGATTTTGGTTATCGTTGGTCTAGGTCTGATTATTGGTAACACTGTGGGCGGACACTCTTCTGATAAGAACCTTCATAAAGCATCAATGTTCTGGGCATTTGCGATGATCGTTTCTTTAGTTCTGGTGGGCTTAACCGTTGATAATCAGGTCTTATTTGTTGCCGCCGCATTTGTTTTTGGTATCGCTTCTTTTGCAAACGTACCCGCCATGCAATTACGAGTAATGAACCACGGTGGTGAAGGTCAAGAGCTGGCAGCGACAGCAAATATTTCAGCGTTTAACTTAGCGAATGCATTCGGTGGCTTTCTTGGTGGCATGGTATTGGACAGCCATATGGGCGCAGGCATGATTCCGTACGCAGCAATAATTGTTCCTGTATTTGGTTTAATATTGATTTCGATTGCTAATAAACGAGAAACGCTTGCATTTACATCAGCAGATCAATATTAAGTAATACACTCAAAAGAGTCGCTTGATAAAAATAAATAACCCTACGGACAATAAGAAGAGTACCCAGCCTTAGCTGGGTACTTCTGTATTAAACATGGTGAAATATTAAGTAATTAGCATCTAGCGTAAGGTGTATTAGCTTTGCTTCGCCATTACTTTATCAATATCTTCTGCGCTATGGCGTTCAGGCACTTGTTCCCATTCTTCACCCCAAGACCGATTGACTAACCGACCGCGCTGCACTGCTTCACGATCTGCAATTTGATGAGCCCATCGCACAACATTTTTATAGCTGGCGACATCAAGGAATTCAGCAGCATCGTATAGTTTGCCAAGTACTAAATTGCCATACCAAGGCCAAGTGGCAATATCTGCAATCGAATATTTATCGCCTGCTAAGTAAGTATTGTCGGCTAATTGTTTATCTAGCACATCTAACTGGCGTTTTGCTTCCATGGTGAAGCGATTAATTGGGTATTCAAATTTTTCTGGAGCATAGGCATAGAAATGGCCAAAGCCACCGCCTAGATAAGGCGCAGAGCCTTGCAACCAAAAGAGCCAATTCATGGCGCTTGTACGTGTTGCTAGGTCTTTAGGTAAGAAGTGACCAAATTTGTCTGCGAGATAGAGCAATATCGCGCCAGATTCAAACACGTTAATTGGTGTTTTACCTGAGTTATCGACTAATGCAGGGATTTTTGAATTTGGGTTTATACCCACAAAGCCAGATGAAAACTGATCACCGTCGCCAATACGAATAAGATATGCGTCATATTCTGCTTCTTTAATACCAAGTGCTAATAACTCTTCAAGCATGATGGTAACTTTTTGCCCGTTTGGTGTGCCCATCGAGTAGAGCTGTAATGGGTGTGAACCAACAGGTAACGCTTGTTCGTGTCTTGCACCAGAGTCAGGGCGATTGATGCTTGCCCACTCGCCACCGTTTTTGCCGTCCATTTCCCAAACCTTAGCTGGGGTATATACCTTTGCCATAGTGTGTCCTTTTAATTGACATCATTGTGATAGAGCGCGATCTCGTTAGTCTAGTTGGTTATTGTAAACACCGACTTGCTTGAGCAACAACATAATCTGTGTCGAGCTCGGTACCTATCATGGTTTGATGGTTTAGCAATCCAAGTAAGATTGTGTATAGCGTATTAGAGTGCTCTGCTGAAACATAAGTCGTCAACATAGTGAGGTATTTCTGATTAGCGAGCTGCATGCACGGATCTTCTGCAATATTGTCGATACCAATTACGTCGATATAGTCTGATACTAGCTTCATCTCTTGGAAAAAACGCGGTGCCATTTGTTTAAAAATCAAAGTGAAGTTTTCGAGTTGTTGAGTGATGGAGGCCGAGGTGGCGAGTGGCCGTCCTGCCAGTACATCTTCATCTAGGTTAACAATAGCTTCAGTCGCAGCCCGAAAGAGTTCGTCTTTAGTTTTGTAATAGTAATAAACTGCACTTTTGCTCATCTCAAGCTTGTCACAGAGCTGTCTCATACCAATATTCTTATAGCCGTGCTCTAAGAAAATAGCGGTTGATTTCAATGCGATTTCTTGGCGTTTTTTATCATGATCGACGATTTTTGGCATTTTATTCTCTTTGTTCTGCTCGGCAATATCAATGCAGTATACCATCAATATTTGATTGCTGACCACTTGGACTAAAATAGATCTTTACTTGGATGGTGGGATGCTCTATTTTTTAAAAGGACCAAGTGGTCTAAATAAAATAATTGAGGATAACGTAATGAAAATTGATTGGCACTTTCCACCTGCTAGGACTGGGTTCTTTGGCGTCATAGATAAGTTGATAGGCCCAGGCGCGACAAAGGCAGAGAAAAAACTGCAGCTTTATATTCCGTTCATGGCTGGGTTTGCTGTCGTTGCTTATGCTTATTTGAATGCGTTTGGGTGGGGCTGGGGGCAATATCTAATTGCTGGCTTAATTACGGTTGATATTGTCGGTGGCATTATCACCAATGCAACATCCAGTGCTAAACGTTGGTTTCATCGCAAGGGCCAAGGTTTTAAGCAGCACATGGGCTTTATCAGCATTCATTTTGTGCAACTGACAATGCTTAGTTGGGCTTTTCTAGATTTTGATGTGTTTTGGATTGCCTCTGTTGGCGGTTATATGATGTTAGCGAGCGCTGCAATTCTGCTAACACCATTATATTTACAACGCCCAATTGCACTAATGATGTATGCACTTGCTATTGTGCTTACTACTTATCAGTTTAAAGCGCTGCCTGATTTGACGTGGTTCTTACCTTTGTTTTACCTGAAGCTGCTACTTAGCCATGTATTACGTGAAGAGCCATATCGCCCTGAACATGAATAATGGTTAAGGCATAATCTATTCGACGAGGTAAGCCGTATGGGCAAGGCAAAATGTATTTTAGTGGCGGGTTCAACGGGGTATTTAGGATCGCACATCATCAAACGTTTATTGGATGAGCAGGCTGATTTTAAAGCGCTAGCAAGAAGTAAAAACAAGTTACTGGCACTTGGAGTCAAAGAGTCGCAGATCATTGAAGCGCAAGTCACAAACCCAGGTGAGTTAACAGGAATTTGTGATGACATTGATATCGTGATCTCATGCCTTGGTATCACTAAACAGCGTGATGGGCTTAGCTACCAAGCGGTCGACTATCAAGCCAACCTTAACTTGTTGTTCGAAGCGGAGCGAGCGGGTGTGCGTAAGTTTATTTACGTATCAGCCTTTAATGCGAAAAAGTATCCAGCTGTGCGGTTATTAAAGGCTAAAGAAGCGTTTGCCAAACGTTTATTAGCGTCAGAAAAACTTACTCCGTGTGTGATAAGACCGAACGGTTTCTTTTCCGACATCAGTGACATTTTCAATATGGCAAGATCAGGACGAGTATATTTATTTGGTCGTGGTCATTTAAAATTAAATCCAATTCATGGTGCCGATCTCGCACGTTTTTGTCTTGAAGCCATTAGTAAAGAGCAACAAGAAATGGATGTTGGTGGCCCAGAAATCTTATCAGTAAAAGCAATAGCCCAGATCGCTTTTACTGCTCAACACAAGCCAGTCAAGATCACTTATTTACCCGACTGGTTACGTGTTTTTCTGGTGGCTATTTTTAAGCGGCTACCAGTAAAGTGGGGTGGACCTGCCGAGTTCTTTTTGACTCTGATGGGAGAAGATGCAATAGCTCCAAGTTATGGGGAGCATAGATTGGTCGATTTTTTTGCCACGTTGGAAAAATAGTTTACTTGTGATTTATAAACAACACCCAGCTTTGTAACTGACACATATTAATGTATGACTCGTAATAACAATATAAGTTAATAT
>NZ_NOIF01000268.1 GCF_002265265.1 Photobacterium sanguinicancri
GCATTAATTACACTTGGATTTTGACAGCTCTGGAGGATCGTTCAACCGATCATATTTACGCTAACTGATCGGCATTAACCCCCAGCGGTGATCTTTTTTATGCGAGAAACAAACTATCCAGCTCCTGTTCAACCCATAAATAGCTCATGCCCATCACACGTTCTATTTGGCTTAGCTGACCAAACGACACCAGTGTTTGATCTTGGCGGCGGGCATTCTTATCTTCAAACGGATTAGTGAGTGTTTGATCTGTGATCGTATTTAACCAAGGTTGCCCCAAGGCACAAGTGTTGCCGTACAGAATGATTTTATTGATGTTGAGGGTGATCAGAAAATTATACAAAGCTTGACCAAGCACAGTTGCAGCGCGATGGGCGACATCTAACGCGATAGGATCGTGTTGTTGATAGCGCAGAACAAAATCATCAAATGCGAGAGTTTGTCCTTTTTCTATCTCTATCTCTCGTGTTTGCGGAAAGTGCGCACTCTCATCCTTACGAGTCGTCTTGTTGTGACGGTGTAACGAAGAGTGTTGAGAATAGCACTCGCACAAGGCTTTTGAACTGGCTTCGGTTTCTAAACATCCTTCGCGGCCACAACCGCAAATAATGCCGTTATTTGCCACTTTAGTGTGACCGATTTGCCCACTGCCAAACATTTTGCCGCGGTAGATATTATTGTTGATCAGGAACGAAGAGCCGATTCCGTAATCGATATTCAGTACACAGAAATCCTGCCCACTGTGGCCGCCTAACCACTTTTCTGCCAGTGCCATCATCACACAATCATTATCGACCAACACATCAACATGTAAGCGTTGTTCGAGAATGTATTTAAGCTCTATGGCTTGTGTCCACGGGGCTTGTGGCATCCGCATTGACGATCCAACATGAGTATCCACTTGTCCATGTACCGCAATCGATAGTCGATACGGTGTGGTGCGGTTCACTTGGCGACAGGCAACAATTACAGCAACAATATCGTCGATGAGTGCCTCTGGCGTAGCAGGTGCAATGGCTTGATTGATGAACGTAGAGCAGGGGGTAATTTCATTATCGACCATGATGGCCTGAATGCGGGTTGGAGACACGTTAAGGCAAATGGTATCGGGGCGATGGCGCGATACATTGTACAAGCCTTTAAAGTTGCCCTTGCTAACGTGTGGCGACACGGTATTTTCAACGCGGCCTTGCTCGATTAATGCATCAATGATCTTGGTGATCGCTGGAATGCTTAATTGTGTTGCCTGCGCCAGTTGTGATTTGGTCATCCCTTTGTTTTTATACAGCAACGCCATGATGATACGGCAGTTATATTGCCGCACCTGTTGGTTGTTAAGGCCTTTATGGCCATTGAACCCTAAGGTATTGGTCATCATTGTTTGTCACCACCTAATCAAAGTCGCTTTACTGGCCGCGTCATTACCCCTATTACTAACCACTCTTTAGGAATCCGTGTTTAGTAATAAATGTTTAGTCCTAAGTACTTAGTTATTAGAGCTTAGTTATCAGAGCTTAGTAATAAGTGTTTAGTAATCCCTGTGACCTCGCTATCACTCCACGAACCATCATCCTCTTACAGTAGCTTTTATAAGCAGATTTCGGGCTAATTACTTATTGAGTTAATTAACAAGTAGCACGGTATCACAACGGTAGAAGGGTTAATTTATGGTAACTCACACACTCGAAAATGACACATTAAAACTGGTAATTAATGAGCAGGGTGGAGTTATTGATGCCTTCCAATGCACGTATAACAATGGATGCGAATATGTCTGCAATCAAGGCGAAGAACATGCTTTCGATATTCTGCGGCCACGAACAAAACTGAGTGAGCACAGCGCGGGGGAAGCCAGCATGTTCCCTATGGTGCCCATGGTGAACCGCATTCGAGGTAACAGCTTTGAATGGCAGGGACGGCAAGTAACATTGCCGATTAATTCACAAGTGGATCCCGATTTCTTTTTACACGGTGATGGCTGGTTAACCCATTGGCAACTGTGTCGGCAGAACCAGCAAGAGTTATGGCTAGAATTAGTGATGACGTCAGATATTAAAGGTGTGTGTCACTACCAAGCCAAGCAGCATTTTCAGCTAGAACAAGACAGCCTGATTGTCACCATGACAGTAACCAACTTTAGCGAGGAAGCCTTTCCGTTCGGGGCGGGTTTTCATCCCTTCTTTCATTGCTTACCCAATACACAGGTGCAGTTCTCTGCGCTTGGCGTATGGCGGGAAGATGCGACTTATCTGCCAAGCGACTATACAACGGCTATTCCCACAGTATTCGATTTTGAACAAACCAAACCTATCCCCAACGCATGGATAAACAATGGTTATCGGATGGATAAATCGGGGGTAACAGCCACCTTGAACCACAATAATGGGTTACTCGTCACGCTCACCAGCCCGTGCCATTACTTGCAAGTGTATAAACCCGAAGGGCAAGCGGGTTTTCTGTGTGTAGAGCCACAAAGCCAAGCGGTAAATGCCCACGCAGAATTAGCGTCGTTGGCTACAACACCATTAGATACGGCTAGTCACCGTGAAAGCCTAACGATATTGGCACCGAAGCAGAGCATGCAGATCACCATGACGATTAAGGTTCAGGCTACGGTGTAATACGCTCGAAATCTCGAAATCTCGAAATCTTGAAACCTTGAAACCTCGGAATCGTGAAGCTCAACCTCCCGAACTTATTCCCTGCCTAAATCTTAAAAAGAAAAGCTATCACTCCAGTGCCTAGCTTTTCTTTTTTACTGTTGATTTGTCCAAATAACCATACAAAAACTGGGTTTGATAATAAACATGTTGATATAATAGCGATCTCATATTGTGAGTGCTTAGTTAGAACAATCATAGATAGGCTGAGTGAGGGGGTTACGTATGCGAATCGTTTATGCCATGCGGAGGTGATACTCGCTGCGGTAGGTTGGTGCAGTGGTGGCGTGGATGTGGTTAGGCTAATCTACATATTCGGAGAATGTATGCAGAAAAATAAGAAACCAACAGGGGTAAGCAGGAGAGTATTGCAATCTATCAAGCATTTGCAAACTGATGATTTTGAGGGGGCTCTCGTTAATTTATTTCCGGCAATAGATCAAACGGCAAAACGACGAAGACCAAAAGATGGTGTAGGTAAAAGAATCAAAGCATTCCTAGAAGATGAAGAAAAACTAATCTCAACCATTGCCACAGGTAACTGTTTATCCAATATTATATGTGATGGTATTAGCATTACAGATGCACTTTATAAGTTTGGTAGAACTTCAATTGCACATGAAGGTGAGCTCGACCCGAGGCTAGAGTTTAACTTGAATGGTTCGATACAGATTGGTTCAGATAAATGGAATCTCCCAATAGGTTATATCACAGGCATGTGCGCAGCAGTGATTGTAGCCGAAGAGAATGTGGCAGAAAGTTTTGACGATCAATTGGTCATTTCCGTTTTTGGTAAGCAGTTTCCTGTCGAGTCACTATGGGGCAATTCTCAACAGATTAAGACACACATTTGCAACGAATTTAGAAATAGTGAACTCTTTGACTAAACTAGCCTAACACATATGCCATTAATACGACCAACGCTGGGTATTTTTGGTTGCAAATTGTAGCGTGGTGTTTAAGGTGGTTTTATTGAGTTTGGTGGTACGTTGCTCACCACTTAACGCGGCTACCAAAAGGGGGAATCCCCCCCTTAAATTGCTATTGATCCGATGCGATGAAATCTCGAATACCATCAGAATACCCAAGAGCGAATGCTTGGTGAACACTCTTATGTCGCCCATCGGCTCTTGCTTGGCTATCGCCCAATTCGTCGATATTTAAGTGGATCGAGTTTCTTAACTGTCGCCCTTGCTCATAACCGGAGTTGTATGCACATTGGCAACATTTATGGCGTCCATTGTCGTGCATTTGGTGGTTACTAAGGTTCGTGAGAACAGATTCATCTAAACGGCGGATATGTGTTTGATTACAAGGCATAGCAAACTCCTATCATATAAAGTGTATAGCAAGTTATAATCGTATTTGCACATTAAGAACAATGCGTTAGATCAAAGGTCTATTGCGCGTGGACGGAATTGGTATATACAAACTGTTTAAGAGTAATTCGCAACGCGTGGCATTTTTTCTATGCGTTGAGTTTAGTGTTTAAGGTGTTATGCGGCGGCATCGGTATTGCTTTACTCACACCTTAACAAGTCGTTAAATGGCAAAAAATTCGATCTGTGTCGGAAGAATATTGACCATAACATGATGATATATCAAGACTAACTATAATCAGACATAGTGGATGGTTATAAAGTTAGAGGATATATGGTTACTGCAACTGAAAAGGCAGCACTAAAGGCAAAACTGGAAAATTATGAGGGCAAGGTTAATCATATGTACCTTGATTCGAAAGGTTATGTAACAGTAGGTGTTGGACCTGTCTCTAATACACATATCCGAGCCCACGAGACGGAGCTACAACTCGTATGCCGTCATCAGCTTGAAAAAAAAAAGGGGGGGGGGGGGGGGGGGGGGGGGGGGGG
>NZ_NOIF01000269.1 GCF_002265265.1 Photobacterium sanguinicancri
ATATGTAAAAAATTTAATTTTGAAGGCGGCAGCAGACAAGATAAAAAGAGAAGAAGCTAAAAAAAAGAAGGTGAAAAATGAGCAATAAATCATGTTGTTTTTTTATTTTGCCAATATCGTTCATAGCCATGCTTTCAATTAGTGCGTGTAATGCAATTGAAAAAATACCTGTATCATTGGCTGATGGCCTAACTTTACCTGAGCTTTTATCTTCCAATGTGGAGTTAATTAATGTAGATGAATTATCGACGTTAATAAAAGAACCTTGGTATTCTGAAATAGTAGTTAGGACAAATGGCGGGCATGAGTTAAGTTTATCTTCTTGTGATGACTATTTTATAGGCTCATCTCCTGAAGCACTAACAGTAAAACCATATGAGATGAATGCTTATCTTGAGCTAAAGGTTATGTGTGAAGCATCAAGGTTAATGTTAAGTGCAAAACCATCGAAGTTAAGCTATTTACCTATTCCTATATTAAAAGAAAGTTCGCCTGACTTTTGGCCGAAGCCATTATCTTTTATAACTTCATCAGCAGAGTCGAAACGAAGTAATCAAAACCCAGAGTTAAAGTATTGGTCTGATGTTACACCTATTACGAGTTTCAAAAAAAACTCTGAGTCAAGCTTTACGTATTATCACATTGGCGGATATCAAGAGGTTGGTATTATTGGTAGAGGAGACCTCAATAATGATGAAATTGAGGATTTGATTGTTGTAATTCGTGATCATGTATCAAATGGTAGTTACTTTAATATGCGCTTACTGGTTTTAAGCGTTGATAATCAGCAACGTTGGTCACTGATCTCAGAACATTAAGCATTCAATACATATGAGCCTTCGGGCCTCAAGCGGCAAAGTGGATCCTATCGACCGTGTTAGCGGTTGACAGTCGACTAACAAGCGCGTCCTCTTCGCTAGTCAGAATGGCCTTCAAGTGCACTGAGGCCATGAGCGATTAGAGTCTCTTTTTGTGAATGCTAGGGCATTGATTTTCTTGCGGCTCGTGTAGAATTTGGATATCACGCATCTTGCTTTCAATCTTTTGTGTTTATGGTGAATTCATTAGATCAAAAGGTAAGGTGCGTGTCTACTTATTGAACTACAAAGGTATTTTTTGGGGATTCGTAAGTGACAGACGTTAGGTGCTATCAGTATATTGAGGAACAGTAATGGAGCAGTTTTCAAAAAAACTTTCGGTGGAAGACTTCTTAGAGGTTACGGGTTATCCCATTTTTGACCGAATTAAGCAGCTAGTAGATTGTTTAGAGGTAAAGTATATACGCTGTTGGTCAACTGATGCTGTTACCACTGCAGAAATTCACATCAGTCACCCAGTAGCCAAGCACATTACTATCGGTACAGGAAAACACTATAGTGGTAGAACTCGAGTCGCAATAAGCCTAAAAGAAACGAGTTTATTTGAGAAGCTTTATGGAAAATTACCTCGAGAAAGCTCTTCAACTTACGTTAAATATAACGATGAAGGGTTTGAAATGCTCCAGCATATCGCTGGGAATTGGGAAAAAGTGCTCTCTCAGGGTGATGAAGATCTAATTAATACTATAAGCGTGGTTACCGGTAGCAAGGATTATACAGAGTATGAGAAAAGTGCGCTGACTAAACAAAGAATTGGACACAGTACATATGCTAAGAAAGTAAAGGCTTGCGCTGGTAACAGGTGCCTTATTAATTCCAACATTAGTCGAAATTTAATAGCGTCTCATATCAAGCCTTGGGCAGATTCTGAAAACCATGAAAAAGTGGATATTGCAAACGGTCTATGTCTATCTCCTAACTATGATGGCTTATTTGAGGATGGAATAATAAGCTTTAATGATGATGGTAATATAATTATTAATGGCTTATCCAGATGTGAAATGAAGGCTTATGGGCTCACTGGTAAAGAAATAATTACAGTTAATAAACCACAAATTAAGTATCTTTCCTGGCATCGAAAACATAGGCTTAAGAGTTAATATAATAAGAACGCACATGACACATATGAGCCTTCGGGCGTCAAGCGGCAGGTGGATCCTATCGACCGCGTTAGTGGTCGACTAAAAGTAGATTAACAAGCGCATCCTCTTCGTGAGTCAGAATGGCCTTCAAGTTACGCTTGCGGCAAACACATATTTAGGATCTCTTACGCAGTCTCAACTGCTGCCTGTTTAGTTGCATTCCATTGCGGTGAAACAGGGTCGCTAGACATTTATCGGGTAACCCACATCTGGCACTATTCAAAGAGTGATGGTTACGACATTCGTTCCAGTTGATTTCAGGCTCAGTGCGGGTGCAAACGTTCGCTTTGAGCATTGCATCATGACGCCGAATTTTCATTCGGCGACGTAATAAGTCACGTGTAGCACGCATTGATTTAGGGTAATGATAGGCGACAGGGAATGTATCCCCACGAAGTAGTTTGGCTATTTTAAAGGAATCAATTTAGTCGGTTTTAGCTTTACCGCCGTGAATTACTTTCATGTACAAAGCATGTCCGAGAATAATGTCGACCGCATTGTCTTCGCACCAGTCGGCTACCAATACCAGCAATGCATACATTCAACGCCGACAATAATATTTCCGATATAGGGTTCAAGAATTCTCATTAAATGTTCAGGTGAGGCTTTAATCTCTTGATGGATACATATTTCACCATCATGGTTGATGATGCAGACATATAAAGAAACGGGCATGGAGATCTATCCCGCAGTAATAAGGGTGGTTCTTCGTATAGAATTGCATATGAGTCTTCTCCGTTTTTTGGTTTAGTCGCCTTCCAGCATACTCCTTTGGGGCATGTTGTCGGAGAAGGCTCAATAAGTATCAAAGCAATCAAGGTGATGCGTTACACTCGGCGGTTTTGGTACGGAGTTCGGTGTGCTTTGCTAGCTCCGAGGGGCACACCTTATTGCAGGCGTTACCCGACTTGGTTGAGTTTTTTTTGCTTACCTAACTCCGCTGTTGCTGTGAGTTGGTCAATTCCAGATAAACTCGTATGCAGTTAGAATCGTTAGTCGTTCATAGCGGCTTCTTATTTTTAAACGTCTCAATGATTTGCGTGAATATTCACTGGTAACCGCGCCAACTTCTTTATTTGTTTTAACCATGGTTCGGCCGTGGCGGTTGATGCTCTACGTACTCCCAGTTCTTAAATTTCTCAGCCATTACCGCACCATTTTCGAGGAATGCCGCTTTCAATATTGAGGTCGGTGCGTTGGTAGGGAAGTGGTTACATTTTGGTGGTTGCCGAAAGCAGTAAAATTGTGGGCGATGTTCGCGGCTTTAGTTTTGGCTGCCTTTTTATCAATTTTATCGCAAATGTAAGGTGTGGCTTCACTAGGTAAACCATAGTGCTAACTTCATCGTAGCCGCTATTTTGTGGGTAAACGCGCAGTAATTTTCGTGGTTATAGTTTTGAATTTGTCAGCCTTGAGTGGGGTGTTTGCCGCGCTTAATCAGCGCAGTTTTTAGTTGCACTTCATCATGGCAGGCAAGCTGCTTAACCCAAGTCAAACGGCCGGGTAACAAGGGCATTAAGGTGACGCCTGACACTCGGCGGTTTTGGTTTGAAGTGTATTTGGTTTTGTAAGTTCAGCGTTGGCGCACCTTATGCCAAGGCGTTACCCGACTTGGTTGAGTTCTTTTTGTGTACTTAACTCCGCAGTCGCTGTGAATTGGTCAATTCCAGATAAATTCGTATGCAGTAAGAATCGTTCATTGTTTATAGCGGCTTCTTATTTTTAAACGTCTCAACGACTTGCGTGAATGTTTGCTGGTAACCGCGCCAACTTCTGTATTTGGCTCTAACCATGGTTCGGCCGTGGCGGTTGATGCTCCGCGTGCTCACCAGTTCTTAAATTTCTCAGCTATTGCCGCACCATTTTCGAGGATAGCCGCTTTCAATATTGTGGTCGGTGCGCTGGCAGGGAAGTGGTTACATTTTGGTGGTTGCCGAAAGAAATAGAATTGTGGGTGTTGTTCGCGGCTTTAGTTTGGGCTGCGTTGTTATCAATTTCATCGTAAATGTAAGGTGCGGCTTCACTAGGTAAACCGTAGTGCTAACTTTATCGTAGCCGCTATTTTGTGGGTAAACGCGCAGTAATTTTCGTGGTTATAGTTTTGAATTTGTCTGCCTTGAGTTGGGTGTTTGTCGCGCTTAATAAGCGCCGTTTTTAATTGCATTTCATCATGGCAGGCAAGCTGCTTTAGCCAAGTCAAACGGCCGGGTAACAAAGGCATTAAGGTGACGCTTAACACTCGGCGGTTTTGGTTTGAAGTGTATTTGGTTTTGTAAGTTCAGCGTTGGCGCACCTTATGCCAAGGCGTTATATTCTCGGATTAGCTTTTGTATTACATAAGGACGTTCAATTGAAAAAAAGATTACCACCGTGGTTTGAAGCGGATCTAGACATTTCGCCAACTCAGTTTGAAAAACAGGTTACTTTATGGCTTTCAAGTTTAAACCATGAGGTAAAAGATATTACTGTTGAACATGATAAAAAAATA
>NZ_NOIF01000270.1 GCF_002265265.1 Photobacterium sanguinicancri
GGTGAATTCATTAGATCAGAAGGTAAGGTGCGTGTCTACTTATTGAACTACAAAGGTATTTTGTGGGGATTCGTAAGACATGGGCTGAATGCTCAAAGATCACGCAAAACAAAGCTGGTGGGCATAGCCGAAAGTTTTCGAGTAATGATGATGCTGAAGCTTATTTGCTTGTCAAAATTGATGAGAGAGACAAGCGAAAGCAAAGAGATAAACCAAAGCGTAATCGCATTTACGGTTCATCACCGACACAAGGTAAACCGACACTTGATCACTTAGCTAACTTCCTTGAGCTCAAAACTGCTACATCCAAGCCTGAAAAGAAACATATCATTCTGACCTGCAAGCACGGCACTGGTGGTAAAGCATCAACAATTTCCCATTCTGACGGGACAGTGTATGTTGTTCAGACTACTCCGGGGGCAAAGGTACCACTGAAGCGTCTTGAGCTGGCTAGTGCGGCTATGAAGCTGGCGGATGGCGCTATTAATGCTAACGCGGATTCTGTTGAAATAATCGGGCTGGACGACAGTGTGGAGCGTACTCTGTGTCATTTGGCTCCCGATTGGAAGGAGCGAGGCTGGTTGAACTCTGCGGGTAAACCACCTGCGAACCTTGATCTCATTAAAAGCATGTTTGAGCTGTATGAGCAGATAAAAGGCAAGGTGGCGCTGGGTCAGAAACAGGTAGATAAACCGGATACCCATGATGCTCCGTTCTAATTGCATTCAACGTTAATACCCCGCTGAGTCTGTCTGGCTTGTCCTGACAGGCTCTGTGGGGTTATTTTTATCTGATCTTTGAGGGAAGAATTATGACAATTTCAAAAACATATACCGTTGAGGGTGTGGCTTTCCCGAGTATCGCAAAACTGGCTGCTGCGTGTGATCTGCCTGTTAAACGTGTGCAGAAGCGCATTCGTATTGGCTGGACGCTCGAGCAGGCCGTTGACCTTGAACCATCACCTGCTGACAATCGTGCCGAACATCTTGTGGTAGACGGGAGAACGTTTAAGTCCCGTTCTGCTGCTGCCCGTCACTATGGTCTTGAACCGAAACTGGTTAATGAACGCATGACCAAGCGAGGCTGGACACTTTCTCAAGCATTAGAGCTGGAACCGCGTCCTACAGCTCCGTACCGTAAAGGTGTTGTCATTGATGGGATCAAGTATTCCAGTATGCGCGAGGCGGCTAGAAAGCTAGGTGTGGCGCAAAGTACGCTAATGAATCGCATTAAGGCTGGCATTGCGGTCGAGGATGCGCTATCCGTCTCTCATGGTGAGCGTGAGAAGCTGAAAGGTCAGTCTAAGCCAATGTTCTATCAAGGTAAGCTTTACCCATCTGCGCGTCATTTGTTGCTTGCTAAGCCAGCGTTGGTAATTAATGGCGACTTAAACAAGACGGTTACTGCCTTGAATGACAAGGCGAGACGAGCAAAGAATAAATGTGAGATAGAAAATCTATCATTGGATGAGGTTTCGACGGAGTATGGCTTAGCGAAGGTGAGGTTTGTCGATGAGTTTGATGGTTTGCGAATTGAGTTGTTGGATGAAGAAGTACTGAACGGACTGTTTTATGAGTTGAAGTAATTGAGATTATTTGAAGAAACAAAGGGAGCAGCTGCGTTATGTGGCTGCTCCCTTTCCGTATGTATGGGTGTAGTAATACATTTATGCTTTTTCCCGAGTTTACAGAGTTATTAAGCGCTAGATCGTGGTCATGAAATCCATTGCGTTAATGTATCGACAAATAGGGAAATTTGTTTCTATTGGTTCTGATTGTTATGTAAAACACCTGCTATGCCTACATTTGAATAAGCATTAGTAAGTGGTATCATGAATAGTCGTCATAAAAACAATAAAATCATAAGCCTATACAGGATAGAAACATGAGCCAAGCGGTTATGGAACAATCTGATAGTGGTGGTGTTGCTGCTTTAAAAGGCTTCACATATCAAAATTTAGCTGCAGCTTACTATGTCCTGAATATGCTAAGAGATAAATCACTTGTATCTGTACGTTGTGAAGTTGTTGATGATATCGATTTGATATATCACGACAGAATCGAATATGTTCAAGTCAAAACGACCGATGGGGATACCAAGTGGTGTGTACAAGATTTTGCAGAAGCAACAACTAAAGTAGTTCCTCCTACGGGAAAGCAACGCAATGATCAAATTGTTAGTAATGAGGATTCTATCCTACACAAGTCAATTTTGTGTGATAAAGGGGAGCTACCTGGTTATTTTCGGATCTTAACGCTTAGAGAAGTTACAGACTCTCTCAAATACCTAAAAACTTCATTAGATGTTCGTTATGAGAAGCTCGAACGTAGACCTGCACTCTTAAAAAGATTGCAGAACTGTATCAAACGGAATAGACCAAATAAAAAACCTCCTTTTGTCTCTCCTAATGGGAATGACGTCGAGTATTGGCTGGATCATGCAGAATGGGAGGTTGTCTCATCGCCAGAACTTCTTGAGTTGCGATGTACAAAGTTAATCCTGCAGTCAGCTCAGAACAAAGGTGTTTACTTAAGTGCTAATGGTGATCCTGAGCGTATTCTTGCCTCTTTGCTAAATAGTTTATTTAAGAAGGGGGCTGCATCAAGAGTCCTAAAGTCTATGGCGGATAAATCTTATCATCGAAGTGATTTCATTTCGTGGTTTAATGCAGAAATTGAACATTATGCTAACCATAGTAACGAGCATATAAAGGTATACCCAACTGCTAGCAATCAACTTCAAACGGTACTTTCCTCATTTTTTAATGACAGTAATGTTTATGACACTTATAACTTTAATGGCGATAAAATATGGACGGGGCTTCAAGGGCAATACCACCGAAATAAGTATAGTTATGATTTAATAGCAAAGAATATTTACGGTTGGTTTCATGAAGTCTTACTACTTCCAAATGAAATTGCAGATAACTCTCCTCAAAACGTAACAACTAAGTTCACGCTATTTACCCAGCGCTACCATAAACAAACTGATTTTCTTAATGAACTAGTTGCAAAAGCATTACTGCATTCGACAATTAGAACAGAATCTAAAACTCAGCCAATTGCTGCTAACCTATACTTTGACGATAATCAACAGACTTGCTTTGATAATATTCATATACTTTTAGATGATCATCTTCCTGATAAGCTACTCATGGGGTTTAGTAGACTTATCGATGAACACTATTCTCTTTCAGATATCGTGCAAGACTTTGATAATTTGCTCGCTTCTGATGCTTTCTCTAACCAAAAAGAAAAAATCCTTGAAGCAAAAGCTGGGAATTATCTCCTCGAGCATGATATTGATGACATCCTCGCAGCTTGTTGCTCTCTAGACAAAAACCTACACAGGTTTAAATTTGTGTTCTTTATTGGCTATGAATCAGATCACCTTGAATGTAACTCCAAAAATATGGCTCTAGATTTTGAAAGCCATCTGATAAGTGAAGCTACTACACAGTTTAAAGCTCTAGTTGACCAGTTAATCGCTGAAGATGATTTTTATGAGGACCTTCATATAGAGGTCTACTTATATCCATCCCCATCACTAAATTCACTCATAAATGCAGTTCAAACTCAGGTGTCATCACAATGGAAAATAGCTTAAACCCTAGACTTTACCTAGAAGATGTTCAACATCAGAAGTTGAGTGCTTTCTCTTACCTAAAAAAAGCTAATGAATGTTTGTCTTCACCTAAATTAGCCCCTATTGGCCAAGAGCTACTTATTCGAGCGTTAGATGTCTTACCGTTATTTGAAAATCAGAGTTTGCTGTTTCAAAACTTACTTCGAAAAGCAGGCCTGTTTCCGTACCTAAAAAAATACTTTACGAACCTCTCGCCAGAGAAAGAGTTCGTACTTGATGTATATAAAAGTAATTTTGACGACAACTTTATTTTCCATTCAATGCAAGCAAAAGTCTTCCAGTTGCTTACATCCGGTAAAAATGTTGTCTTAAGTGCTCCAACAAGTATGGGTAAAAGTGTCATTGTTGATGCTCTCATAGCAGAGAATCAGTTCAATAAGATAGTTATTGTTGTACCTACAATTGCACTGATTGATGAAACTAGAAGACGAATACAGCAGCGGTTTGGCCACGAATACCAAATTATTCACCATGGCTCTCAGCTTAAACGTAAAGACAAAGTTATCTATATCTTCACACAAGAGCGAGTAAACGAGCGAGAAGACTTAAAAAATATCGATTTGTTTATAATTGATGAATTCTATAAGCTTGCTGATACTAAAGATGAACTATCTAGGCCTAGGATTTTTGCCCTAAATATAGCACTGAGTAAGCTACTTACTATCTCTAAACAGTTTTACATGATAGGACCTTACATTGATGCTCTTCAAGGTATGAGCTCTCTCAACCGTGAATACACTTTTATTCCTTCTGAATTTAGCACCGTCGCTTTGAATATTCACAAATACGACATTGGCGCGAACGACATAACGAATAAAAATAAGTGCTTAGAAAAAATTATTAATTCATATCCTG
>NZ_NOIF01000271.1 GCF_002265265.1 Photobacterium sanguinicancri
TCATCAAGTGCAACTAACCTAAAAAAAGAAGGTTTACGTCATTTCCTTAAAACTCAGGATTACACTAAAAAAGAATTGAACGATATTCTTGAGTTAATGGCAATGCTAAAAGAAGCACGTAAAGAAAATGCATTACCCCAGTTGTTTAAAGGCAAATCGGTTGCAATGATTTTTGAACAACCATCAACTCGTACTCGTGTCTCTTTTGAAACTGCGGCAACAATGCTAGGTGGTCATGCTTTATTCTTGTCACCAAAAGACATCCATCTTGGTAGCAAAGAATCATTGGAAGATACTGGTCGAGTTTTATCGCGAATGGTTGATGTGATTATGGCGCGTGTTGATGAGCACAGCACGGTAGCTGGGCTAGCTGAGCAAGCAAGTGTGCCGGTGATCAATGGTTTGTGTGATTGGTTGCACCCAACCCAAATAATGGCTGATTTATTTACGATGGCAGAGCACCTACCTGAAGGTAAATCCTTGAGCGATTTAACAGTTGCCTTTGTGGGTGATGCGACCAACGTTACTTCTTCATTAATGTTTGCGTGTACTAAGTTTGGCATGACTTTCAAACACATTTGCCCTGAACGCTTTAAAGCACCACAAAAATGGGTAGAGATTGCGCTAGATAACTGTGAAGCATCAGGCGGTAAGTTGGTGATTACCGACAACACAGATGAAGTGGCAGGGTGTGACATTATCGTTGCTGATAGCTTCTACTGGTTTGGTCAGGAAGATGAAAAAGAGCTCCGTTTATCAACGTTTATTCCTAATTATGTTGTAACGCAAGAATTAATGGATAAAGCGGGTCCTGACGCTATGTTCATGCACTGTCTACCTGCAAATGATACGCGTGAATGTACACGTGAAGTGATGGAGTCACCACGTTCGGTTATCTTTGATGAGGCAGAAAACCGCTTAACAGCACAAATGGCACTGTTGGTGTACTTCACACATCATCATATCCAAGCGCCAACTGAAGCGACATTAACCATGCATAAAGACAAAATTGAAGGTTTCTTAAAAACGCTATAAAAAGTAAATTACCTGAAATATACATCCCTGTTTATAGAGGCTCGTTATTATAATGAGCCTCTTTTTATTTGGGCGTAACGGCTACTGAATTGAAAAAATGCGATGTCATGTGGCAAGGTCATAAAGAAAAGAAAGCGTTATCTTGCTCACTATGCTAAAAAAACAGCGAATTATAAGGAATTTATTTGCTAGGCTTATGTCGTACTAGCCTAGATAGTCATAATAAGGGACGAGAATGACCGCAACAGCCTACCTCAATACATTAAACCAAGCCTATTTAACCGTTCATCGTGAGAAAGAAGATTTCTTCTGGGAAACCTACATGGGGACCAGTGATGATCACGAAGGATCGGCAAAATCACAAACGGCATGGACAAATTTCATCAGTGATGCAGGAAAGATTGCTGAAGTAAAAGCACAGCTAGCATCTGCAGATTCGATTACAGATGCGCGAGAACGCGAACAAACAATCACTGGTTTGAAAGGGTGGTTAGCAACCTTTGAGTCGCATGCACTTGAGTCACAGCAAGCTCAAGCCTTAAAAGCTGACATCATCAAGTTTGAAGCTAACCTGTTTGAGAAAAAACAGAACCACGCAATGTGCTATACCGATGAGAATGGCCAGCAGGCAGAAGGCTCTTTACCTGTACTAGGTGCCAATATCCGCAACAGCGGTGATGAAGGTGTTCGTCAATCATCGCATCAAGCATTGCTGGATCTTGAACAATGGCTATTAACGAATGGTTTCTTAGATTTGGTCAAGTTGCGTAACAAGTTTGCACGCTCACTTGGCTATGACAACTTCTTTGATTTCTCGGTAGTAAAAACTGAGCAGATGACGGCAGAAGAGCTGTTTGTCATCCTTGATGATTTCGAAGCGCGAACACGTGAAAGTAACCAATCAAGTTTAGATGAATTAGCGAAAAAGCTAGGTGAATCTTCGTTACAGGGTCACAACTTTGTGTATTCATTCTCGGGTGATGCAATGCGTGATTTGGATGCTTATGTACCGTTTTCACAATCACTGCGTCGCTGGGTGGAATCTTTTGGTCGCTTGAATATTGATTATTCAGGGGCTGAGCTTACGTTAGATTTACTGGATCGTAAGGGTAAGTATCAAAATGGTTTCTGCCATGGTCCTGTACCTTCATTTTATGATCAGGAAAGCTGGATCCCAGCAAAAGTAAACTTCACCAGTAACGCAAAGCCTGATCAAGTGGGTAGCGGTTACGATGGCATCAATACTTTATTCCATGAAGGGGGCCATGCTGCGCATTTTGCCAACGTGAAAATGAACTCACCGTGTTTTTCGCAAGAGTTTGCCCCTACATCTATGGCCTATGCTGAAACACAGTCTATGTTCTGTGATAGTTTGCTTGAAGATGCTGATTGGCTTAAGCAGTACGCACTGAGTGCCGAAGGTCAGCCAGTACCCGATGAGGTGATTAAAGCGCTGGTGGATAGCCGTCAACCATTTAGATCCTACACTGAACGCAGCATTTTAGTTGTGCCGTATTTCGAGCGCGCACTATACCAATTGTCTGAAGATGAATTAACGCCGGAAAATGTTACTCAGCTTGCACGCGACATGGAGCAGAAAATATTAGGACTGGCGTGCAGCCCACGTCCGTTACTGGCAATTCCTCATTTGTTGTCAGATGAAGCGGCATGTTCATACCAAGGCTATTTGTTGGCACATATGGCAGTATTTCAAACTCGCGCTTACTTCACAGAGAAATTCGGTTACCTAACGGATAATCCAGAAATCGGCCCATTACTTGCTGAACACTACTGGCATGCTGGTAATAGTGTTAACCATAATGGCACCATTATGCGCTTAACGGGTGAAGGCTTTAATGCTAAGTACCTTGCTGATGAGTGTAATTTATCGAAAGAACAAGCATGGGAAGCGGAGCTTCATAAAATTGAAGCATTAGCTAACCGTGAGCGAGCAGCTATATCACCACTAAATGCAACAATCAGTATTGTTGATGGGGCGACTAAACTCGCAGATAACACTCAATCTGATGGCGTGATGTGTCATGACTTTGAAACTTACATAGTGTCGACTTACGGTCGCTAATATTGATACGGCTGTTTATAACATTATCTGTTTAATATTATGAGTTGGTAAAGTTATGGCTTAGGCAAAAATAAAGCGAAGCCTGTTAGACAGTGCTTCGCTTTATTTGTATCTCACTCACCGAGTTACTTTCTGAAATGGTAAAGTGACTCCGTTTGTTTGATAGTTGTCAGTAATTAGCTCAATTGTGCAAAAGCTGTTGTGAATGCAGCTTCTTGGAATTGACGTAGGCCAGTGCTACGGAAATCAATCGCAAGTGGGTTACGCTTTAGCGATTGTTTAATTTCAGCAGTGCTAATGAACTGAACATCAAGGCCATCAATAAGTTGGATTGCAGATTCAAGCTTAAAGCCAATTGCACTTCCAGCAAATTTACCACGTGTTTCACGGGTACGGATAACAACTTGATCAACTTGGTAGTCGTCTAGTAGTTTTTTGAATGCGAATTGGAAGTCGCGCATTTCTTGGTTGTCCAATGAATCCTTGATCATGAACTTTTGAGTTCGGCAATCAGGGATATCAATCATGCCACTATTTTTGTTTAACATGCAGATAATAGCTTCATTGCTACGTAACTCAACAGCACAAATTTTCATGTATTCACCTATCATTTGATTAGTGGGCGATTTTAAGCATTTTTGTGAAGTTTGTCAGTTGTGTTTTTCAGTTAAATCCGTTTTGGGTAGAAAAAGAGTATGTATTTAAAGTTACCGCCACCGTTATTGATGATTATCACCCTTGGTTGTATGTACCTGCTTTCACAATATTGGCCGTTATGGGGATTTTCTTTTTTTGGGCAGCAAGCTTTAGTCTTAGCGCTGAGCTTGAGCGGAGCCTTACTGGGCTTATCGGGTGTTGTCTCATTTGCACGGGCGCGTACCACGGTTAATCCACACAAGCCTAAAAATACGTCACATCTAGTGACAGGGGGGATCTATCAGTTTTCACGAAACCCAATGTATTTAGGGTTAGTCCTGTTTTTGATTGCTGCATGGTTGTATTTAGGCGCAGTGTCACCTTGTGTGATGATTTTTGTGTTTGTTGGCTATATGAATCATTTTCAAATAGAGCCAGAAGAAGATGCGCTTAAATTAAAATTTGGTGATGAATTTACGACCTATTGTCAACGCGTAAGGCGATGGTGTTAGTGGCTAACATTTTCGTGATGTTTTCATCTTAAACTGGCAACCAAGCTGTATCTTTTATATCTACATTAGAGGTCGATAAATGTGTGATGTTGGTCATATTTAGAATTAATTACCACCATTATCGCTATTGGTAGTAATT
>NZ_NOIF01000272.1 GCF_002265265.1 Photobacterium sanguinicancri
GAATCTGCTGTTGCTTGGAAACTGGCAATTGAACGTAAAGATGGCCCAACATCGCTAATCTTCTCGCGTCAAAACCTTGCACAGCAAGATCGTGATGCAGAGCAAGTAGCGAACATCGCGAAGGGTGGTTACATCCTGAAAGATTGTGTTGGTAAGCCTGAACTTATCTTTATCGCAACGGGTTCTGAAGTTGAACTAGCAGTAGAAGCGGCAGCACAACTAACGGCTGAAGGTCGTCAGGTTCGCGTTGTTTCTATGCCAGCAACGGATACGTTCGACAAGCAAGACGCAGCGTACCGTGAAGCAGTATTACCAGCAGCTGTTACTGCTCGTGTTGCTGTAGAAGCGGGTATTGCTGATTTCTGGTTCAAATATGTTGGCCTAAATGGTCGTATCATTGGTATGACAACATTTGGCGAATCTGCACCTGCAGGCGAGCTATTCAAAATGTTTGGTTTCACCACTGAAAACGTAGTGAACAAAGCAAAAGAACTACTAGCATAATTGCTGGGTTCTTCTGCTAATGAAAGGCTTCCTTTGGGAAGCCTTTTTTATTTGCTCTCTATGAATGGAAATGCAAATGAAACAGTATTTATTGGTACTAAGCATATAAAAGCTAAATGGTGAGAAGAATCACATTTATGATGATTCTGAGCAACGCTTGTTATACACTTGCACGGCTTAATTCTTATGTAGCACGGATATGACACTAAAAGTCGCAATTAACGGATTTGGCCGCATCGGTCGCAGTGTGTTACGCGCCCTGTACGAGAGCGGTAAACACCAGCAAATAGACATCGTGGCAGTAAATGAGTTGGCTGAGCCTGAAGCAATGGCCCACTTGTTACAATACGACACTAGCCATGGTCGTTTCTTTAAGCCTGTCTCTCATGATCAGGAGCACTTGTTTATTGCCCATGAAAATGGCGAACAAGACTCTATTCGTATCCTTCATCAAACAGATATTAATTTACTGCCTTGGCGTGACCTCGATGTTGACATTGTGTTTGACTGTACGGGGATTTTTGGTTCGCGTGAAGATGGCTTAGCCCACATTCAAGCGGGCGCTAAGAAAGTGTTATTTTCTCACCCTGCTGCAACGGATATCGACAATACAATTATTTATGGTGTTAACCATGAAACATTGAAACCAGAAGACCGTATTGTGTCGAATGGTTCATGTACCACTAACTGTATTGTGCCTGTTATTAAAGTGCTGGACGATGCCTTCGGGATCGAGTCGGGCACTATCACAACGATTCACTCTTCCATGAATGACCAACAGGTCATTGATGCGTACCACACTGATTTACGTCGAACTCGCGCTGCGAGCCAATCAATTATTCCTGTTGATACTAAATTACATTTAGGTATCGGTCGTATATTTCCGAAACTTTCTGACAAGTTTGAGGCAATTTCGGTTCGTGTACCTACAATAAATGTGACGGCGATGGATTTAAGCGTCACAGTTAAAACAAATGTGAAAGTTAATGACGTAAATCAATCACTGTTGGACGCGACTCGTTGTACATTAGCAAATATAGTGGATTACACAGAAGCACCGCTGGTCTCAATCGACTTTAATCACGATCCCCATAGCGCGATAGTCGACGGTACACAAACCCGAGTCAGTAATCAGCATCTTATTAAAATGCTGGTGTGGTGTGATAACGAATGGGGATTTGCCAATCGGATGTTAGATACCGCATTGGCGATGCATCAAAGCTACGATGGTCTCCCAACGGGAGAGTAGCCTTTTAGCCTGTACTAACGGCTGAAAGTAGATAGACAGATAAAGTAAAGAATTCGTGAGTTTGGCACAGTGCCGAGCTTGAAAGATTTTAGCTAACTTTGAAAAGGGACAAAGAATGTCTGTAATCAAGATGACTGACCTGGAACTTGCAGGTAAACGCGTATTTATCCGTGCTGACCTAAACGTGCCAGTAAAAGACGGTAAAGTAACTTCAGATGCTCGTATTCTTGCATCTCTACCAACTATCAAAATGTGCCTAGAAGCTGGCGCAAAAGTAATGGTTACTTCTCACCTTGGTCGTCCTACTGAAGGCGAATACGCAGAAGAGTTTTCGCTAGCACCTGTAGTTAACTACCTAAACGACGCACTAGATTGCGACGTTAAACTAGCAAAAGATTACCTAGACGGCTTAGAGCTGAACGCAGGTGAGCTAGTTGTTCTTGAAAACGTTCGCTTTAACAAAGGCGAAAAGAAGAACGAAGAAGCACTATCTAAAAAATATGCTGCACTATGTGACATCTTCGTGATGGATGCATTTGGTACCGCTCACCGTGCGCAAGCATCGACTCACGGTGTTGGCATGAATGCTCCTGTAGCATGTGCGGGTCCGCTACTAGCCGCTGAACTTGAAGCACTTGGCAAAGCAATGGACAACCCAGCGCGTCCACTTGTTGCTATCGTTGGTGGTTCTAAAGTATCTACTAAACTGACTGTTCTTGAGTCTCTATCTAAAATTGCTGACCAACTTGTTGTTGGCGGTGGTATCGCAAACACATTCATCGCAGCTGAAGGCCACAACGTTGGTAAATCACTGTACGAAGCAGACTTAGTAGAGACTGCTAAGAAGCTAATGAAAGAGTGTGCAATCCCTGTAGCGACTGACGTTGCATGTGCGAAAGCATTCGACGAAAACGCAGAAGCAGAAATCAAAAACGTTGCTGACGTTCAAGACGACGACATGATCTTCGACCTTGGTCCAGATTCAACTGCTGCACTTGCTGAAATTATCAGCAATGCAAAAACAATTCTTTGGAATGGTCCAGTTGGCGTATTTGAATTCAAAAACTTTGAAGCAGGTACTGCAGGCATTTCTAAAGCAATCGCAGATTCAGAAGGCTTCTCTGTTGCCGGCGGTGGTGACACGCTAGCAGCTATCGATAAGTTCGGTATTAAAGCTGACGTTTCTTACATTTCTACTGGTGGTGGTGCATTCCTTGAGTTCGTTGAAGGTAAAGTACTTCCTGCAGTTGCAATGCTTGAAGAGCGTGCAAAAGCATAATTATTAATGTGGGAGCCTAGTGCTCCCATATTTAAATGTTTGTGAATTTGGTCAAGTTTTTATAGAATACTGTCCCAGTAGCAAACGTTTGCAAAGATTTAATATTCACAAAGACAACAAGTTATTAATAGGACTATTGTTATGTCTAAGATCTTCGATTTTGTAAAACCTGGTGTGATTTCTGGCGACGACGTACAGAAAGTATTTGAAGTAGCAAAAGAAAACAAATTTGCTCTTCCAGCTGTAAACGTAGTTAACACTGATACTATCAACGGTGTTCTAGAAGCAGCGGCTAAAGTTAAAGCGCCAGTTGTAGTTCAGTTCTCTAACGGCGGTGCTGGTTTCTTCGCTGGTAAAGGCGTTAAACTTGAAGGTCAAGGCGCACAAATCCTTGGTGCAGTAGCTGGTGCGAAATACGTACACGCTGTTGCTGAAGCTTACGGTGTTCCAGTTATTCTTCACACTGACCACGCTGCTAAGAAACTTCTTCCTTGGATCGACGGTCTACTAGACGCTGGTGAAGCATTCTTCGCAGAAACTGGTAAGCCTCTTTTCTCTTCTCACATGATTGACCTTTCTGAAGAGTCACTAGAAGAGAACATCGAAATTTCTGGTAAGTACCTAGCGCGTATGGCGAAAATGGGTATGACACTAGAAATCGAACTAGGTTGTACTGGTGGTGAAGAAGACGGCGTTGATAACTCTGATATGGACGCATCTGAGCTTTACACTTCTCCTGAAGACGTTGCTTACGCATACGAGAAACTAACGGCTATTAGCCCACGTTTCACTATTGCTGCATCTTTCGGTAACGTACACGGTGTTTACCAAGCTGGTAACGTTGTACTGACTCCAACTATCCTACGTGATTCTCAAGCATACTGTGCTGAGAAATTCGGTATCGCACCGAACGCACTAAACTTCGTATTCCACGGTGGTTCTGGTTCTTCTGAAGCAGAAATCCAAGAGTCTATCGGTTACGGTGTTATCAAAATGAACATCGATACTGATACACAGTGGGCATCTTGGGATGGCGTTCGTACATACGAAGCTGAAAACCGTGATTTCCTACAAGGTCAAATCGGTAACCCAACTGGCGAATCTGCGCCAAACAAGAAGTACTACGATCCACGCGTATGGCTACGTGCTGGTCAAGCTTCTATGGTTACTCGTCTTGAGAAAGCATTCTCTGACCTTAACGCAATCGACGTACTATAATTTTATAGTCGCCTATTGCTTTAAAGCATTTAAGCTTATGAAAAGCCCGCATTTTGCGTAATGCCGTTCACTTAACGTGAGCGGCATTGTTTTTTCTAACGGGATATCGATTTTTTGAGCACTTCAGTACTCTAG
>NZ_NOIF01000273.1 GCF_002265265.1 Photobacterium sanguinicancri
GTAGATATAATGATCTTTTAAATTGTTTTTTAGTTAATAACACCCAAAGTTGTTTGGCTTGAAATTATACTTACTCTATAATGCTCGCACCCTATTTCAAAACAGTGTTCATTATGTCTTTGCATCATCATATTCTCAGCCTTTTATTACTCAGTTTTTCAACTACAGCACTTGCTTCTTCTCCAGTAAAAGCTTTGCCTGATAACGAAATCATTTGTATGAAAGCATTAGAGAAATTGATCGTGAGTAAGCAAATGGTGTTTAGTGATAGTTCTGCAAAACCTGATGCTAGACGCAATGCTGAACGTGTTATTGATGCCGCAAGAGAAGTATTTAATAGCAACCAAAGTTATTGTGAAGCTGAATCCGCAATGCACAGCTACCAATCAGACAAAGACGCTGGCTTTCGCTCTCGTCAGGGTGAAATAAACTTTTTTGGCCGCGACGTTAGTTAATAGCAATGCAATTACATCAACTACTTACAGTCGTTTAACCTGTTTTGGTCTATGCTTCAACTAGGTTCAACAACAGAGTGTATGTACCATGTATAGTTTACAAAAAAACTCAACAATCAGCCCTATTCTAGCTCGTGCTGCGAAGGCCATCTTGCTTGCAATTATCACGATTATTGGTTTGGCTGGCTGTGAAAAAAAAACGCAAATCGGATTCACTGAAGATGATCTCAAGCAAAGCTGGGTGTTAACTAGAGTCGATGGGAAAGATGTAAATACGGCTGAGCCCCGTATTACCCCAACCATGGCAATTGATACCGACTTAAAAATTGCGGGTTTTAGTGGCTGCAATCGTTTTTTTGGCCAAATAGAGCTGACCGACAATAACCTTACCGTTACCTCAATGGGGTCAACCAAAATGGCCTGTATTCAAGATGACCAAGCGTCACTTGAAGCCCTCATGACAACCTCTTTACAAAAAGCCAATACCATAGCGCTAGAAAATAACACGTTAACGCTCACCTCCGATCAGCATATCTTGACGTTTATGCCTGAAGAAATATTGGAAGATGACGCACAATAAAAACAATGTTTTTTATTTTATTGCAATGCTTTGTTTATCACGGCATCATTCAGCAATAATGCTGACAATCGATGATAACCGCCAATTTATCATTTCGATGTTTTGATAGGTAACGTATGAAACTCAATAAACGCAAAGCTAAAGTCATTTTTTCCGCCATCAACGAGTGGGAACGCGATGATCATATATCACCAGAGCAAGCTGAAAAGCTCAGCCAGTCTATCGAAGTAGCTGGCTTTGACTGGCGTTTATTAGCCGTATATTCATTTTGGATCGCCATAAGCTGCTTCATCATATCGGTTGGTGTTTTACTTGCTGATGATTATCTTCTCGCCCTGCTTGCGAGTATTTTTGATGCGCCAGCCAGTGTGATGTGTATAACCACTGCATGTATTGCGGCTTTATGTTATTACGCCGGTATAAGGCGTCGGTTATCCCATCCATCAAAGACAATCAGTAACGAAGCGATCTTCTTTTTTGGGGTGCTGATGAGTGCTGTTTCAGTTGGTATTTTGGGTGAAACGACGATGTTTGCGCAGGTTGATGATGCCAGCTTGTTGCTGCTGCTCACCGTCATTTATGCCGTACTTGGTGTGCGGCTTTCTTCTGTACTTATTTGGATCTTTGCTTTATTCAGTTTTGTCGCTTGGGTGCAGCTTGAAACCACTGAACTCTCCAATTTTTCCGATTACTTTTTAGGCATGAGTCATCCAATGCGATTCACGATTGTTGGCGCTGTCATCGCATTAATGAGCTTAAAATGTAACCGTTATACACAGACAAAACCGCTAAAAGATTCAACCCAATTTATTGGCTTACTGTTTTTCTTACTTGGCTTCTGGTTACTGTCTATTTTTGGGAATTATGGGGATGCAAGTGAGTGGGCGGGTGTAAAACAAATCGAACTGATTCACTGGGCAATACTCTCTACCAGTATTTGTGCCGCCATTCTTTACGTGGGTATCCATTTTGCAGATAGCTTGTGCCGAAGTTTTGGTATTACTTTTTTACTGATTAACCTATACACGCGCTTCTTCGAATATGCTTGGGATACAGCACATAAAACCATATTTTTTGCGATTCTAGCATTAAGCTTTTGGTTTATAGGAACCCATGCAGAAAGACTCTGGCAATTAGGAACAAAGACAGAAACTAAATAGGCTTTTTCCTTTAGTGAGGCTAAATTACTGAAATATTTAGTCTCACCATGTAGTCTCTCTCCTAACTTCGAGTATGATGGTTATAAATAATTGCGCAAAACAGCTATGAGGATCACTCTATGAAGAAGGTTTTAATTGCAGCAGCACTCGTCACATTACTAAGCGGCTGTGATAAAAATGAAGTCGGCGATGTGAGTTTAGGGATGTTCACTATGAAAGACATCAAAATCTCAAACTTGGATGATGAAAAGATCCCTGGAGTGACCTGCCATATTGCCTCTGTTGAAGCTAATTTAAGCCTTTCCGATCCAAGTGATAGTTCTATTTCTTGTCGTCAAACGGGTGATATCACACCTGAAATGCTCGCTAGAATAGATAAAAGTAAATCGGGTGAAGTGGTATTCAAGCAATCTAAAAGCATCTTCTTCAAATCAATGAAAGTTAGACGTATCTACGATGCCGAAAACCAGACGCTGCTCTACTTGTCTTACACGACCAAAGAGACAGAGGGAAGCTTCAAGCATAGCCTGTCTACAGTGCCATTATGGGGCACTAAAGCCTATGTAGAACCAACTATTGATCAATAATTCGCTATATGAAAGGGAAACCAATAACCTTTAGGTTTCCCTTATCGTGAATGAACACGTACACTTCAAATGTGCTCACAACTCCTCAACGCTAAATCAGTTATTGTTATTCAACTTACTTCACTAGTACTTTGCATTTTGTTATTATTAAACTATTGATAAAAAACAGTATTCTAGCGATAACCGAATGAAGTTAGCTTTCCTCCATATCAGCAATCATAAAGCACTAGAAAACATTGATATACCAATAAATAGCTCACACAAGTGTGGTTATTCAGGTGACAAATTAACCCTAAAATTTTCGCCAGATGAACTAGATTACTATCAAGGATTAGACTGTAGCGCCATAATTGGCAAAAATGGAGTAGGTAAAAGCACTATTCTTGATTTTTTGGAAGTCGCTTATGAAGGCACTGATTCTAGCGGTATTATCGTTTGGTTCGACAGTAAAAAAGAAAGGTATCATATCTGTCCTATCAATTTATATATTGATGAAGATTCTATTGTAAGCAAACAAGACTATACCTTAGAGAAAGACTTATCTAATCTCATTAAACGCCATAAAGTTAAACTTATCAAAGCAAATAATTTAACGGGTATTGAAACGAACGACTTTTCAAAAAAAATAAAATCTAATTCATTCATATACGATATGACCCTCTCACAATATGTGAATGGAAGTAAAAGAGTTGTCGCTCAACGGACAAACCGACTAATTAGCTACTTCAATACAAGTGTATCTTTCAATAAGTCTGAACAACCTAAAGTCAAGTTTACTTTTCAATTTAGTGCATCCTCTACCGCTTATCTTAAATCGCTGTTAAATAACAAATATTTCGTATCTAAACATATAGAATCAAAAGAACATTTAGACTTACTAAAACATCAACTTAATGAAAGTTTAGCTTGCGTATATTTACATGAACATCAAACTGTTGGATCACAATTATTAAGAGCAAACCTTTTATCAATCTGCAATTATTTATCCAAACTTAGTATCATTAGAAAAGATCATAGAGATGAATTTTTCATTAAACTTCTGATTGGATTTATAAGCGGTAATTTCAATGAAAGCTATATAGCTAACGCATTATCAAGTGCAAGGCGTGATTCAAGCATTGACAGCGCCGATAGCATAGTGAAACTTGATGTACCTATCATCCTATTTAAATACCAAGAAGTACTCAGTATTCTAGGGAAAGTTTCACATCTAATAAATGTTTATGTGGATGAGTGCCATATTGATAATGCTAATACTTTAACAACTTTTAATGCTGATTTAATCATTGAATTGACAAACTGTATTACCAACCTACCTCAACTTTTGTTAAACAATTTCCAATATGGTTGGAATGGTTTTAGTACTGGTGAGTTTGCTAAATTAAATATATTTTCCGAGCTATATAATTACATACATGACCAAAAAAACCAGTCCATTTCGAGCCACCTCATTATCATGGATGAAGTGGATTTATATCTACACCCTGACTGGCAGAGAACCTTCTTTTCTGAATTATTGGAATTCACTAAAATTGAATTTCCAAAAGACACTGTTCAGATAATTTTGAGTACACACTCCTGACTCTTATACAC
>NZ_NOIF01000274.1 GCF_002265265.1 Photobacterium sanguinicancri
CTCTATAGCTGTAAAAATGTCGTTTTTTGATTAAATTACGTAATTAAGTTACATAAATAATCGCAAATAATTTGATGACAAAAATCGTTTTAAACAGAAGCGGTTAAATAGCGAGGCAATAACAGGTTAAATAACATACAGATAAGAGAGGTGCAGGTGATATTTTCATACGCTAGCTGCATACAAAAATACTCATCTAGTTTCATTTATTTCTAAGACGAAACATAATAAACCTACAAATAGCAGTGAGTTACCCCTATGGGGCTAAATACAATGTATCTGAAATTTAACGATAACTTAGAGGAATATGCTGACATATTGATTTATATGCCAGCGCTGTATAGATAATAAGAAAAAGATGGGAATTTGCAGCCAAAAACCAAAGGTTACAAGTATTACAGTATCCCTTTAACCACATCGGCTAATTGGTCAAAGGTATGAATTCGGCTAGATGTTGGTCGCCAAACAAGGCCGATTTCACGGTAAGCTTCATGGCCTGGCGGTTCAACTACCACCAAGTTTTGATTATCAAGCAAACCATGGTCGATGGCCATTTGGGGAATAAAGGTCATTCCCATACCGTTCGCGACCATCTGCACTAAGGTATGTAAACTTGTGGCCGAAAAGGGATTAATCTTATCTTTACTGGTGAGCTGACAGGCAGACACAGCGTGATCCGTTAAACAGTGCTCACGCTCCAGCAGAAAGACAGATGCATCCGGTAAGTCATCATAACTAATCGGTACCCGCACTGTATTTGCTTGCTTCTTACTGATCACCATCTTAAAAGCATCACGTCCGACGATCTTGCTTTGCATCCCGTTAATATCCATCGGTAAGGCTAAGATAAGTACATCCATCTCGCCATTACGCAAAGCCGTCAGCAAATTAGCGGTTGTGTCTTCGCGCAGCAGCAAATCTAACTTAGGAAAACGTAGATTCACTTCTTGGACTAGATCACACAATAAGAAAGGGGCAATAGTGGGAATACAGCCAATACGTAACTGTCCTTCCATGCCATCGCCAGTGCAATTAGATAGCTCCATCAAATCACGCGAACGTGCCAGTAGCTCGCGAGCGCGAGTCACCACGTCTTCACCCATAGAGGTAAAAACTAACGATTTATTTTTGTTATCACGCTCAATGAGCTGACAACCAATTAAGTCTTCAAGGTTTTGTATACCAGAACTGAGCGTCGATTGGCTAACAAAGCAAAGTTTGGCCGCTTCACCGAAATGGCGAGTCTCTGACAATGTGACTATATAGTTAAGCTGTTTTAAGGAAGGAAACTTGTTCATCGTATTTTTCGATTACATCAATCTATTTATTCCGCTTTTTTGAATCTACCAGTTTCGTTATAGTTTGTCTCGTCCAAACAGGGAGCGACTTTAAATAGTAGCACCGCATTGAATTTTATTAGGAGCACCAAAATGGTACTAGTAGGTCGTCAAGCACCAGATTTTACTGCTGCAGCTGTTCTAGGTAACGGTGAAATCGTTGATAACTTCAACTTCGCAGAATTTACCAAAGGTAAAAAAGCGGTAGTTTTCTTCTACCCACTAGACTTCACTTTTGTTTGCCCATCAGAACTAATTGCATTCGACAAGCGTTTTGAAGATTTCCAAGCGAAAGGCGTTGAAGTAATCGGTGTTTCAATCGATTCTCAATTCTCTCACAACGCATGGCGTAACACTGCTGTTGAAGACGGCGGTATCGGTCAAGTTAAATACCCTCTAATTGCTGACGTTAAGCACGAAATCTGTAAAGCTTACGATGTAGAGCACCCAGAAGCAGGCGTTGCTTTCCGTGGTTCTTTCCTAATCGACGAAGACGGTGCAGTACGTCACCAAGTAGTTAACGACCTTCCTCTAGGCCGTAACATCGACGAAATGCTACGTATGGTTGATGCTCTAAACTTCCACCAGAAGAACGGTGAAGTTTGTCCAGCACAGTGGGAAGAAGGCAAAGCAGGTATGGATGCATCTCCAAAAGGTGTTGCTGACTACCTATCTGAGCACACTGCAGACCTAGGTAAGTAATTACCAATTAGCACCACGCTCACGGTGTTAATAAGGCGACAAACGCAATAGCGTAAAGCCAAAGTCAGCCAATAGGCAAAAATAGAATGAGGCCCGGATGCACCGGGCCCTTTTTCGTTTCTACCCCCCCTAGTTTCTCCCCCTCCTAAAAACTCAGTTCGACACCATATCCGCCTCTCAATCACCAGACTAAATCACCAGACTCATCACTGTATCCACGAACATAATTTCTCATCCCCATAGATTGATATTGGATTCAGCTTTCATACATCGTTTGTAATAGACTCTATCTATCTGTTTTCTACCTGATAGATCATTATGCAAATCGAAGTCTGTATTGATAATTTAGAATCACTGCACTATGCCCAACAAGGCGGCGCTAACCGTATTGAACTCTGCTCATCACTTGCACTTGGCGGCTTAACACCCAGTGCTGGATTCATGCGCCTTGCCGCTAAACATGCCACAATTCCTGTCTATGCCATGATCCGTCCACGCCAAGGGGATTTTTTGTTCTCAAGTGACGACGTAGAAATCATGCTGGCTGATATTCATGCCGCCAAACAAGCGCAACTGCAAGGTATTGTTGTTGGCGCTTTAACAGCTGACGGCCATATTGATCGCGATATTCTGAACGCCTTAATGAAACAAGCCAGTACGCTAGGCGTCACTTTCCATCGCGCCATAGACCAATGTGCCGATCCCTTTGCTGCGCTTGATGCTGTAATGCAAGCAGGTTGTGAGCGAGTACTCACGTCTGGACTTGCACCTAGCGCCCCCGAAGGTATCACGATGATCAAGCGTATGGTGGAACACTGTGGCAACCATTTGAGTATCATGCCGGGTGCCGGTGTTACCGCTAATAATGCCCTTTCGATAATCCAACAAACAGCCGTACACGAAATTCACCTATCAGGAAAAAGTACCCGCCCAAGCTTAATGCAACATATTGATCCATCAGCACATATGGGTAACGCGAATGTGGATGATTTCGCTATCCCTATCACCTCAGCACAAAAAATCAGCGCAGTGGTCGAGAAAATTCAAACGCTTTAACCCATCAAAAGATAGGTATTACGCTATGCTAATACCACCATCGTAATACCTATCAAATGTTGCGACCAAGGAGGAATGCATGACCCCACCTCTCATCGATTCTGCTGATAAGTTAAAAAAGAAAGACTACACCATCGAACTCGAACGACTCCAAGTCGAATTGGTAAAACTTCAAGAGTGGATCAAACACTCAGGAATGAAAGTCGTGGTCATTTTTGAGGGACGAGACGCAGCAGGTAAAGGTGGCGTCATTAAACGGATCACCGAAAAGCTTAACCCTCGAATTTGCCGTGTCGTCGCCTTACCTCAACCGACCGAAAAAGAGAAAACACAGTGGTACTTTCAACGCTATGTGGCTCACCTCCCCGCGGCAGGTGAAATTGTGCTGTTTGATCGCAGTTGGTACAACCGTGCTGGTGTTGAAAAAGTCATGGGCTTTTGTAGCGAAGAGGAATACGAAGAATTCTTACGGTCATGCCCTGAGTTTGAACGCATGTTGCAGCGCTCTGGCATTATACTGTTGAAATATTGGTTTTCAGTGTCGGACGAAGAACAAGAAAAGCGTTTTCTTGAACGTATCAATACGCCAATTAAGCGCTGGAAATTTAGCCCTATGGATTTAGAGTCACGCAATCGCTGGGTGGAATATTCTGCGGCTAAAGATCGTATGTTTGCTTACACAGATACTAAACAGTGCCCATGGTGGGTGGTGGATGCCGACAGTAAAAAGAAAGCCCGTATTAACTGCATCTCCCACTTACTAGCCCACATCCCATATCAAACCTTAAGCTACCCCGAGATTGACCTCCCCGATGTCAACAAAGACGGTTACATACGCTCTCCACTCGATCAGCAAACCTTTGTGCCCGATCGGTTTAATAAATAACACACATCCATCCCAAACAAAGCCAGAGAGAAATTACAGTGCCATGAAATTGCTTTGGGATTGCTCTACCCCATTGTTCACTTTTATCCCAATAAAGGCCGTAAAACCTATCTATTACCGCTAATTCACACCTAATTTCATCCTCCAACCGCTCCTCCCCTTACATCAAAACTTCATCATCTTCATCTCTCATAAGTTTCAGTAATCATTGATATCAATACTGGTGATTAGAGTAATTAATCGCCAACTTTTATTATCTCCTCGTCGACAAGGGAAGCGCGATGAACTCTCGAGTTATCAGGGTTACTGAGCAGGACGCTCAATCTAAACGCTCAATCTAAACGCTTAATTTTTAGAGTTAATACGACAAAAAACTTTTTAAACCTAAAAAC
>NZ_NOIF01000275.1 GCF_002265265.1 Photobacterium sanguinicancri
GAATATAAGTTACAAACCCGCGTCAAAATGAATGAGAAACCAATCATTATTAAAACTAGACCTCCGTATCTCAGCAATTAATCACAACACCAGACATCTATACCATTTTCAATAATGCAGCTTTGACAACAGGAAAATCATGGAAAGAAAATTCAAAAATCTTATTATCTCTAGTGTGAACTTTACTGCCAAAAAGGCACTTATTTTATCTCACGGCGGTTATACACCAAGCCAGTCTAAATTTAAAAAAGGCTCTGGCCTAGTAGCAGTTCCTCATGGATTAACAATGGAATTCAACAGCATGAGGAATGAGCCTTCGATAGGTACAAAAGCGAACCACTTGCTTAATGGATTCGATATCCAGCCCTAAGATACTATTTTGTTTGGTGCCTTCATCAACAACTACTCTTTAACACATAACCCACTATTCGATCGCTATAAACCCAACGACCATTACGACTTAATTAGAATAGATACCAATGGTAAAGCTCATATGAAGGATATTTTTGAAGCACTAAAAACATTAGATCTTGACTATACAGACATTCGAAGTTTCGCTTGCCGAATCAATAAACTGACATATAATTTTTAAATTCCCTATCATGCTTAATTATCTAAATTAATTTCCATACCAATACATGAAACTAAATGCAGTGTAATTAAAACAACTTCATTACATCCCAAAATATAAAGTATTGTGGTTAGCGTCAGATAAATAAATGGGTTATTTATAATAACCCATCATAGAATTAAGCCTGAATATGAGCAAATGCAACTTTAGTAACTTGGTTCGTTACAGGACGTTTTTTAGATACCTCGGCTTTGAAGTAATAAGGCTGCAATGGCGTCTCACTATTTTTCGGTCTTGCGTAATACAGTTCAGCAGATTTACCATCTATTTGTTGCGCGTAAAGGTAGCCCACTAACGCATGTTCAAATTGATGGTACCCATTGCCCCAATGAAACGCTTTGGTCGATTTAGGGTTCAATCCAACCCCACCATATTGATGATCAACCCATGCATCCATAAAGGTTGGCAGTGTATATTTCAACGTATCTTTCATGGAGCCATCAAGTAATGAAACAGTCATTGCCGCTTGATCGAGCTCTGCCCATTCCCACGAAGACGTACCATTAGAATATGGGCGAGATTGCCATGCTGGGATAGTTTCGCCTTGCCACTTCGCACTTAATGTATCAGAGAAAAACGGCTGTACTAAGTCGAAGTCCTGCGAATATTGAGCCTGTTTCAGAGTGTACTTCATGCCCTTCAGACCAGTTTCAACCCAGCTTGGTTGATCCAGTAAACGCCCACTTAAATACGTCATCCAATACGCTTTAATGGTATGACCAAAGTCATTATGCTTGGCATCTTGCATCATCACTGCTTTATGATGAATTGCTCCATAGAAACGCTGTTCTTTCTCAGACTGATATTGATTAAGCATTACTTGCGTCAACCAGCCTAAGTCTTGCTCCCACTTGGCTTTGGCTTTAGGTGGCAATAACGGCGCCACCAGCAACAAATAACCGTTAATTTGATCCAACTGAGCCACAAGTTCTCGTTGTTTAGCACTATCCTCTTCGCTATCTGCTAGCACCCATGCCAACCCTTGATCATCAGTGAGACGATACTTATCAAAGATAAAAGCTTGTTGCTGGATAAGTACTTGTTCAACTTTAGGGTCTTGGGTTAAATAGTAATACATCGCCAAGCCCACTAAAGCATACGCCTGATCTTGCGAAGTACGCTGCTGCCAATCTAGCCCCGGCTTCCCCTTATGGGTATAGCTAATAAACCCACCATTTTTCTTATCTTGCAGGTGGTCTATTAAGTAATAAGCGCCTTTCTTGGCGAGCGCGAGCGCCTGCAGATCACCCGTCAGGTGGAAAATAACCCCGTAAGCATAAGTTTGACGCGACTTCATACGGGTATATTCACGATCAAAATTCGGGCTAATCCAGCCTTTGTTCAATTCATTACAAGGCTGAACCGTATTTAATATCGCGCCATTGTCACAGCGAAATGTCGGAAAATTACCCACAGGCGTCCCCTGTGCACTGTCCATCATCCAATACGGTGCTAACCCGTCAGCAACGTGATTAAGCCAGTCAACACCCGATGGAAGATCTTGTGCTGCATACCCCGATAAACTGAATGTTGCCAGCATGATGCCGAGAAGGTTTCTTCGCATATTAATAACTTAAGCTTTTAAATTTCGGCCATTATAAGCAACTATATGCTCACACATTGCCAACACAGTCACATCCATTTGAATTAGCAATGACCATCCACAAGTAGCAATTAATTAAAAGCCTCCCTATGACTAACGAAGCGTTAAAGTTCGCTATAACCTATCGCACTCAATAAAGAGGAAATTTGACTCATTGAGTGCACAAGAAATAGGATATAAAAGCACTTAACAAGTATATTGTGTTATGTGCCGTATCCGCCCATTAGTCAGTAGTAAGAGCAATCCAAATGTCGAATGTCGTTCAGTTCTCTATGTTCAGTGGAAGTAAGAAGACTAACACTGCCCCATCAGTCAAATCGCCAAGCCCTAAGGCTTTAAGGGAGCAGGCCGCATTAAAGCAAAGCAATCACTGTTATTTTTGTGGTGAACATAAAGAAACAAAAGAACTGAACTGGCTTAATAAGACAGGTTTTAAAGAGAAAACTCATGTTATCTGCGGGACTTGTAGCTCTGCAGCCAAGTCACGTTCAATGGATGAACTACGAATAATCCTTGCGCTGAAGGCGATGGATTTCAGAACAGTTAAGCTCCAGCAATACCTTGAGTTAAGAGAAAAAGGCGTGCAGATAGACGGTGTGCGTAAATACAAATTCTACTTTGAAACAAATGCGTGATCATGAGTTAGAAAATACTAATCCAACAAGCTGACAGGGCTAGAGAATAAGGGCTAGCGGCCTAGCCCTTTTTATCATCAATGGTTCGCTAAATAATTTTCTACCTGAGCGCGGTAATCCGCTTTAAGTGCATCGCTGATAAAGCTACCGTTGATCGCATTGATCGTAAATTGTGCCAACTCTTGCTTACTCATTGGGTGAGCATTGCTAACGGCTAAAAAGTTATCCGTCATGTAACCACCAAAGTAAGCGGGATCGTCAGAGTTGATGGTCACCGCTACGCCTTTACGAAGAAGTTCAGCGATGTTGTGTTGTTCCATTTCATCAAATACCCGCAGTTTAATGTTAGAAAGCGGGCACACTGTTAACGGCATTTTGCTATCTATTAACGCCTCGAGTAACAGCTCATCTTCTACACAACGTACACCGTGATCAACACGGCTAACACTCAGCATTTCGACTGCATCGACAATGTTCTGTGCTGGGCCTTCTTCACCTGCATGAGCCACCGTCAGTAAACCGGCCTCTTTAGCTTGTTGGAACACACGTTTGAACTTTGCTGGTGGATGCCCTTGCTCTGAAGAGTCCAGCCCTACCCCAATGATTTTATCTTGATGCTTCAAGATTGATTGCAGAGTTTCTATCGCGCTTTGCTCTGAAAGGTGACGCAAGAAGCACGCAATGATTTGCGAACTAATACCCAGTTGCTCGTGACCATCTTGCATCGCACGATGAATACCATGAATAACGGTATCAAAAGAAATACCACGATCAGTGTGTGTTTGCGGATCAAAGAAGATTTCAGTATGGATAACGTTATCGGCTTTAGATTTTTCTAAATATGCCCAAGTCAGGTCGTAAAAGTCTTGCTCGGTACGTAACGCGTTAGCGCCCTGATAATAGATATCCAAGAAAGACTGTAAATCTTCAAACTCGTAGGCTTTGCGCAGGGCTTGAGGGGATTGATATGGAATATCGATGTCATTACGTTTAGCTAATTCAAACAGTAATTCTGGTTCTAGCGAACCTTCGATATGTAAGTGCAACTCTACCTTTGGAAGACCCTGAATAAATGCGTTCATATTCTCATCCATCTTTTCTTATGATTATTGTGGATACAATTACTCTAAGAATAGGCACAGATTGGAAAAAATGAACGCCATTACAAAGAGTAAGATCCACTGTGATCTCAACTCTTCGTAATCAGCACTTTGAGGGAGCTGGTAGAGACCCCCAAACCATATCATTGGGGTTATACGAAGCCAACGTCAGGAATTATACGCCAAAAGTGATGCTTGGCTAGGGCTTATGGATCTTCTGTGATTTAAAGCGTGTTATTTGAGTATGTGCTTTGGATGTCAATTAATGAATTAGAAAAGCGCGCCTTTGGTCGCTTTATACCTATATAGTGAAATATTTTCGTAGAAAAACGGGATGATCGCGCATCATGAAAGATGCCCTCTTTCATCACAATGTAATTTAATCT
>NZ_NOIF01000276.1 GCF_002265265.1 Photobacterium sanguinicancri
AACTCATTATTAATAAAAATCATAAAATCAAATACCTGATATGCTATTTTGTAATATCAGTACCCTTGGCGAAAAGAAGATAGGCTAGAATGAAAACACTTGAACAAGAACTCTCCCGCATTGATCTCAACCTACTTGTATCTCTAAGTGTTTTAATCAAAGAGAAAAACGTTTCACGCGCCGCCGAAAAAATGTTTCTTTCTCAGCCCGCTATGAGCCGAATTTTAGGACGATTGAGAGACCTATTCGATGATCCTCTTTTTTACCGTGAATCCAACGGACTGCAACCTACAGCCAAAACCTTAGAGTTAGAAACACATTTAGACCGAATTTTGTTTTCCATCGATAGCTTAGTAAACAGCACCAATTTTTCCCCAAAAACGTGCGAAAAAGCATTTAGGATTTCAACACCGCCCTTGATGAGTAAGCTGCTTACGGCCCCATTAGCAAAAAAAATCTATGACCTTGCACCAAGCGTTACATTAGAGGAATACCCTTCAGCGGCAGATCCAACACTATTGCTAAAAGAGAATCACGTTGATTTTTCGATACATATAAAAGACACCGCTATCGGGAATGAATACCTTTCTGAAAAAATTGGTCATACTTACCCTGTTATTTATGGTGCAACCACTCATCCTTTACTGAAACAGGAACGAATTACTATTGATGATTGCCTTAAATACTCGTTTGTCGATTTATCTCTTGATATTCGTTCAGTTGGTGATTACCTTAACCCACTTGATGTTGAGCTATTAAAGCAAGGGAGAAACAGGAAAGTTGCATTTAAGTCGGGTCAATTATCAACATTATTAGAATCAATTGAGGGTACAGATAGGCTCATTATCGGCAGTCACTTGTTGGAAAAAGATTCAATATTAGATGACAAATTCAACGTCATAACAGCATTTAACCGTGAACCTTTTATCACCAACATTTACATCGTTGAACACAAAAGAACAACAAACAGTCCACCACATCAATGGTTAAAATCGCTGATTATTGAATCGATTAAGGCTAAATTCGTTATGCAAAATTGACAGCTTGGTTATTCAACGAAACACTTAGCAACTAAATGACGAATTTATACAATATCAAGCACAAACCTCAATGTAGCATTGCTTCCAACACTCAACAGGAAGCTAAATTATGTCTGCTATCTTTAAAGCTGCGTTTATTTTCGTCGCACCAGCCGCCAATCCTTCTCAAGATTATTCTTGGGTACGAACAAATGAAGTACATGTAAAAACGATTGCTGTTTCTAATTATCAACAAGCTTGCAAACTCATGGATTCATTAAGTGAAGAAGGAATTAAGGCCGTTGAACTCTGTGGTGGGTTCGGTCATCAGGGTGTCGCTGATGTAGTCAAAGCCGCAAATGGACGAATGCATGTAGGAGTCGTACGCTTTGATAAACACCCATGTTTAGACTTTGCCAGCGGTGATGCGCTATTCTAACCCTTAGATTAATACAGTAATAATCCCACCTCTAATAACAATATAAAGAATATTAGAGGTGGTAGGAACCATAGTCAGTATGTACACACAACACATTAAACCCACCCATCAATTAAGCCCATTTATTGCACACTTTTGGCTTTGGGAGCAAAATGATACCGTTAAACTTCCTAATATGTTACCCGGTACAGGGGTTGAAATACTTTTCAACTTCGGTCAACCCATAATCATTCAAACGGCCCAACAATCTCACCTCAATACGAATGATTGTATTGTGGTTTGCCCTCGAAAATCACTCATACAGTTTCAACCAATGGGCAAGACAAAAATACTCTCAATTCGCTTTCGTTCTGCAGGCTTTTTTACTTTATTTGGATTGCCTTTAACTGAACTATCCGATCAAATTATCCCAATGGGCCAATTATTACCAACAAACTTAATCGAGCAACTAGCTGAAACAAAAAGTGATATAGCAAAAGTGACTTTGTTAGAGCAGTGGCTTCTGCAAAAGCAAGTTAGCATCGCAGTTCAAGACTCAGCCCTACAATGGGCTATCGATAAGATTTACTACCAAAACCAAAGTGACAGTATTACTGAGGTCAAACACCAATTAAAATGTAGTGAAAGAACATTTCAACGTAAATTCAAATTATTTACGGGTGTCGATGCAAAATACTTTGAGCGTACGGCTCGCTTTCAATCAACACTGAAAGCACTGTTAACCGCTCAATCAACTCAGTATTTAGCTGTCGCATTCGATCATGGTTATTATGATCAATCCCATTTTATTAAAGACTTTAAATATTATACTCAATCAACACCAAGTGGATATCTGACAGAACGAAACTTCTCATTAAACTATTACCAAACCATATAAAATCCCCGAACAAGTCGAGGATTTAACTTCAATTGTTAAGCTATAGGTTAGCGCTCATCCACCAAGGAGCCACCTTGGGTATTAATCACCTCTTGGTACCAATGAAAACTCTTTTTACGCTTACGAATGAGCGAGCCCGTACCATCGTTGTGCCTATCAACATAGATAAAACCATAACGCTTACTCATTTCTGCCGTCGAATTCGCAACCAGATCTATCGGTCCCCAGCTAGTGAAGCCCATTAACTCGACACCGTCAGCAATGGCCTCTCGTGCTTGAACTAGGTGATCGTTGAGGTATTGAATGCGGTAATCATCGTGGATCTCGCCATCTTCACCGATCTCATCACGCGCCCCTAAGCCATTTTCAACCACAAAAAGCGGCTTTTGATAACGATCATAAAGGAAGTTCAGCAAAATCCGCAGACCTTTAGGATCAATGAGCCAACCCCATTGGCTTTTCTCTAAATATGGGTTTGGTACGCTATCTATAATGTTCCCGACTTCTTTTTGTTTTGGATCGGCACTCGCGCAGCCACTGGCGTAATAGCTAAATGAGATAAAATCGACCGAGGCCTGGGCAATAGTATCTAAGTCACCTTCTTCCATTGCGATAGTGATATTATTCTCGCGGAAATAACGCAACATGTAACCAGGGTATTTACCGCGGGTTTGCACATCACCAAAGAACAGCCATTTGTTATTTTCATGCATGGCTGCAATCACATCATCAGGGTTACAGGTGTACGGGTAATTAATCGCACCCAATAGCATATTGCCAATCTTGCCATCTGGAATAATACGCTTACATAGGCTTACCGCTTTAGCATTGGCAACCAATTGGTGGTGAATGGCTTGATAAATCGCCTGCTCACTCGCCTCTTCAGGTAAACCGACACCGGTAAATGGCGCATGCAGCGACATATTGATTTCGTTAAACGTCAGCCACAGCTTCACTTTCTCTTTATAGCGTTCAAAAACAGTGCTGACGTAACGCTCAAAGAACGCAATTAGCTTTCTATCAGCCCAGCCTCCATAGTTTTCCACCAGCGCATAAGGCATCTCATAGTGTGACAAGGTCACAAATGGCTGAATATCGTTCTTTGCTAGCTCTTCGAAAATGCGGTCGTAATATGCAAGGCCCGCTTCATTCGGCTCTTGGTCATCACCATTAGGATAAATACGCGTCCACGCTATCGATAAGCGTAGGCAGTTAAAACCCATCTCTTTAAATAAGACGATGTCGTCTGGATAACGGTTATAAAAATCAATCGCGACATCCTTAATACCAGCAGTTCTCTCTTCACGCGTTTGGTGGGGGCTAAGAATGCCAGAAGGGAGCATGTCTGAGGTTGATAACCCCTTACCATCTTGATCATACGCACCTTCAACTTGGTTAGCCGCAATCGCGCCACCCCATAAAAAATCATTCGGAAAGTGAGTCATACACGCCTCTATTTTATCGCCTTGGCCTTCATGCTGTTTTATGCATAGTTGAACGGAAAGCATCTAGCAAATTATGCGGAACATGGCGCTAGTATTGATGAATATAACAGGAAGAAAAAGAGTGTAATTAAGAGTTGGTTTGTTCCGCATTTTAGCCATTTACGGCCACACACTAGTTTCATTAACTAAAAGCGCTCAAACTAGGAAATATTCTCAAGATTGAATTCCCTGTTTGAAAGCCTATTACTGCTTGCTCGTCACATAAAGACCACATTTTAAGCAAATTCAAAACCTACATGTCGAGTTTTCACTACTCGAGATTATTTTCGATATTTCATAAAAAAACATCTCAATCTTTACATATGTAAATTACAGCTAAAAACGCCTGATATAAATTGTCCTTG
>NZ_NOIF01000277.1 GCF_002265265.1 Photobacterium sanguinicancri
GTATATGATTTATATATAAATCATATATGAAAAGTATCAGGGTGTTCACGATGGGAATCGTTAAAATTTCAGAAGAACTGCATGAAGAAATTCGTAAAGCCAGTGGTGCAATGTCGCGTTCTATTAATTCTCAAGCTGAGTTTTGGATAAAAATGGGCATGATGGCCGAGCTCAACCCAACGCTCTCTTATAACGAACTAGTCCGTAAATTACTTTTGAGTGAATCACTAACACTACAAGGGCTGATCAATGATTAATGTTGTTGTTAAAACACCAGAGCAAATAGCGCTGATGCGCGAATCAGGCCGCTTGCTAGCCGATGTATTCACCATGCTAGACAGCTTTGTGGTGGCTGGTGTGACTACCATGGAAATCAATGATCGGGTAGATGATTACATTGTGAATACGTTAAGTGCACGCCCTGCCAGTAAAGGGCAGTACGATTACCCTTATGTGCTTAACGCGTCGATTAATGATGTGATTTGTCATGGTATGCCACAGGTTCACCGAGCTTTGAAAAACGGCGACATTATTAATCTTGATATTACCTTAGAGAAAAATGGCTATATTGCTGACTCCAGTAAAATGTACATGATTGGTGATGTTTCGCCGCAAGCGCGTAAGTTGGTAAAAGAAACCTATAATGCGCTTTGGAAAGGGATTAAACAGGTAAAACCTGGTGCGCGTTTAGGGGATATTGGTCATGCGGTACAGCAACATGCTGAAAGCCATGGCTATAGCGTAGTTCGTGAATATTGCGGTCATGGTATTGGCCAAGAAATGCATGAGGATCCGCAAGTGCTACATGTTGGTCGCGCAGGTACGGGTATGGTGCTCAAAGAAGGCATGACGTTTACGATAGAGCCAATGATCAATCAAGGAACGCACCGTACCAAAACCAAAAAAGATGGCTGGACTGTGGTGACCCGTGATAAGAAATTATCAGCACAGTGGGAACATACAGTGGCAGTAACAAGCGATGGGGTTGAAATATTAACTCTGCGCCCGAACGAGCGCGAGTAATTTGTTCGATTACCTTAGTGACTGATAGGTTGTTTTACAGCGTAGGCCGCTAAAAATTGATTTACCGCGCATGTGATTGCCAGCTGTTGTTGTTGTTCTGACGCGATAGGCTGGTGCATCAAAATTTGAGGCCAAAAAACAACGGCTTTTAAGCTGGCAAAAAATTGCTCTGCGGCAATCTGCGGATGAGGAACAGCAAGTTTACCGGTGGCATTGGCGTTTTCGATCCACTGCTCAAAGCTGTAACCCCCTTCGAGGTTCTGTAATCTTTCTAGCATGATATTAGCGATCACATTTGAGCGAATACACTCAGTCATCACCATGCGTGATAGCGTGAGAAATTCCATTTGGCACAGCAGCGTCACTTCTTTTTGGGCAATCGCAACGAGTTGCGACCTAATCTCTACATCTGCGTCAAAGGTTAAGGTTTTCATTACCTTACAGCCATCAAGTAACCTATCGACAATCACTGAAAATAAGCTGTCTTTGGTCGGGTAATACTTATACAAAGTACGTTTAGATACCTCAGCCTGTTTAGCTATCGCCTCCATACTTGCTTGCTCTAAGCCCTTTTCAGCAAAAATATTTATCGCTGAACGAATAATATTTTCTTGTTTAATTTCAGCCACTTTAGCCATAAATCGCCTTTTTGCCAAAAATAAAAGTAAACGGTTGTGTTTACTTTTATGTGAAAACCAATAATATTGAAAGTATACACCATCGTTTACTTTTGAGGCTAGCTGCAATTATGAACACAGTAGTGAAGACATCGTTGATTTCTGTTTTAGGCGTACTAGGCCTAGCTGGTGCTGCTGGTGGCAACGTTACGGGCGATTTGGTAAGAAGCGAAGACATTCGCCAAGAACGTATTGCTCAATCGCCTCAATTTAAAGATGGCAAAGTTATTTCGAACATGGTCAAGGTGGATACGGATGAAGGCATGGCAAAGCTAATGTGGCGCTTTTTTGCCGAACGTAGCCAAATGAAGCCAGCTCAGGCTTTACCTTATAACGCGGTAGATGTAGCTGCATTGGCGACACCGAGTGATGCATTGCGTGTCACTTGGTTAGGGCATTCCTCTTTGCTCGTGGAAGTCGACCGCACCCGAATCCTGATCGACCCTGTGTTTGATTATGCAGCGCCAGCGGCATTTTCTGGCTTGTTTAAACGTAATGTTGAAGCGCCTATTAAGCGTGAAGATCTGCCATTGCCTGATGTAATTGTTATTTCGCATGACCACTATGATCACCTTGAAGAATCTACGGCTCGTTACTTTGCTGATAAAGGTGTGCGTTTCTTAGTGCCTTTAGGCGTGGGTCGTCACCTTGAAGGCTGGGGCATCGATCCTAACTTGATTGATGAGCTTGACTGGTGGGAGCATAAAGAGATCAACAGCGTGACCTTAACAGCTGCGCCAGCTAATCATAATTCAGGACGTGGTCTATTCGACAGTAATAAAACCTTGTGGGCATCTTGGGCTATTCAGGCTGATGCGGGCAGCGTTTTTTACAGTGGCGATACCGCATACGGTGAGCATTTTTCCGAGATCGGTGAGCGTTTAGGGCCGTTTGATTTATCCTTCATTGAAGTAGCAGCCAACGTGAAAGATGGGAAAGGGTATCCCGTTGAGGGCTGGGGGCATATGCAAGCCTCCCATACCATGCAGGCGCACCTTGATGTGCGAGCGGAGAAACTGTTTCCCGTACACTGGTCTACCTATGAGTTGTTCTTGCACCGTTGGGATGAACCCGTGAATGATTTGATTGAAGAAGCGAGCATGCATGGTGCGACCCTTGTGACACCTATGGTTGGAGACAGTTTGGATTTCTCGCAAGCGGTAACAACAGACTACTGGTGGAAAAGGATCAATCAGCCAGAACAATCATTGGTAATGAATGAAGCAAGGTAATTAAGGCTGGGTCACTAACGCCTTGTAACCAAAACGAGCAATTAGAAAGGAGAGCTTATGTGCTCTCCTTTTTTACTTATGTTTAGCTAAAATCAGGTTAGATTCATCAGGCGCGGTGAATCTTTACTGTCAATGCCGACTCAAGTTTGCGACAACCGTTGCGAGCTGGTCACGTAGTTGACGTTTAGTGTCTGATAGTATTTTGTTTTTTTGCCAAATTATATCGTATTGAGCACGATGTTGTGTGGCAGAAAAGTCAGGCTTAAAGGTAACGATCCCCTCAGGTAACGGTGCCGATTGATCAACCGCGATAAATGCCCAACCAATATTCACTTGTAAGGCTGCCAGTAAGGTATCGTATCCTTCGCAATACCAACGGTGCGATGACATTGCCACCGTTTGAACGAGTTGGCTTTCTAACATTGAGGAGGCAACAACTTGCGTTGATGTCGCTAAATCATCATTGCTAATTTGTCGCTTATGACGAAATGGGTGCTGCTTGCCGCAAGCAAACATGTAGCAGATATGCCCAACTGCAGTGAATTCATAAAAGCTGGAATTACTTTCTAAACTAGGGGTAAGCGCCAAGTCAATTTGGTTATTTTTAACTAACTCAAAAATTTGAGTACTCGGTTTACGCAATAATTTTAATTGCATTATCGGGTACTGTTTATGGATGTGTTGCAGCCAACCCATGAAAGGCGTTAACGGTAAATCTTCATCAAACGCAATCGTCAGCGACACTGGCGAGCCTGCAGAAATTAATGCCGCGCTATTTTCAAACCGCTCAGCGCTATCAAGTGCAAGTTTGGCAATGTTGCTACTGATTGTGCTCTGTTGGCGGCCAAGTTGGCGTGCTGCGGCACTGAATGAACCCGTATCAGCGGCAGCGATAAAACTTTTGAGTAGATCTGAATTGATCATATTGAGAATAGATTCGAGCAGTTACTGAGCGATCTTCACCAAGAGATCGGAGGTCACGACCCTATCGAGATCGCGAAAACATCTGACGGCACGACATCGCCATCTTATGGGGTTAACACCAGCCTGCTCGACTTCACTTTATTTGGTCAATACATCGCCCAAGGCAAAGTCGGCAAAGCATTTTATGCTGAACTAGAGGATACAAGTGATGATGTACTATTTAAAACCCCTGGTGCAGGGGTAATGCCGATCAGTTAGCGTAAATATGATCGGTTGAACGATCCTCCAGAGCTGTCAAAATCCAAGTGTAATTAATGC
>NZ_NOIF01000278.1 GCF_002265265.1 Photobacterium sanguinicancri
ATAAAAACTACCAAATAAGTAGTTAATAATGATGATTAAAACAGGTTTCTTATTTACATTTTTATGACAACATCACCGATGGACATAGTCGCAACAAAGTAAATGCTTCATTTGTGACGCATTTAAAAGGTGCTTTAGTAAGCACGCTTATACAGTTCAGAGAAACTTGGTTGGTAAAAAGCGATAATTTTTTCAAAAATACGAGTCATAACGACAACCTCAATCAAGTTAAGAGTAAAGCTGTAATCTCGCGTTTATTCTGCCAAACACATATTTTACAGCGTGGGATGTTTATCAATCTTCTGACGCTGATTATAGGAATATTTCTATTAAGAAAAAGCGATTAAAATTATAATTTAGGATTAGAAAATCTAATGTTATTTATGGTGGGTTTACGACCTAGATGCTTGTCTATGCAAGAATCTATTCGCTTTATGTCAGCTAAATAGATACCTAGCGCTTAATAATATCCTTCTTTTTTCTAAGTGTAATAGCAACAGGTATGATCAATTAAAAACAGAATGTGTACAAGTATGACTTCTTTGAATTAAATCGAAAGATAATGTCTTTTTTTTCCCTCATTCCCTTCCGCATAAAAGATTACAAAATTTGATCTACATCAACTTGGTCTGCACGGGTTAAAAAATGAGCAGTGTTTATTGATTTTTATCAAAGCAAAATGTTTGATAAAACCTTTGCCGCTCGAGGTAATTGTCAGTAATATTAGCAATGACTTTATTAGCTGTAGCTTAACAATAAGGCAACTAATTAAAAACATAATAGCAACATAAGAAGGATGCCATGAAGTTTGTGGTAATCAGGAAGATTTATGAGTTGTCATATGTTGTTTACTACATTTTGCTAAGCCCAATCATAGGTACACTTACGAAGTACTGTCACCACTCAGCCTGGTGAAAAAAGGAGTTCACAATGTTCACTGATATCGTCGAACTATCGCGGTTACAGTTCGCATTAACTGCGATGTATCACTTTTTGTTCGTCCCATTGACTCTCGGTATGGCTTTCCTACTAGCCATCATGGAGTCTGTTTACGTAATGACTGGAAAGCAAATCTACAAGGACATGACTAAGTTCTGGGGTAAGCTTTTTGGTATTAACTTTGCTCTAGGTGTGGCAACAGGCCTATCCATGGAGTTCCAGTTTGGTACAAACTGGGCTTACTATTCCCACTACGTTGGTGACATCTTCGGTGCCCCACTAGCGATTGAAGCGCTGGTCGCGTTCTTCTTAGAATCCACTTTTGTTGGTCTGTTCTTCTTTGGTTGGGATCGCCTATCAAAGCGTCAGCACTTAACAGTAACTTGGTTAGTTGCGTTAGGTTCTAACTTCTCTGCGCTTTGGATTCTTATTGCCAATGGCTGGATGCAAAACCCAGTAGGTGCTGAGTTCAACTTCGAAACTATGCGTATGGAAATGGTGAGCTTCGCTGAAGTTATCCTAAACCCAGTTGCACAGGTGAAGTTTGTTCACACAGTAGCATCGGGTTACGTATGTGGCGCAATGTTCGTGATGGGTATCAGTGCATACTACTTGCTGAAAGGCCGTGATATTCCATTTGCACGTCGTTCTTTCGCAATTGCCTCTTCATTCGGTATGGCGGCAATCATTTCTGTAATCATCCTTGGTGATGAGTCAGGCTACGAGCTAGGTGATGTTCAAAAAACTAAACTAGCAGCAATCGAAGCTGAATGGCATACAGAAGAAGCTCCGGCAGCCTTTACTGCATTTGGTATTCCAAACCAAGAAACAATGGAAACGGATTACGCGATTAAAATCCCTTACTTAATGGGTATTATCGCGACACGTTCATTGGATACTGAAGTAACGGGTCTACGTGACCTGAAAGTTGAACATGAAGCGCGTATTCGCAACGGTATGGTTGCTTACGGTCTACTAGAAAAACTGCGTGCAGGTGAAAAAACACCTGAGAACATTGCAGCGTTCGATGAAGTGAAAAAAGACTTGGGTTACGGCTTCTTGCTTAAGCCTTATGCTGACAACGTTGTTGATGCAACAGAAGAGCACATTGCTCAAGCTGCTGATGATTCAATTCCGACAGTATGGCCGCTATTTTGGAGCTTCCGTATCATGGTTGCTGCTGGCTTTATCATGCTAGCGATCATTGGTGCTGCGTTTATCCAAACGTGTCGTCACAAGATCACCGAGAAGAAATGGCTACTTAAGGCATCACTTTACGCTATTCCACTTCCTTGGATTGCGATTGAAGCAGGTTGGTTCGTTGCAGAGTATGGTCGTCAACCATGGGCTGTAGGTGAAATCCTTCCGGTATCAATGGCTGCCTCTAATCTTGCCGCGTCTGAAATCCTTACGTCGTTAGCGATTATTATTAGCCTGTACACAGCATTCCTAATTGCTGAAATGTACTTGATGATCAAGTTTGCTCGTCTAGGTCCAAGTAGCCTGAAAACAGGTCGCTACCACTTTGAACAAAATGACGAACCGCAAAATGTGGTATCTCGTCAGGTTGAAGCGTAATAGGGAGATTTAGCAATGTTTGAATATGAAGTATTGCGATTCATCTGGTGGGTATTAATTGGTGTGCTTTGCATCGGTTTTGCGGTAACAGATGGTTTTGATATGGGTGTTGGCGCACTAGTACCTGTTATCGGTAAAACCGATAGCGAACGCCGTGTAATGATCAACTCGATTGCCCCACACTGGGATGGTAACCAAGTTTGGCTTATCACTGCAGGTGGTGCACTGTTTGCAGCGTGGCCTTTGGTTTACGCAACTGCATTCTCGGGTTTCTACTTAGCCATGATGCTAACGCTTGCAGCACTATGGCTACGCCCAATCGGTTTTGACTACCGTTCTAAGTTGCCTAACGAACAATGGCGTGGCACATGGGATAAAGCGATCTTCATCGGTAGCTTTGTACCACCTGTGATTTTCGGTGTGGCTTTCGGTAACCTACTTCAAGGTGTTCCGTTTGAGCTGAATGAATTCCTAGTACCAACGTACAAAGGTTCATTCTTTGGCCTACTAAACCCATTCGCACTTGTTTGTGGTCTAGTTAGCTCAATGATGATCATCACGCAAGGCGCAACGTACCTACAAATGAAAACGACGGGTGAACTTCACACTCGCGCACGTAATGTGACTGTTATTACAGCGATTGCGACAGCGGTATTGTTTGCTATTGCAGGTGTATGGGCACAAAGCATTGAAGGTTTCGTGATTACATCTGAAATCGTAACGAATGCACCGTCGAACCCATTGACGAAAGAAGTAGCACGCCTATCTGGTGCACTATTTGCTAACTACGATGCATACCCATTACTTTGGATTGCACCTGTATTAGCTGTTGTGATGCCACTGCTTACTGTTCTTGCAACAAAAGCTGACCGTGGTGCATTTGCATTCCTAACATCAAGCCTAACTATGGCTGGCGTTATTCTGACATTCGGTTTCGCATTGTTCCCATTCATCATGCCTTCAAGCTTGATCCCAGGTCACAGCTTAACGGTATGGGATGCGACGTCTTCTGAGCTAACGTTAAACATTATGACTGGTGTAGCGTTCGTGATGGTGCCAATTATCTTGGCTTACACTATCTGGACTTACTACAAAATGTTTGGCCGTCTTGATGACAAGTTCATCGAAGAAAATAAAAACTCACTGTACTAAGGAGACGACACCATGTGGTATTTTGCTTGGATTTTAGGTGTTCTACTTGCGTGTTCATTCGGCATTATTAATGCACTTTGGTTAGAAGCAACCGAAAACTTGGATGAGTCTGGTGAGTAAGATAGATATGTGGGTTAAAGCAGTACACAAGCATTTAGACTTCGGGGTATTACGCCTTGTTGCTATGCTGGCAGGACTTGGGCTTACGGCCCTAGTTGTCTGGGACCCAACACTCTTTGCGCAAGCAATTGGTGGTTTTGGCCCAGTCATTTCGCCTGCACTGATTTGGTCGATTTGTACAACAATGATTTACGGTGTTGGCTTTGTTCCCCGTAACTGGTATTGGCAAGTATTCTTCACGCCATATATATCATTGCCTGTATTAACCTACATTTACTGGCTGCGTTTTTACTAATCGCACTCAGCATAACAACGGCCTATTGTGGAAACACAATAGGCCG
>NZ_NOIF01000279.1 GCF_002265265.1 Photobacterium sanguinicancri
ATACAATAATTACTAATGAAGTAAAAAAAACAGGTTTATTAATATCTTTTTGAAAACTCATACATCCTTCGATATGGCATTGTTACGGGCTTATCCTTCTGGTGTCGAGGGTATTCGACGATGAAACTGGCCGTACCCAGTGAGCGCAAAATGCGCGTTATTTTCTCCTGTTAGTTAGCAATTCGGCAGTATGCTAACAACTAATTGTTTAGAGTACAAAGGAAATTGAGGTGAATGATTCGTTAAATTAAAGAATATTGACGAATTAAATGCTCTGTAACCGCTGTGTTTTTGGTGTTGATAGCGTGTTACAGACGATTGTTGGTCAAATTATTGGTTAGAGTTCGATATTTAATTGGGCGATTTATAGCTTTTAAAAAAATGGAGATAAACGAGATGTTAAGAGAGGAGGGGAATGGCAGTATCGTCTATGATTCAGAGAGATACTGCCAGTTTCGCTGATGAGTTAGATGCGGTGTGTTACGTGTGTTTTGTCATCATCGCTAAGCTTGTTGATCTGCTGTGGCGATCAAAAGGTCAAATCGTTCATTGCCATGTAACATTTCAAAATCTGCTTCTTCCGCAGCAAGATCACGCATTAAGGCACTTTCTGCAATTGAACGTTCTAAATCAGAGATTGCTTGTTCATCTACGCCCAAACGAGCATAAGCACAAGCCCGTTGATATAGCGCGTGTGCATTGGAGTCATCAACTTCTAATACGCGGTTACATAAGCTGAGTGCCCAGTGGAATTCTCGGATTTCCATTGCAGCATCGGCTTTGTGTGTTAATGCTTCTAAATCGCCTGGACGAATTTTCAAAATCTCATCATAGACTTCCATTTTTTGCTCTGGATTTTGGAAGTTTTGTGCACGAAGCCAGAGATTATGAACTTCATTGATTTTTTCGATTTCTTTGTTGTTATCACTAATACTTCGAGTTTTACGGCGAAGTTCACGTTCTAATACTTGGAACTTCTTCTCGTATTGTTCAGCAATTTCTTGTAGCTGTTGATCTGCCATTTTCTTGGTGTTAACGCGCATTTCACGTAGAGATTGCCAACCAATAAGTGCAATTAAAGAGGCAACACCTGCAATAATATAGAAAAAGTAAGTGACGGTAACATTGGCATAGTTCAGTGATTTGTCGGCAACGGTTAATTCTCTATCCGTAATCTCAACAATCATACGGCGTTCAAGATCTTGTTGATTGGTGCGTAATGCTTTTAATTCATCTAAAACATAACGTTCCATAAGTGGTTTGTCGTACATGCTGAGTTCAGAGTAGGGTGGCTCACTCTTTTTTTCTTGCACATTATCTGGGGGAGATTCAGCAAGGCTGGGAAGGGTGATGCCTATCAGGCAAACGGTTAGAAACCATTGTCTTAGTTGCATTATATCGTCCTACTTCTGATGTTGAGTGCGTACACACCCTAACAGATTATCAACATGAGTTTTGATGTTTATGCCCGAGAGCCTATCAGTTGCAGGTTGGATTTGTATGTGGATGTTAAACGAGCATAAGTAGAAGATAGTTAAGGCGTATTGACGTTTCAAGGTTGTTCCCAATGACTTTGGGTGTACTCATTTTGCCAACACACCTTATTTAAAAGGCTGTATGGTGCGGTTTAGCAAGGAAGATGCGTGTGATTTTAGGCGAGATTTTTAGCTTCACGGTACAAAAACATAGGAACCGCCGCTTTATTCTTTTTAGCAATTTTCTGCATTAACTCAAAGCTTGGGTGTTCAATCTTAAAGTCAAGATTAAGGTCGTCAAGCATCTGCATCCACAGTTTGGCTGTCATTTCTGAATCGGCTAACGCTCGGTGAAAAACACCATCAGTCTCTATGTTTTTATATTCAACAAGGCTACCTAATTTATGGTTTGGCGCTGATTGGTATAAACGACGTGCGATTAGCATTGAACAAGCAAATGTACCGCCGTACTGTCGGCCGACAATATCAAGTTCTGCATCTAGAAATCGTTGATCGAAAGACGCATTGTGCGCTACAAGATTGGCGTTACCAATGAAGTCAGCGAATTCATCCATCACTTCTTCGCAAGAAGGGGCTGTGCGTAACATGTTATTTGTGATGCCAGTATAACCTTCAATGAAACTGCTAACACGGCAACCCGGGTTCATGAGCTGTTGGAATTGTGCTGTAACAATGCCATTTTCTAATTTAACCGCACCAATTTCAATTGCACGATCACCTTGGGTTGGTGACAAACCTGTGGTTTCAAAGTCCAATACGACTACGCTATTGGCGAGAGGGCTACCCATTATATTCACTTGCTCACTACTATTAGATATTCGATATTATATAGATACAAAGCCGCGAGGCAAAAACCAAATACTCAAGAGTAAATAGAGAGGAAAATATGGCGGAGCTACTGAACGTTATTCACGACAAGGAAAACAGCGAATACCGCATAGAGCTAGCACCAGATTGCTGGGGAAAGCTGAGCTATCAACGTGAAGGCAATGTGTTACATGTTGACCACAGCTCTGTCCCTGATGCGCTACGGGGGCAAGGGGCGGGTGGTCGAATGATGGAGACGGTACTACCGTATATTGAATCGGAAGGTCTTAAGATTGCACCTATCTGTAGCTATGTCGTTCATTACTTCAATAAGCATGAAAACTGGCAGCATTTATTAGCAACCAAATAAGTAGATTTACAAAGTTGCTCTGAGCATCGAGTGTATTTATAAATATTGATAATTGGCGGTTGTTCAATGTGAATTTATGCGACGCATATCCCTGTAGAGTATTGACACTAGGTATAAAGGGAATAAAATCACTCGGTGTCAATTTATTGTCGGGTACTGGTGTGAAAAATAAAGGCTTTACTCTTATTGAGCTCGTTGTGGTGATTGTCATTCTGGGCATTTTAGCCGTTACTGCAGCCCCTCGTTTCTTAAACATGCAAGTTGATGCGCGAAATTCAGCCTTACAGGCAATGAAAGGGGCAATAGCTTCATCACTAGAGATGGGGTATGGCGTATTGGCGATGCATGGTTTGGAGAAAGTTCCTCAGTTTGATAATAAAAAGCAAACAGTACCAATTCCTAAGTGTGAAAGTGGCGTTCCATGTGACTTTAGGTATGGCTACCCAGCTCCGGATTCAACCACGCTGACAAGCTTGGTTGATCACTTAGGTGATCGCTTTGGAAAGGAAGATTGGGCATTAATACGTACGGCATCAGACAATCAAAATTATTCAGTGACAATTACTACATCTGATAATGTTGAGAGAACTATCAATGGTAATATCGAGTCATTAAAGAATGAGAATTGTTATATCAGATATTATGCTAGTCAGGCGATAGATAAGCCCTACCGTTTAGAAATCACACCTTGCCAATAAGTACTTAAAACGGGTTCTTTAAAAGCCCGGATACTTGTTAAAGTATGATGTGACCCCATAAACTTGGGGTTTTGCGTTGGGTTAGAGGAGATTCGCACCAAGTCCATCACACCCAAAGTGCTCCTGTCCAAGAAAGCCAGCTTAATTGCTGGCTTTTTTACATCTGTAGCATTGTAAAAAGGCAGGCTGCCTAACTCTAACTCTAACTCTAACTCTAACTCTAACTCTAACTCTAACTCTAACTCTAGGGTCTCAGGTACGAAGTGAAAGCGCATTCGGTATAAAGGCCCCCCCACCAAGAAGAGAAGTATAAGGCGAATAAAATGTTCTTTCTGATACGGCTTTCATTACGGTAAACAGAGAAAAGTTGTTTACTGTTATGTTGTTAATGTTTTGAGTAGGGTTTTATTAACAATTCGCCAAGTTTGGTAATATATTAATAACAAGTGGGGTGATCAGTTATATTATGGAAAAATATATATTTCTACTGAAGAAGCTTTATTCCTATAAGAAAGGAATTTAATTCGGCTTCTCAGGGAATTTATGCATTTATAACGGCATAAACGGCACTCATATAATGTTCGGGCATTACTTTTAATGGGCTTATTGTGAACGGTGTATCAGATTTGACCGAAATGACGTTATTTATCTAAATAATTGATTGAGATTATATTCACAATTGACGAATCGAACATAGAAAAAAAATGAACTAAAAGGCAGATAATTAATAAAATCGTGAATAATTAGT
>NZ_NOIF01000280.1 GCF_002265265.1 Photobacterium sanguinicancri
AATATAACGATTTTATTTGAACGAAATGTGACTTTAGTTCAGTAAATAGCATACCTAACAAATGAGAAGTAAGAAATATTAAGACTCTTTAATTAGGCAATACGCTCACCCCTTATTTAATAAATTGTCCGTTAATCTTGGTTTATAAATAATACTAAAGATATACCTTTATAAGCACTGCCATAGTTTAGGTTAACCCCCAGCCCTACATTTTTTATCCAATCGTACTGAATAGGCTCAGCTAATAACCACCCTGACGTTGCTTTATAATAATGATTAACATTGATGGATTGGCTAACGCCATCTGAGATATCAACACGCTGAAAACTCACATACCATTGGCTTTGATGCCCTAGTACCTTACCCAGATCATAAAAGGATTTAGCGCCATTAACCCAGTAAGCAAGAGCCACTGCGATTATCCGAGCCAAACTGAGTATAATCTACGCATGCCTTAATCTAGGTAATCAGAAGAAAATCAATTCTCTATCCATACATCTTTAATTTCAGGCCACCCCCAATTTGTTATTGCAACGCCTTGTAAAACATCCTGAAAACGAAGTGTTTGTTTATGGTGGTATAAAGGCACGAGCCAAGAGGCATTAATCATTGCGGTCGCTAAAGGCTCAATTGCAGATAAATAAGCGTCTAGCTGAGTTGTTTGTCGAATCGATACTAACTGTGTAGTTAACCACTCTCTTTGTGCGGTCAAGAGCAAGTTATTAAGTAGCGGATCTGCATATAACCACCTAAATGCCGATGCTGGGCGGTTATCATCAAGGCTGGTGCTGGTTAACACCAAATCTTCGCGGACTGAGTCTGCTCGGATCTGTGCTTGAAGCTGTTCATAGCTATAACCTATTGTTGATGTTTGCACCCCTTTGTCTTCCAGCAGCTTGGCTATTCCCTGTGCCGCATTACGTAAATCACCTTGATCATAGTGCGCAATAGACAGTTTCTTGGGTAAAGGGCATGCGTGCGTTAGCGGCGTATACACTGCGGTCCAAATTGGTAGCAGATTGGTAGCAGCTTGTAAGCCTTGAAGATCTTCTGTCGTACCAACGGCTTGTAATATCTCTCTCGGTGCTAAATAAGCACGTAACCAATGCCGCTGGTCTTCCGTTAATACTGACTGTCGCTGATTAAACACAAGGTACACACAGCCATGCTCTAGTAAGGCTCGTTGCATCTCCGACTGCATAATACTGGCTTGATCATATTCAGAAGCACCTCTGTGCGTATCTGAAGCGCTCCCTTCAACTTGATTGCTATCTAGGCATTGCAGATACTGTCGACATGTCGGTAATTCTGGGAAATCGTCGTTAATCACCGCACTGGCTTCGCCATCTAACGTTAATTTCTTTTTCTTAAAAGTCGGCACATGCCAAATAGTGACTTCATCGGTTAACGCACGGCAGGCGTAGTAATGCGGAAATGCTTGTAAGTGGAGTTTTTCTTTTGTGTGACTGACGACTTGGAAGGGCCCACTCCCTATTGCACGCTTCGAACTTGTCGACAATTGATTAGGTGGCTGGATTGAGTATTTAGGGTCAGCAAGTAACCCTGCAAAACCCAAATCCGCTTGGGTTAGTTCAAACACTAAGGTGTGTTCGCGTGTGGCAGTCACTGACGCAAGGTGGGCTAAATCCTGCTGATAAGTCGTCTGATGCTGTAACTGCGTAATAAGCTGCGCAATCAACGGCGCTGTTATTTCACTGCCATCATGGAAAGTGAGCCCTCGGCGGAGATAAAACTTCCAGCAGGTACCGGTACTATCATGCTGCCAATGGTGGGCTAAATCCGCCGCGATATTGCCATCGGCATCGCAGCGAACAAGGCAACTGTATATTTGTCGTAAAAAGAAACGTTCACTATTACGCTGTGGCTCATGCGGAACAATTCGACTGAATGGGCGGTAATAGGTTAACTGTAGATGTAACTCTCCTGAACGCTGAGTCGCACCCGATGTGTCTTTCAACAAAGAGCCAAACCACTGCTGATTCCCATCAAGCATCTCTAGGGCTTTATCATAATACCCCGCCTCAACGAACTGTAAGGCAATGATCTGCTGCAACTCTTTAAGCCCAAGGTGCAGTGTCAGAATCGAACGCTGGTTTCTTCCTACACTCGGCTGCCATGTTAGCCAATTGACCGCCTGCATTTGTCCCAACAAATTACGCGCATGACGCAAACTGGAACTCAACTTGTCAGCAACCTCACTCAATGTCAGTGATAATTCTTCTTTTACGCTGAGTGGGATTAACCTTGAATAATAACGAAATAGTTTCACTTCCTGCAAAACAAGCACCTTAGCCTTTTATTTTTTCCGTATTTTAGTCAGATATGGTGACTTTTCCTAGATATCCCGTCCTAAAACGATAAATACGGCACTACATTAGATAAAGTCGACTCTTTTTCGTTCCTGCTTTTAATCACATAATAGCCTGAGTTCACCGAGGAATGATTATGAAAATCGAACATATTGCACTCTGGTCTAAAAACATAGAAGCACTGAAGCATTTCTACGTTCACTACTTCAATGCGACGCACAATGACATGTATGTGAATACGACCAAAGGCTTCTCATCCTACTTTCTAACATTTGATTCAGGTGCTCGTTTAGAGATCATGCAGATGGATACAATTCCAGCAAACGCTAACGATCCTTACCAACAGCATACTGGTTTAATACATATTGCTTTTTCACTGGGCTCTGAAGAACAAGTAGATAACCTTACAAAACAACTTCAGCAGGATGGTTATAAGGTACTTGATGGGCCAAGAAGAACAGGCGATGGTTATTACGAAAGTACGGTGCTTGATCCTGAAAACAACCGATTAGAAATTACAGCGTAAACCGCTATAACCCTATTTTGCCCTGAGTGAGAATGAGCCGACTTCTCCCCCAACAAGTCGAGCTTAAATCAGATGTTATTCTTTATTCTGAATAACAGGCAAAAAACCGCTGAGTGCTTAACTTTAAGTACACAGCGGTTCCCCTGAATATAACGGCAGTATCGTTACATTAGCTACTCATTCGCAGCACACATTGAAAACTCAATGTCAGTGCTTCTTTCTTATCTTTGTACAATTCATGGTGAAGCAGCACCTCCGTAAGAATGGGGCATGGCTGACTAGAAATATCTTTCCCTTCAAACGAATGACTGCTGGTATCAAACCAGGCTTGCTTTAATAACTGTAAAAATTGTTGATTAGAATCAGAGCGGATCTCACTTGCCACGAGATCTCTAAGAATTTTATCTTGTTCAGGGTTAACCATACCTTCAGGTAATAAAGGCGCCAGATAAACAGCAATATGCATATTTATAGGGAACACCCGTTGGTAGTTAAATAACGCCCGCATAGCGTGGAAATTATTGGTGACAATCAACCAATCTTTGATGTTTTGAAGAGCAGGCTCCTGCTCTATCCTAAAGTACGTAAAAACGGCATTACCGACAGTATCTTCAGATACATCTTCTTTATAGATTCGCTGGCTATTCAAACCTTTGGAAACAAGGTAGTCATGCATGTAATCTGCTTCAACCTCTCCTGCTTTTCGCCCCTTACCTGATACGATAATGGGTATATCAGGATAAAGCATGGCAAGTCGATAAGCCTGTTCTAGTCGGCTTTCTAAAATACCAAGCTTAGGTGTAGCACCTAAGATAATCAGTCCTGATGGCACAAGGTTTGAATCAACAGGTAACACTCTGCCTGTATTGGTTTTTACTGTGTTATAAGCTTCATTCATTACTTGCTGCTGGACAGAAGTAAGCTTATTCACTACTTCATCAACGTTGATACTTTGGCTAAGGTATTCAACATTCGCTTTTTCCTGATTGAGCCCACGATAAAGACTAAAAAGTGATTCAAAGTCACCTCTCTCAATCTGTGCTTTAATAAGGGCATTAGGAATGCTCATCTCATTAAGGTTATCTAATCTATTACCAAGCGTTATACCGCCAGTAGCGTTTACGTTAATAGATACAGCTGCAAATATTACTATACATAACTTCTTGAACATGACTTCCCTTTTGTATTGGAATGAAATCACCTAGCAAATAGACATATGGCTAAAATATTATTA
>NZ_NOIF01000281.1 GCF_002265265.1 Photobacterium sanguinicancri
TTTAGAGATTGCAAGAATTTTTTTTGCTAAAAAGGTGGGTTGAATGCGAATAAATGGTTTGACAAAAAGTGTCATGAAATAAATTACATTTGGTTTTTTGGGGTCGGTCAAAATCATCGTTCGATCCCTATCCGCTCTTTGTAAAAACTTGATATTGATCAATGTTTGTTTTCTTTAAATTCTGCCTAATACGCACCATATATTGTAGTGGATGTTTGTTATACCCCTACATTTAGTGTTTTTGTGACAGTGTCATTATAGGAGCCTGCTGTGAACCCTGTTGTTATTAAGCGTGATGGATGCCGTGTACCTTTCGATGCGTACCGTATTAAAGAGGCCGTGCTAAGTGCTGCTAAGTCAGTTGAAGTGATGGATCAAGCGTATGCTGCATCTGTCGCTGACGGTGTACTTTCACAATTTATCTCGGCAGAGGAAGTGGAAATTCACGCCATTCAAGATGCAGTTGAAAACCATCTAATGGCAGGCCCACATAAAGAAGTGGCACGTGCGTACATCGAGTACCGTCATGACCGTGATCTTTCACGTGAAAAGAAAAGTCACTTAAATAATGAAATTCGTGGTCTGATTGAGCAGAGCAATGCATCGCTGCTCAATGAGAACGCAAACAAAGACAGTAAAGTTATCCCAACACAGCGTGATTTGTTAGCGGGTATTGTTGCTAAGCACTACGCGAAGCAGCACCTATTGCCACGTGATATTGTACAAGCGCATGAAAATGGCGATATTCATTACCATGATTTAGATTACTCACCGTTCTTCCCAATGTTCAACTGTATGTTGATCGATTTGGACGGCATGCTAACGCATGGTTTCAAAATGGGTAATGCAGAAATTGATACACCAAAATCAATTTCTACGGCCACTGCTGTGACGGCGCAGATCATTGCACAAGTCGCAAGCCACATTTATGGCGGTACAACCATCAACCGTATTGATGAAGTGCTGGCACCGTTTGTTACTGTGAGCTACGAAAAGCACTTAGAAGTTGCGATAGAGTGGGATATTGCTCAGCCAGAAGCGTTCGCGCAAAAGCGTACAGAAAAAGAGTGCTACGATGCATTCCAATCGCTTGAGTATGAAGTCAATACACTGCATACCGCGAATGGCCAAACACCATTTGTAACTTTTGGCTTTGGTTTAGGTACATCTTGGGAATCTCGTTTAATCCAACAATCTATCCTTAAGAATCGTATTGCTGGCCTTGGTAAAAACCGTAAAACAGCGGTATTCCCGAAATTAGTTTTTGCTATTAGAGATGGTTTAAACCATAAAACGGGCGACGCGAATTACGACATCAAGCAACTTGCTTTGGAATGTGCATCTAAGCGTATGTACCCAGATATTCTTAACTACGACAAAGTGGTTGAAGTGACGGGTTCATTCAAAACTCCTATGGGTTGTCGTAGCTTCTTAGGCCCATACGAAGAAAATGGCGAGCTGATCCACGAAGGGCGTAACAACATCGGTGTGGTTAGCCTGAACTTACCGCGTATTGCACTGCAAGCTAAAGGTAACGAAAGCCAATTCTTCGCATTGCTTGATGAGCGATTACAACTAGCTCGCCGTGCCTTAGAAACACGTATTTCTCGTTTAGACGGCGTGAAAGCTCGTGTTGCACCTATCCTTTATATGGAAGGGGCGTGTGGTGTGCGTTTGAATGCTGACGATAACGTTGCTGAAATCTTCAAGAATGGCCGTGCTTCTATTTCATTGGGTTACATTGGTATTCATGAAACGATCAATGCGCTATACGGTACTGAAGAGCATGTGTACGACAACGAAGAGCTGCGTAATAAAGCGGTAGCTATTGTTCAGCGTCTTAAAGATGCAACCGAACAATGGAAAGCAGAAACGGGTTACGGCTTTAGCCTTTACAGCACACCAAGTGAAAACTTGTGTAGCCGTTTTTGTGCGATTGATGCAAAAGAATTCGGTGTTGTGGATGGCGTAACTGAAAAAGGTTACTACACCAATAGCTTCCACCTAGATGTAGAGAAGCAAGTAAACCCTTACGACAAAATTGACTTTGAAATGCCATACCCACAGGTTGCGAACGGTGGTTTCATTTGTTACGGCGAGTACCCGAACATTCAGCATAATGTTGAGGCGCTAGAAAACGTATGGGATTACAGTTACAGCCGCGTACCTTATTACGGCACAAACACACCGATTGATGAGTGTTATGACTGTGGCTTTACAGGCGAATTTGACTGCACAAGCAAAGGTTTCACATGTCCTAAATGTGGTAACCATGAGCCGTCAAAAGTATCTGTAACACGTCGTGTATGTGGTTACCTTGGTAGCCCTGACGCTCGCCCGTTTAACTTTGGGAAGCAAGAAGAAGTTAAGCGCCGCGTAAAACATATGTAACATATTGATATATAAAGTTAAGTATTAATACCAATAAAAGAAGTGCAAATGCGCTTCTTTTGTTTTTCTAGCTGCGAGGAAATACTGTGCATTATCATAACTATTACCCTGTCGATGTTGTAAACGGACCAGGTACACGTTGCTCGTTGTTTGTTTCTGGCTGTGTGCATCAATGCCGTGGTTGTTACAACAAAAGCACGTGGCGGTTGGATAGCGGACATTTTTTCACGCAGCAAATGGAAGATCGTGTGATTGCGGATTTGAATGATACACGTATCAAGCGTCGTGGTTTATCACTATCAGGGGGTGATCCCCTTCATCCAGAGAATGTGTCATCAGTGCTTAAGCTGGTGCTACGTGTGCGTGAAGAGTGCCCAGATAAAGATATTTGGTTATGGACAGGCTATTTGCTTAATGAGTTAAGTGCAGAGCAGCAAGCGGTAATCGATCTTGTTGACGTCATGATTGATGGTAAATTTGAACAAGAAAAGCATGACCCGTCTCTTGTGTGGCGTGGAAGTGAAAATCAAGTGATCCATTATTTTAAAGATTTATGAGCAAAAGTGCTCGGCTCTACACTAGTGAGTGACTTGTAGGTAGCTACAGATCCAAAAAGTTATCCACTGTTTCTGTGTATAACCAGGGGGAAATCGAGTGGGTGAATAATTTACTTGTTTTCCTTCAAGCTATATACACTCTTACTAAACAACAGTTCTAACCCGTTCTGTTCCTTTCTTTTGGTTGCTCATAGCCTTACATCCTGATTCTCTATAGGTATTAATCACCTCCAATTATACTAAAGTTATTGAATATTCACTTAGCATAGATAGAATAACGTTCATGCTTCTTATCTAACGATACAGTCATGCCTTTAAGGAATGATGCGTGAGGTTCTTTCGTGCTTTCTCAGCTTATTACTCGCCTTTCTAACAATAGAATTGCAATTGCGCTATGTAATGTTTTTATTATGGCTTTGCCTATTTCATTACTAGCAACTTTTTGCAATCTATTAGAGATCTTTGTATTTAGAATGGAGTGGCTATCGTTTGCTGAAACGATTGGGAGTATTGGGCGGTTAACTGCACATATATTTCCAATATTGATTAATATCTACATGGCGATGTACTTATCTGATGCGCACCGTTTACCTAAGTCGGCCACAATCGCGTGCTCCTTAGCTGCATTTTTTATTGTATCGTATCAATGGACATTCATTTCAGTAGTTATTCCATTACCCAATAGCTTCGCTGTTGCGTTGCTGAGCGCGTTCATAGCTTGTATGTTGATCAATATGATAAACCGTATAAAGCTAATGCATGTTGACCTCTCAAGCAGCGTGGTTGATAACAGCTTAAAAGTGCTTCTTTGTTACATATTATCATTAACAATTATTGTGTGTGTAAGCAGCTTTGTAAAAGTTGTACTTATGCCCATGCTTTCTCAGTATCAATGGTTTCCTGTTTTGAACCCATTAGATTTTACTGATGCAATGATTTATGAATTCATTAGAAGCGTATTATGGTCGTTTGGTATTAATGGTCATAATATATTGCATACTTATAAGTCTGAACTCTATGATATTACCGTTGCTAATATTGAAGCATGGAAAAATAATGGTGATGTACTTAATATTATTAGTGCTAATTTCTATGATTTTTTCACGGGAATGGGGGGGAGTGGTAATACC
>NZ_NOIF01000282.1 GCF_002265265.1 Photobacterium sanguinicancri
TTTTTATAGTGTTTACACAATAGTAACCGACCCTCATCGGGTACTAAAGCCTTTATTTGTAATAAAGCGCAGCATGAAAGGCCTCGCTTCTTTAGATAAGGTATCAGTGATCTGCTGAGACCAAGTTGTATCTTTACTTCCACCCGTTCTATCACGATAGTATTCACTGACCCTCATATCATAATCAGCTAATGCTTGAGTATCTAACGATGCTTGATAGTACTCCTGATGCACTATCATATTTTGTGGTAATCGAGGTTTAGGCTCTGGGTTTTGCGCAGGATGCCCTAAACATAGACCAAACAGTGGTATTACATGTTCAGGTAACTGTAATAATTGCGAAACCTGTTCTGGATTATTACGAATACCTCCAATGTAGACCCCACCAAGTCCTAAAGATTCCGCTGCAACTAAACAATTTTGTGCCATGAGTGCAGTATCTACCGCACCAATAAGCGTTTGTTCAGTAAAACCTAATTGGGCTTCAGGGTGGATCTGTTGATGTCGATGAAAATCAATACAAAAGACTAAGAATTCTGCAGCCGTTTCAACATAAGGCTGATTACCCGCAAAAGTCGCTAGCTGAGCACGCGAGTCAGCTTTCGTTACCCGTATGACACTCGTGCATTGAATATAACTAGATGTAGAAGCGGCAATGCCACAATCTAAAATTGTGGCAAGCGTATCCGCTTCAATCGGCTGGCGTGTAAATTGTCGAATAGAGCGATGCGCAAGCAGGCTCTCGATAGTCTGGTTCATCCTTGTTACTCATTTTCTATCGTTGTTTGATCTACTCTTGTACCACAACAATCGCACATTTGCTCTAAAATGCCCAATAGCCGCTTTTTATTCAACGGTAGCGGATTCCCCTTGATCGCGTTCGATAACATCGCATCTTCAGCAACATCACTGAACATAGTGTCGCAAAAACCATATTCACTCACCGCGGGTAAATTCAAACGGCGTAAAGTCCGTTTGGTCCATGTAATACCATCCGATATTTCAGCGTTCATACGGCCTGTAAGCAAACATGCTAACTGACGGTAACGGTTTAGTACGTCGGCTCGTCCTGCCTCGCGAGCAGCCAGCACATTTTCTTGCATTACAAACGGAGACAACTGCGCTGTAATTAAACCATGCGGTGCTTGTAGCCGCCCGCCAAGTGCCGACGCTAAGCCATGTGCGGCCCCTAATTTAGCATTCGCCAAAGCCATCCCGCCTAACATGGCTGCAAATGCCATATCTGAGCGCGCTCTTGGATCATCGTCTTCACATGCAGGAATAATGGCCCCAGCCAAACGACGTAGCCCCTCTTCGCAAATCATATCAGTGAGTGGATTTGGGTCACCACACACATAAGCTTCCATCAAATGCGAAAACGCATCCATGCCACAACAGGCAGAACTAACAGGATCCATACCGTAAGTCAGAGTGGGATCAACAATCGCCATATCCGGCAGCATATCAGGGCTGCGTAAACTCACTTTGACATTTTCTTGTGCTGAACGAAGGACCGCATTTTTGCTGACTTCAGACCCAGTGCCTGCCGTTGTCGGAATGGCAATAAAAGGTAAGGGTTTAGCTTGGAGCGGTACATTACGCCCAACCACTTCAACATAATCGTACACACTGCCTTGGTTAGGAATAAGTGCCGCTAATGCTTTCCCCGAATCTAAAACACTGCCACCGCCAATGGCAATAACCATGTCAGGTCTGAATTTTCTCCCCATCGCCGCCATTTCTTCTATCATGGCAATTAACGGTTCACCATGGACTGCGACTTGCTGGTAACGCATATTCTGTTGCTTGATATAATTAATGATGGGCTCAGATCGCGTGGAATCTTTGCCTGTTACAAGCAAAACGCTATAACCAAATTGGTTAAAAGCACTTAATGAATTATTCAGAGCCCCCTCACCAAAGACAATCCGTGTTGATGTCATAAATTGAAACATAGCTACCCCTATTATCAATTTTAAAAGTCCATTCGTATAACCACCATGGTGCGTTATACGAATAGATTTCCCCCAACTAGCACTATGAACCATCCCCATGAGCCAGCTTACGTTGCATGGGTTTACCTCTGTTCATGTTGATATAAAGCAACTTTACTCAGTGTTCATCTTACATACTGCGAATAACTAGTGGGCAGTCACAAATGAGACAAACCAAGCACATCTTGTGTCATATAAATGCAGTGTTTTTTTCATTTCACCGTCACTTAAGCCCACTAACCTAGCCCCATCAAACAAGGCACGACGCCTAACAAAAACATTTCTAGGGGATATAAGATGAAAAAAGCAGTACTGGCATCAGCAATTTTCGCAACACTGACTTCAGGTGCAGTAAGCGCAGCAACGGTTTACCAAGATGACACAAACTCGTTAAAAGTGGGTGGTCGTGCTGAAGCACGCTTTAATCTGTCAGATAACAACAAATACAAATCAGATGGCACAGAGAATGGTAAGGACACGTTCAAAGATAAATCGCGAGCTCGTATCAACCTAAAAGGTAAATCAGACATTACTGATAGCCTGACGGCATTTGGTACCTACGAGTTAGAAGTAAAAGATGGCAAAGGCCAAGCAATCGATACTCGATACCTTTTCGCAGGTTTAGACACAAACTTTGGGGCTTTTTCTTACGGTCAGCAAGACTCGGCACAAGTTATTCTTACCGACTTTACCGATATTTTGGCAACATTTGGTGGTGATGCGGCTGATCTGATTTCAGGTAATGGTGACAAAAAATCAAATAACTTTATGTACTCAGGTAACTTCGACGCACTCACTGTTACTGCGAACTACATTGTTAACGATAAAGATTTAAAAGACACCAGCAGTTATGGTCTGTCAGCAGTATACGAATTACCATTTGGACTAGACCTAGGTGCTGGCTATGTCGGTGGTAAAGAAGGGAGTGATACAGACGTAAACCAATATAACCTTGTTGCACGTTATAGCTTGGAAAACTTCATGGTATCGGGTTTATACGCAGGCGGTAAATCTGAAACAGGTTCAACTACAACAGACCTAACAGGCTACGAACTGGCTGCGGCTTATCAACTGAATCAGTTTATCTTCCAAAGCGTGTATAACAAGCAACAAGCCAAAGTTGATGGTAAGAAAACAGATAACCAAGATTACATCGCGGTTGAAGGTATCTACAAAATCAACAGCAACCTACGTACCTATGCTGGCTACAAATTTAACCAACTAAACAATAATACTGACAAATCAGCAAACAATGATGAGCTGCAAGCTGGTATTCGTTACGACTTTTAAGTTGAATGCAGCACTAATACCTATCAGAACCGAGCCTAGCGCTCGGTTTTTACATTTATGCATGCACAAAAAGACAACCCTCATCGAAGAATTTACCATCAATCGGTTTTATCTATCACATCAAGCGATAAATCCCACTTCCTCAATGCCATGAGCCACGATATAGTAAACATAATTGATTTAAGGAGAGAGTGTATGTTCGTTGTTATTTTTGGTCGTCCTGGTTGCCCATTCTGTGTTCGAGCTAAAGATCTAGCTGAAAACCTAAAAGAAAGCCGTGAAGACTTTAACTACCGCTACGTAGATATTCATGCTGAAGGCATCAGCAAAGCTGACCTTGAAAAAACAGTAGGTAAGCCAGTAGAAACTGTGCCACAAATCTTCGTTGATCAAGAGCACATCGGTGGCTGCACTGAATTTGAAGCATACGCAAAAGAAAACTTGGATCTTTTCCAATAATCATATTGCCGTAATATTGCTGCGTAACAAGGTAAAACTCTCATGAGTGTAAAACCTTAAATTACGACATGTTAAAGCCAGTCTAATGACTGGCTTTTTGCTATCTATATATAAGCCTTTTCAATGTAATATTCAGTAACGCTTTCACCCTGTTGAATAATTTGCCACCCAGTTCGCATAGTGCTTCTATTCACGTAGCTTGTATCTGTTTTTCAAGCACTTTTGACAATCAAAAACAATGTATTT
>NZ_NOIF01000283.1 GCF_002265265.1 Photobacterium sanguinicancri
CTATTAAATATCAGACCTATTTCTTTAATTGATGACTTTAATAAAATTGATGCCCATTCATAAATCATACTTTCTGATTTTAAGACGCTATTATAATCCACTTCAAATATTACTTGAATTTCGACAAAAGCCAGGGCAAGATTACGAAGCTCCTTGCCCCATGAGGACTCCAGATAGATAGTTATTATTTCTACCTGCCCGTGTTCGCTTTCTTTTTAAACCCGCTTTAAAGGATTTATCTGCATTTAATAGATTTAATGCAATATGACGAATTGCAGCAAAGTTTTCACCCGCTTCATCTCGCCTTATTCTGCATGCATCTTCATTCATGCCAACATCCAGTTTCCAATGCAATTGAACCTCAATCGACCAATGTGAGCGGCTAGATTCAAGCAACGTTTTTGCATCTAGTTTCTTAGAGCTAATGTAATATCGAATCGATATATCCTCTGTGGGAATATCTCCAACTTGCCTAATAGATGCAACGATACCCATTACTTTTAATTCTGACCAATCATAAGCAATATCACCCAGTACCGACAAATCTTCATTGACTAGCGCTACGCGGGTTTCTTTACGACCATGTCCTTCTTCTTGAGTACTGTATGAGCTTCCTTCGAAGTTTTGCAGCATCTCCATTCTAAAGTAGTCATTAAAAGCCTTCTCTAAGTGCTTTTGATTACCTTTTACCGCCAATAAATAATCTGCACCTTTGTCGACTATAGTCTTAGCGATATCACGCTGACAGCCCATAGCATCAATAGTGACAAGACATCCATGTATGTCGAGTAACTTCAGAAGTTCAGGAATAGCGGTGATTTCATTCGATTTCTCTGATGTTTTAACCTGCCCAATAACAACTTGATTTGCAGCACTAAAGGCACTCACCATATGGATTGCGCCTTGACGCCTTCCTTTGTCATAAGTGCCTCGCAGAGTTTTACCATCAATCGCAATGACATCACCGTCAGTCGCTTGGTGACAGTCATCCATCCACAGAGCAAAGCACTTTTGCATCTGTTTAGCTGATATCATCCCCATCACTCTAGCAATAGTGTCATGGACGGGAATGCCACTCTCAAAATCGCCATATTGCTTGAGCCAATCAAGGTGGTCTTCACCAAAATCTTGTATTTCTTCCCAACCATCAGCACCACCAATAACAGCGACAATCGACAAAAATATAATGTCTGTCAATTTGTGTTCTATTTTCCACTGTTGCCGTGGGTCTTTGATTATTGAAATATGATCCAAAAGGCTAAGTCCGTTCATGAATGATATCCATATACTGAAAGATAAGTATATGATCACAGCTGATATAGATCGTCAAATTGATCCTAATTGAGATTGCAGTTTTGTGCAGCAAACTGTAGTTTTAATTAAATTTCAATAGCGGCTGACCCCTTTCAGAATAAGGGTTCTTCATGATCTTGCCCTGAGACAACCCATTGCGGGCTAGCCCTTATAAACCTTGGGTTTTGCTTGTTTTTAACTAAGGTTCCCAATAGGTCCTTAAAATTTCAGTCATCAAAAAAATAATAATCAAAAAGAGAAGTGCAGACAGCACCTCTCTTTTATTACGATCATAAGTTCACTTTATTTTTTCGACTCATAACTATAATTATAATAACCATAGTTGCCGCCATAATAGCTGCTTGCTTTACGCACCACAGCATTCAGAATAAAGCCTTTCACTTCGATTCCGTTCTGCTCAAAGCGTTGTTTGGTCACGGCAATTTCTTTCGCTGTATTCTGGCCAAAACGTCCAACCAAGAGTGTTGTACCAGCGTGAGCACCCACAATTGCAGGATCGGTTACCGCTAGAATTGGCGGTGTATCGACTATTACAATATCGTAATTTTCTGACGCCCAATCAATTAGCTCTTTAAAACGCGGGTGCATTAATAACTCAGATGGGTTAGGTGGTACGTTACCACGGCTAATAAAATCTAAATTCTCAACACCCGGCTGTTTAATTAAGCTTTCAATGCTTGTTTGACCTGACAGAAAATCAGATAAGCCGATTTTATTTACAACGGCTAATTGCTGTTCCATTCGGCCTTTTCGCATATCGGCGTCTATCACTAATACACGTTGCCCTGCTTTGGCAACTACTGCAGCCATATTAGCCGAAACAAAAGATTTACCAATACCAGGACTAGGGCCTGAGATCATTAGAATATTGTTTTTCGCTTCCATCATCGCAAAGTGCAAACTGGTACGTAAGCTTCGTAATGCTTCAATAGATAAATCGGCAGGGTTAGAGACCGCAAGCAAGGTTTGCTCAACCGGTAATAGTGTTTTTTTGTTGCCTCGTTTCTTCTCTATCTCTATTTGCCAGTCTGACATAGGCACACTGGCGTATACAGGCAAGCCTAAGGCTTCAATGTCATCTGGGTTTTCAACACCACGGTGGAAAGCGGCTTTAAGTAATGCAATCGCACCAGCCAGCATACCACCCAATAAAGTCGCTAAAACGACAATAAGAGGCTTCTTAGGTTCAACTGCTCGAGTGTAAGATTGTGCCACATCTAAAATACGGACATTACCAACAGTACTGGCTTTAACAATATTAAGCTCTTGCACTTTATTCAGTAGCTGAACATAAATCTGTTGGTTAACTTCCACATCTCGCGTCATACGCAGTATTTCACGCTGTGTTTTAGGCAACTTTTGTACTTGTTTATTTAATCGTTCACGTTCGCCTAATAATGTTTGACGTTTTTCAAGTAACGCGCTGTAGGCTGGGTGTTCTTTGGTAAAACGCTGTGAAATTTCACTTTCTTTAAATGTTAGCTCGTTTAACTGCGCTTCTAACTTTACCATTACCTCAAGTGTCGATTTAGCCTCTAAACCAAGATCTATCGAATCATTAGCTTGGCGGAAGCGGTTTAGCTTATCTTCTGCCGTAATCAGCTCTGATTTAATATCAGGTAAATGCTTACGCAAAAACGCCAAGCTATTTTCCGCTTCTGCCGAGTTACGCTCGACATTTTGTAGAAAATAGTTTTGGCTAATATCATTTAAAACACGTTCAATGTTAGCGCGGTTTTCACCGGTTAACGACAGCTGTAAAATGCCCGTTTGTTTACCACGTTCACTTACCGCTAATTCTTGTTGTAATGATTGAATGGCATCTAAACGTGATTGTTTGGCTATTGTAAATGTACTTTCATTGTCACCCGTTAACGCCGTTACAAATAAACGGTAATCACCATTTTGCGCAAGTTCGTTGACTCTGCCCGTTAGCACTTCACGTTCATTGCTATCAACTAAGGTAAATGTACCCAACTCTGAATCCGTAACAATTAAATTAAATACAGGGACTTCAATGTGTTTAGGTATTTCAAAACGCGCGATAGATATAAATGATTCATCACCCGTAATACGAGCTAAGCCTTTACCAATCATTGGCAAATAATTCGGCACAGCAACTGTGGTTAAATTTAACTTATCAACGGTTTTTCCTAGCACCATCCGAGATTTAATAATTTCAATCTCTGTGGTTGCAGATGACTCTTGGGCGAATAATTCCCCCATATCACCGAGTGCTGGCATGCCGCTGCTTTTCGTTTCAACTTGCAACAGCGCATCAGCTTTATAAACAGGTGTTGCTAGCAAGGCATAACATACCCCGACAACACTGAAAATAATGGTAACCGCGATAATCATCCAGCGACTATCGACTAAAATACCAAACAGTTTCCCTAAGTCGATTTCATCTGACTCAGGCTGTTTAGGTGGTAAATTTTGAGAAATGCTCATTGTTAATTCCGATAATGAGTATTGTTATAGACAAACACAGAGCAAGCTCTGTGTTTTCATAATGCTTTGTTAATAAAGAGTTCAATAGACTTTACTCTTTACTCTTTTAT